>NZ_LGIW01000015.1:1200000-1521162 GCF_001275385.1 Exiguobacterium sp. BMC-KP
AAGCCTTCTGATTTGCTACCGCTACCTGAATCTTTTGAATCGTCGTTGCCACCACATGCTGCAAGGACCGAACTCATTGCTAAACCTGTTGCTGCTAATGCGAGAAGTGACTTCTTTTTCATCTGGAAAATCCCCTTTCGAATATGGTCATACAAAGTTCAAGACTACGTCTAGCACCCGAGGCTGGCGATGAGGAGCGTTACGTAGGTTATGACGGAAAGCGCTTTCAGTATTCATCCTAAAACAATGGCTCACACACGTTTACGGATGACGTGGAAATCAAACTTATCTGCTCGGAAGTAGTTCGCTGAAAAAAGAACGGAACGATCGAGCTCATCATAATGCGTCTGGCGCAATGCGAGCAAAGGTTGGTCCGTATGTAATTGTTCAGCGATTTTCGGATCAATACGCGGCTCGATATGCGTCACGGCATGTGTGACACGTCGTCCGAGTTCTTTTTCTAGAGCATCAAATAATGATGTCGAAGAGGTGAACTGCTCTTCATTTTTAATATAATGGCTTGGAATCTTATCGATACAATAGACGACAGGAACATCTCCTGCGAGTCGGATTCGTTCGATTCGATAAACCAATTCATCCGGACCAAGTTGAAAGCGTTCTCGGTCGCGCTCAGTCGGTTGGACCATCTCGGATGATAACACTTCTGATGTCGGAATCATACCTGCACGTGCAATCATTTCTGTCACACTGTATAACTCCTCAATGCCAGAAGTAAACGGTGGTCTTGCATTGATAAACGTACCGACACCGTGTTTACGGATGACGATGTTCTCATCTTCAAGAATTCGTAATGCCTCTCGAAGAGTAGCTCGACTGACGCCAAGTTGCTTTGAAAGTTCAAACTCTGAAGGGAGCTTCTCGCCTTCCTTGTAAACGCCGTCATCGATGTCAGACTTGATTTTTTCAATCACACGTAAATAAAGCAAACGATGATCTAATTTAATCGACATGACGCATCTCCATCCTCTATCTAGTTGTAACCAGTGCTCAGACTTCTGACGTATGAGAACTCCAGCCAAGATAAGTATATGACGCCCAACACAATCCTGCAATCATTTTGTAACAGGTTAGAAGTCTGACTTCTGGCGCTTTTGTAACCCTTTTCATAACGCAATCAATAATGGAAGAAAATAGGGCATTCTACCTAAGAATGCCCTTTCTCTTTTCAACGCTTATTGCTCAGGTACTTCGATTTTTCCAGAAACGACATCCGCTTTTGCTTTTTCAAGCACCGTCATCGTCTTCTTCGAAATTTTTTCTGACGGAACAACATCAACGCCATCTTCTTTCAGACCATAACGAATCGTTTTTCCACCTTCGAGTTTACCGTCTTTCGCTGCGTTTGCTGTATCTTCGACTGCACGATCAACACGCTTAATGACAGATGTCAATGTTACATCTTCAGGCATACCTTCTTCTTTTTGGTCACGATCGACACCGATAACCGAAACATCTTCACCATTTTTCTTACGATTCTTCGCTTCTGTGAAGACACCATTTCCTGTCCCACCTGCTGCTGGGAAGATAATATCTGCTCCTTTACCGTACATACCTGCTGCGATGGCTTGACCTTTTTCTGGCGCTGCGAAATCTTCAGCATACTGAACATCAATTTTAATCTTCGGATTGACGGATTTAGCACCTGCTTCGAAACCAGCACGGAACCGCTCGATAACGTCCATCTTCATTCCACCAACGAAACCGATGTGATCTTTTTTAGTTTCCATTGCAGCAACGATCCCCGCGAGATACGCTCCCTCATTTTCCTTGAATGTAATCGACGTGACGTTTTTTCCTTCAACGACGTTATCAACGATTGCAAATTGTGTGTCTTTAAATTGATCCGCAACTGTTTTGATATCCTCATTGAACGTGTTCCCGATTCCGAAGACTAAATCTTCTCCACCACGAGCAAGACGTGATAAATTCGGCTGATAATCTTGTTGTGATTTAGATTGTAGATAAGAGAAGCCTTCGTTTTTTTGAAGTTTGTTGTCTTTTCCGTATGCTTGAAGTCCTTCCCAAGCTGATTGGTTGAACGATTTGTCATCGATTCCACCCTTGTCTGCTACCATTGCAACAGAGAATTGATCTTTTTGATCGGCTTTCTCACCAGAACCACCACAAGCAGCAAGACCAACCGTTGCTACTGACATCATCGATACGATCACGTGTTTCTTCTTCATCTTATCCATCTCCTCTACATTTATGAGAGCGCTTTCATTATCTATTTGTGAAAAAGTCGCTCCCAGACCTTAGTCAAAGGTCGGTCTCTCATATGACTGAGTATGCCAAAAAGTCTTTCGAAAATCAACAGACGTCTGACAACTATTTTCATGAAAGCGATTTTATTTTTGTTTGATTCTAGATTTTTCCCATTCATTTCTATTTATACAAAATCATCCTCTGTTTTGATCCTTTATATTTTTATATGAACGAGGTTCTCCTTCTATCAAGCCATTATTCTAAAAAAAGAAAAGGAAGTCCCGGAATAATCCGTGACTTCCTTTTCAATCGATCAACGTCCCATGACACGACGTGGTTTCGATCCCTCAGACGGACCAATCAATCCGTTTTCTTCTAACGCATCGATTAGACGGGCTGCGCGGTTATAACCAATCCGGTACTTTCGTTGAATCATTGAAGTCGATGCCGTCTCTTGGGTCAGAATGAACTGGACAACTTCATCATAAAGAGGATCATCGACTTCTGTTTCCCCTTCCGGTACATCTTTTGGAATCATCGCTTCAACGTATTGTGCCTTTTGTTGACTGATGACATGATTGACGACCTTCTCGACTTCTTCATCCGATAGGAAGGCACCTTGTACGCGGACGGGTTTGTTCATGCCGTTACCGAGTAACAACATATCTCCTCGTCCAAGCAACTTATCAGCACCTCCTGTATCAAGAATCGTCCGTGAGTCTGTCGCACTCGAGACACTAAATGCGATACGCGATGGAATATTCGCCTTGATGACACCCGTGATGATATCAACACTCGGTCGTTGCGTCGCGATGACCATATGAATTCCTGCCGCTCGTGCCATTTGTGCAAGACGCATGATCGCATCTTCGACTTCATTTGACGCAACCATCATCAAGTCTGCCAACTCATCGACGATGACGACGATGTACGGTAATCGTTGATGAACTTTTTCCTCTGCGTTCATCTTATCAATCAATGCATTGTAGCCTTCAATGTTTCTTGCTCCGTTTTGGCTGAAGATCTCATAACGACGTTCCATTTCTGAGACGACTTGTTTTAACGCCTGTGCCGCTTTTTTCGGATCAGTGACAACTGGTGCTAAGAGATGTGGAATCCCATTATAGACATTCAACTCGACCATTTTCGGATCGATCATCATCAGACGGACTTCATCCGGTCGTGCGCGCATTAATATCGAGACAATCATACCGTTAATACAGACCGATTTACCAGAACCGGTTGAACCGGCAACTAAGACGTGTGGCATCTTATTCAACTTTGCCGTTACCGTCTCACCAGAAATACTTCGTCCAAGCGCTACAAGTAATCGATCGCTATCCGATTGTACACTTTCTGCGCCAAGTACTTCTCGAAGGGAGACCATCGCGACTTCACGGTTTGGAACTTCAATCCCAACAGCAGCTTTCCCCGGAATCGGTGCTTCGATCCGAATATCTTTCGCCGCTAACGCAAGCGCTAAATCATCGGCGAGTCCAGTAATTCGACTAAGCTTGATGCCCTGCTTTGGTTCAATTTCATATTTCGTAACACTCGGTCCTAAGTGAATTTTTAAGACTTTCGCTCCAATTCCGAATGATTTTAAGGTTGCAATCAATTTCGTCGCGTTATCCTTTAGTCGTTTATTCTCACCCGATAAGTCTTTTGACGTCGGCTCGGCTAATAAATCAAGCGACGGCAGTTGATATCCATCTGGTGTCTCCGTCATCGTCAGTGGTCCTTGTGTCTCCGCTGCTTGCGGTTCAACATGATCAGCAAAACCAATGATTGGTACGTCTTGAATGTTGACCGAAGGATCCTCTGCTTCTTGTTCCGTTTCCACCGGTTCCTCGACAGTTGCCGGTCGCAACGTCTTCGGTTTTTTCTCACGGACCGGTTTCGGCGTCAGCTCTTTTTCGACACGAGGACGAGGTATCCGTTCACGATTGCGAAACTCTTCTATGCGTTCCCGAAGTCCGAGCCAGAGTTCTCCATAGAACGCTGGTCGAAGTAAATGAACGGCTGTCCCAATAAAGAACAGGCCAATCAAAAAGGCACCACTGCTTGAGATGTAATAGGCTGCGTTTTGATAAAGCCATCCGTTTAAGATACCGCGGGGTGCACCAAGTATCAAATCGATCCAGACAACTAAACCGATCAGTAACATCGACCATGCCCATTTTTGTGCGCGCGAAGCAGACGACAGTAGTAAGAGTAGGACAGCACCAATCCCTCCATATAATAAGGAACCAAACTGACCAATCAGTCGTTCTCCTCCGTCAGCTAGCGTCAGTCCGACTTTTCCGAACTCTCCAAAAGCGAGGAAGAAGGCAAGCAGTGAGACGATTGCGATGATGGTCGCATATGTACGATAAGCAATCGGCTGACGTTGTTTCTTAGCTGCCGGTCGTTTCCGTGGCGGCGTTTTTTTTCGTACGGGTTTTCGTTTCGTCGTCGCCATACGTCATCCCTCCTGATAAAAAAACGGCTCAGTGGACCAGGTATTGGTCAATCTGAGCCGCTTGTTTGTTAAATCTCCATGATGATTGGAAGAATCATCGGGCGGCGTTTCGTCTGTTCATAGAGATAAGCACTCAGTTTATCTCGAATCAGCGATTTCATTTCCGTCCAATCCAATTCTCCGTTTAATTTACCTTGCAGTTGTTTCGCAACGATTCGGTTCGCTTCATTAATCATATCCTCTGATTCGCGCATGTAGACGAATCCACGAGAGATGATTTCTGGTCCCGAGACGATCGTCTTGTTTTTCCGACTGATCGTAATGACACAGAGGACGACACCGTCTTGCGATAACAAGCGACGATCGCGAAGCACGATGTTTCCAACATCACCGACACCGATTCCATCAATCAAGACGTTACCAGCGTTAACTTTACGTGACATCCGTGCTTTTCGTTTCTCAAACTCAACGACATCACCATTTTCGATGATGAAGATGTTGTTTGCATTGACACCCACTGTTTGTGCTAGACGACTATGTGCCTTTTGCATCCGGAATTCACCGTGGATCGGTAAGAAGAATTTCGGTTTGATCAAGTTGAGCATCAATTTTAAGTCTTCTGCATGACCGTGACCTGAAACGTGCACTTTTCGTTGGTTATAAATGACATTCGCACCCGCACGGAATAATAGGTCGATTGTTTTCGAAACCGACTTTTCATTACCTGGAATCGGCGAAGCCGCAACGACGACGGTATCGTTTAAGCGAATGTTAACTTGCTTATGCGCGTTACGTGCCATTCGTGTCAAGGCTGCCATCGGCTCACCTTGCGATCCTGTCGTCAAGATGACGACTTGGTTATCGTCGAGGCGGTTGATGTCAGACAGATCAATCAGTGTTTTTTGTTTAAAGCGTAAGTAATTCAAACGCTGTGCCACTTCGACGTTGTTGACCATACTCCGACCGACGACTGCTACTTTACGATTATTCGCTTCTGCTGCTGCAAACACTTGTTGCAAACGATGAATGTTCGAAGCGAATGAAGCGACGATGACACGACCTGGTGCCTCATAGATGACATCGTTGAGTTCAGAACCGACGATCGATTCTGACCCAGACATCCCTGGTCGCTCTGCATTCGTCGAGTCAGACAGTAAGCAAAGTACTCCCCGTTGACCAATCGCTGCAATTTTCCCGAAGTCTGCCTGTTTTCCATCGACTGGTGTGTAATCGAACTTGAAATCCCCCGTATGGACGATGGCACCTTGAGACGTTTGAATACAAACCCCGACTGCATCCGGAATCGAGTGGTTGACCCGGAAGAACGTAATAAAATGACCTGCAACGGTTAATTTCGTCTTGGCATCAATTGGACGAAGATCTGCCTTTTTCAATAAACCGGCTTCTTTTAATTTGTGTTCAATCAAACCGAGCGTTAAACGTGTTCCGTAAACTGGTACCTTCAAGTCACGTAAGACGTAACTGAGTGCCCCGATATGATCCTCGTGACCATGGGTAATGAAAATCCCCTGAATCCGCTCTTTGTTTTCTTTTAAATAACTGATGTCTGGAATGACTTTATCGATTCCAAGCATCTCGTCTCCTGGGAACATTAATCCGGCATCGATGACGAAGATGTCCTCGTCGAGTTCGACGACGTACATGTTCTTCCCGATCTCACCGGCGCCACCAAGAGCAAAGACGCTTACTTTTTCCGTCTTCTTCTTTGACACAACATGACCTCCTATAATTCATATTCACTTTTCGTGAGCCGTCCACTTATCACTATCACTATTCTAGCCGAATTTTCACAATCTGCCAACAAAACGACTAGGAAATCTAAAAAAAACGTCATTCCTGCCACATTACTCCAGGAATGACGTTGATCATGTATTCAACAGGTCTTCGACTTCTTCCGTCCGTTTTGCTTTTTCCGAACGACTTGGACGTTCCCCATCCTTCAGTTCGTCAAGCGAATATCCGAACGTCATCTCGAAGTGTGGATAGTCGACGAATCGTTTCCAGTCGCCTCCCCATTCAAAACCAAGTGCTTTACCAATATCAGCGACTTCACGCCAGTCACTTTTCCCTGACCGATTCCCATCGTACTCAAGATCATACGATATCTGTCCGTTCACCAGTTGTACGAAATCGACAGCGAGTCCATAATTATGCATCGATTCACCACCGCGTGCATTTGTGACGACTTCGCCTGCCTCAGAACGCCCCTGTTCATAAAGCGCGTTCTGTTGCTGAATCGAGCGGTACCCTTGCGTAATCTTAATATCGATATTGTAGCAAGAGTGGGCAACTCGGATCAGATCTTTTGCTCCTGCTTCAACAGCTGGGTGCAGACGTTTCAGGTTCGCTTCGCTTGCGTTAATCAATCGATTTTCACCCGCTTCGTCTCGTGGACAACTCTCGATTCCGAGCTCTGGCTGATCCATTAAAATCGTCGGCATCCGATTCATGGATGCCGCAAGAAACAATCCAACCGCAAACATCGTCAATAAAAACACGATCCAACCGAAGATTGTCCCCCGTTTCATCAGCGACGGAGTTTCTTCCGCAATTTTTGGAGAATCGGTAACCCTGTTTCAAGTAATAGATACAAGGGACGATTAAGCACGTAATCGAACTCACCAATCTTTTCGATCATCCGACTACCCCAACCTGATTTAAAGGCGTAGAGTCCCGCATAATGGTCGTCTGGATCGGTCGAACCGCTAACTCCACCGAAGTCATAGGAGAGCGCTCCATGTTCTTTCGCATATTGCATCATCGTCCATTGCATCAAGTGGTTCGGCATGAACTCCCGGTACTCGTTTGACGATGCGCCGTATAAGTAATACGAACGTCGACCAGCGAGCGTTAATAACCCACCAGACAAGATGACACCGTTTGGATGTTTCGCAGCAATCGTCATCAGTTCCGTCTTCGACTTCTCTGCTTTTTCAATTTGTGCTGTCGTCTGTTCCAAGCGGTTGTTTAAGCTCTTCAACTTCTTCTCAGCTGTTTCTTTCTCCAGCTGACGATGAATCTTCGAGAGTTCCTTATCGGCTTGAAGCAATAATGCTTCCGTGTTTTCAAGCGCACGGACGACATCAAGTTTCGTCAAGAACAAAACAGCGTCCCCTTGTGGGTGCAGATGATCGTACAGATTTTCGAAGTAATCCAGACCACGAATCGAGAAACCATCCCGCTCGCCCGTCTCGACCATCAGTTTCGCAAATGTTTTGAGTCCTTCGCGATCGACTTGTTCGCAAACGATACCTTTGCGTTCAGCAAGGCGTACATTATAGCGAAACTTCGAATGGAAACCATCGAAGATTTCTTTTTCTGTCCCTTCAAGACTCGTCTCCATCGTAAAACGTGGTTGTGCATAGTCAAAACCACCACCGAAGCCATTATGTTTAAATCCGAGACCTTGCATCTCCTGTAACAGCCCAGGGTATTCTTCTCGCTCGACGTTTGGATCAAATTTAATCGCGATCGACTTGTGTTGTTTTGCGACACGAATCGCTTCGTCACGAAGGGCACGGAGTGCGTCCGTATCCATATAATCGACGACGAAACCACGTGGCGCATAACAAAGCGTAAACGGTAACTTCGGTACTTTCTTGAATAAGAGCAGCCCGACTCCGGCAATCTCACCGGAAGTCGTTCCGACTGCAATGCGTTCATGTGTCCATCCAGTTGCGCTCTTGACTTCACCCCACGCAGGAAGCTGAAGTAAATCGCCTTTTGGATGTGTTTTTACGAATGTTTCAAATTGATCTATGGTTACAACGATTGGTTGATAAGTCACTTCTGTTCCTCCATTTGCCGTATCATCTCTTTGACGATGACTTCCTCATCGAGAGGAATTTTCTCATCCTCAATAATTTGATATTTTTCATGGCCCTTACCGGCTAAGATGACGATATTGTCTGGTCGCGCAAGACGTGCTGCGTAACGGACTGCCTCTTCTCGATCGCCGATCTCGACGAATTGATCGTGAGTCATCCCTTTTGCAATGCCAGACGTAATCGAATCATATGCTTCATATCGTGGATCATCCGTCGTGATGACGACCGTTCCTGCATAGGTCGAAGCGAGTTCACCCATTTTTGGTCGTTTCGTCACGTCACGGTTTCCACCTGTACCAATGAGGAAAACAATCTTTTCCTTCGGTACATCGACAAGTGCTTTCAGACATTGTTCAATGCCATCTGGCGTATGTGCATAATCGACATAGACGTTATACCCGTCGATTGGCAACCGTTGCATCCGTCCTTTTGCCGGACGGATCGCTGAGATGGCTCCTGCAATCGTCGCTAAATCATATCCGCAAGACAAAAGGATTCCTGTCGCAAGCAATAAATTATAGACATTGAAGCGACCGATGAAGTTCGCCGTGACATCGACTTGTTCTTCCTTGTACAACATCGTGAATGTCGTTTGTTGAAGCGACTGATGGATGTTCGTCGCTCGAAGATCCGCCATATTGTCAATACCGTACGTCATGACACGAGCACCTGTCATCATCTCATACAATTCACTCGTCGGATCATCAGCGTTCAAAACTGCGACTTTTTCTGTCGTCAGCCGTTGTCCAAGTTGTGCGAATAACAACCCTTTTGCGCGCGCGTAATTCTCAAACGTTTTATGAAAATCGAGATGATCATGCGTTAAATTCGTAAATCCAGCTACGTCGTAATCAACACCTGTCACCCGGCCAAGCTCTAATCCGTGCGAAGATACTTCCATGATGACATCTTGGACCTCTTCTTCGTGCATCTGGTGGAGAAAGGCTTGCAGTTCAGAACTTTGAGGTGTCGTATTACGGCTTGGTACGACGCGGTCGCCAATCTTGACTTCAACCGTCCCGATGATGCCCGTCTTCCGACCAAGGTGCGCTAATATATCACGGACGATCGTCGTCGTCGTCGTTTTCCCATTCGTTCCTGTAATACCGATCATCCGCATCTTTTCAGAAGGATAATCATAGAATTTACCAGCCAACTCGGCAATGGCACGTGATGTACTGCGAACAAGAATGACAGGAATCGACACGTCGACCGGTTGTTCCGCGACAATTGCGACTGCTCCTTGTGCTTCCGCCTGTTTAACATAGTCGTGCCCATCAACAGTGTACCCTTTGATGGCAACGAACAATGTGCCCGGTTTAACATCCCGTGAATCGGTCGTGATGGACGTAACGTCCACCTCTACCATTCGTTCGATTTTTTGCGTCTGTATGACTTGAATCAGTTCAGCTAAATTCAACGGTATTCCTTCTTTCTCGACATCGTCATTTCATGTGTTACATCTATTCCGTTCTACTGTCAGGCTTCCTCTTCATCATCATCGTCTGCCGGAAGAATATAGGCCTTTGCCGGTTCCTCCGAAAAGATGTACTGAATCAGTTCCTCGATATCCGACGGACGAATCCGTTCGACATCCGCTAACACTTCTTCTAGTGACGGATGACGGTGCAGGTGCAACTCATTCCGTGCATTTCGGTTCATGTGGCTCGAAGTGCCTTCGTTCCCCAAGATGAGAGAACCTTTCAGCTGCTCAATTCCATCTTCCAGTTCCTTAGCCGATAATCCATCCTGCTTCAATCGATTAATTTCAGCTGCTAGGACCTGTTCGACTTCTTCGACCGATTCCGGTGACGTCCCGACATAAATCGTAAACGTTCCGTGATCGTCAAACGTCGTGTAATACGAAAAGACTGAATAAGCAAGACCACGTTCCTCTCGAATCGATTGGAACAAACGACTCGACATCGTTGCACCGAATGCATTATTGAGTAAGGCGAGGGCAGGCAAACGTGGATCAGCAGAAGGAATCGCACGGAAATTATAACAAATATGTGCCTGTTCCGTATCCTTTTCCTTACGAATCACACCATTTTGTAACCTTGGTGACGTCGTTTGACGTGTTTTCTCGCGTGATACAAGAATCGACATTCGCTCCGTAATCTGCGTAATCAACTCGTCTGTTACGTTCCCGGCAACGGAAATAACGATTTGATCCGGCGCATACGCTTCTTCAAGATACTGTCCAATCATCTTCCGATCAATCCGAAGCACACTTTCCTCCGTTCCAAGAATCGGACGTGCCATGACATCCTCACCGTATGCTGCAATCGCTAGCAGTTCGTGGACAAGATCATCCGGTGTGTCATCGTACATTTTAATCTCTTCGATGACGACCTTTTTCTCTTTTTCCAGTTCATCCGCGTCAAACGTCGATTCGAGGAACATGTCCGCTAATACCTGAAAGGCTTCTCCCGCATGCTCATCTAATGTCTTGACGTAATAGCACGTTTGATCCTTACTCGTGAACGCATTAATATTTCCACCAAGTCGGTCAAAGTAAACCGCAATCTCTTTTGCCGTATGGCGTTTTGTTCCCTTGAACATCATATGCTCAATCAGATGACTGATGCCATGCTCTTCGCTATGTTCAGTCCGACTCCCTGCTTGAATGAAGATGCCTGTCGCAACGCTGCGTGCTTCCGGCATCCGCTCAACGATTAGTCGAACCCCGTTTTCTAGTTGTATCCGTTCGATCATAGTAATTCCTCCAAATATAGGAAACAAGGTGGCTCTCGTTGCATTCTCTGCACCGTCGAGCCACCTTGGATTCATTAGTTACGACGTGGTGGACGTTGTCCGTCACGTGGTGGGCGTGAACCCTGGTCCCGGCGTGGCGGGCGGTTCTCACGCTCTGTCTTTTTCTTTTCTTCGTATGCGGCACGATCTTCTTCGCTTAAGCCTTCAACGAGTAAGACTTTGTGCGAAGCGTTGACGCGACCTTTGTCATCGATTTCCGTAACACGGACTTTTAGCTTATCACCAAGTTTAACGACATCTTCCGTTTGACCAACACGGTTAAGTGCAAGTTCCGAAATGTGGACGAGGGCGTCTTTTCCTTTGAACAATTCGACGAATGCACCGAATTTTTCAACGCGACGGACAGTTCCATCGAACTCTTCACCGATGACGACTTCACGGACGATATCTTCGACCAATTGACGGGCACGATCGATACCTGCTTGATCTGTCGAAGCGATGAAGACTGTTCCGTCTTGATCGATGTCGATCTTAACGCCTGTCTCATCGATGATACCGTTGATGACTTTACCACCAGGTCCGATCACATCACGAATTTTATCTGGATTGATTTTGAGTGTGACGATTTTCGGCGCGTATTGCGACAATTCGACACGTGGTTCAGCGATGACAGTCTGCATATGCTCAAGGATGTGCAGACGACCAAGACGTGCTTGTTCGAGTGCTTCTTCAAGAATTTGACGTGTGATTCCGCCAATTTTCATATCCATTTGTAGAGCTGTAACACCTTCGTGAGTTCCAGCGACTTTAAAGTCCATATCGCCGAGATGATCTTCCATCCCTTGAATATCTGTCAAGATCGAGTAGTGATCGCCTTCCATGATCAAGCCCATCGCGATACCAGCGACAGGTGCTTTGAGTGGAACACCCGCATCCATCATAGCAAGGATCGAACCACAGATTGACGCCTGTGACGAAGAACCGTTCGACTCAAGAACTTCTGACACGAGACGAATCGTGTACGGGAAATCAACTTCATTCGGAAGTACTGGTAAGAGTGCGCGTTCTCCAAGTGCACCGTGACCGATTTCACGACGACCTGGTGCACGCATTGGACGTGCTTCCCCGACTGAGAATGGTGGGAAGTTATAGTGGTGCATGAAACGTTTCTCTTCTTTCAAACCAAGTCCATCGATGATTTGAGCGTCGCCCGCAACACCGAGTGTCGCAACAGACAAGACTTGTGTTTGACCGCGTGTGAACAAACCTGAACCGTGTGCACGTGGTAAGAGACCAACTTCTGAATCGAGTGGACGAATCTCAGCAAGACCACGACCATCCGGACGAACTTTGTCTTCCGTGATGAGACGACGGACTTCGTCTTTGACGAACTTGTTGAGAACGCCTGATACTTCTGACAGTTGCTCTGCTGTGACTGACTCGTCAGCTGCATACAACTCGATGTATTTTTCGATGACTTCATTGATAGCAACGTCACGCGCTTGTTTTTCTTCGACTTGAACCGCTTGTGTGACTTCTGCCAATGCTTCTGCTTTCAGGCGATTGACGATTGTCTCATCGAAGCTTGATACCGTATATTCGAATTTTTCTTTACCGACTTGAGCAACGATTTCTTCTTGGAACGCAATCATTTCCTTGATGACATCGTGTCCAAGCAAGATCGCTTCAAGCATCGCTTGTTCTGATACTTCCTTCGCACCTGCTTCAACCATGTTGACGGCATGTTTTGTTCCGGCAACTTGGAGATCGATGTCGCTGACTTCCATTTGTGCTGAAGTCGGGTTCACGACGAATTCACCGTCGACGCGACCGATCGTAACGCCGGCGATTGGACCATCGAATGGAATATCTGAAATCGAAAGCGCAATCGAAGCACCGATCATCGCTGCAACTTCTGGTGAATTGTCAGCATCTGACGAAAGAACCGTTGTCGCCACTTGTACATCGTGACGGAAGCCGTCTGGGAATAATGGACGGATCGGACGGTCAATCAGACGCGAAGTCAAGATGGCACTCTCTCCAGGACGTCCTTCACGTTTAAGGAATCCACCTGGGATTTTCCCTGCCGCATATAATTTTTCTTCATAGTTCACTGTTAATGGGAAGAAATCTAAGTCCTTCGGTTGTTTTGATGCAACGACCGTAGCAAGAACGGCTGTATCGCCGTAACGAATCAATGCTGCTCCGTTCGCCTGTTTTGCTAATTGACCGATTTCAATCGTTAATGGACGTCCACCGAGTTCGGTCGAAAACGTCTGTTTTGTTTGTGACATGCACAAATCTCCTCTCACTGCTATCCGTTTTTTCATTCAAATCTAATTATGTAGGTTCTTGCGCAAAAAGTCCATGAATCGGCAAAAAAAAGAAACAGGAGACGATGCTCCTGCTTCCCTACCTCGTTCTCGTCGGGATTAGCGACGGAGACCAAGACGCTCGATCAACGAACGGTAACGTGCAACATCCTTGTTACGAAGGTATGTGAGCAAGTTACGGCGACGACCGACCATTTTCAAGAGACCACGACGTGAGTGGTGATCCTTTTTGTGTGTACGTAAGTGATCGTTCAAAGTTGTGATTTGTTCAGTCAAAACAGCAACTTGTACTTCCGGCGAACCAGTATCGCCTTGTTTCGTAGCATATGCTTCGATAATTTCGTTTTTACGTTCTTTTGTGAGTGCCATTGTCACTCCACCTCCATCTTATGAATGACCGTATTCCCGAGCATCGGATGGTGAGACCAGATGCCAAGTGAATCGGCTGTACGTGATCGTACTGACCTATCATAACGAACCCTGTCCGTACTGTCAAACGCTTAATCGTGCATTTGCTTCTTCGCGGTCACGCGCTAATTGTTCTTTTAATTGATCGATGCCGTTAAACGCTTTTTCATCCCGTAAGTAAGCGATCCATTCAAGTGTCAGTTCTTGATCATAGAGGTCTTCGTCAAAATCAAGCAGATGCGTCTCGATACTTACGTCTCCCGTCTCATAAAACGTCGGTCGTCTCCCAACATTCGTCATCGCCTTGAACCGACGACCGTCTGCTAAGCGAACGAATGTCGCATACACACCGAGTTTCGGAATGACGTAAGAAAATTCCGGACGCATGTTGGCTGTCGGGAAGCCGATTTGCCGTCCGCGTGCGTCACCGTGAATGATCGTTCCTTTGATTTGATAGGGTTCACCGAGCAAATGCGCAGCCTGTTCGACTTCACCTGCAGCAAGTAAACGTCGAATCCGGGTCGAACTGATTTTTTCCGCTTCTTCTTGAAATTCCGCAACGACAGTATGTGTAAACGTGTCCCGACTGTGGAAATCAAGTGTCGCCATTTTACCTGCTCCGAAGCGACCATAGGAATAATCAAATCCTGCGACAACGTGTTCTGCTCCGGATGCAATCAGATATTCGTCAACGAAGGCTTGCGGTGATAATTCCGAAAAGGGAATTGTAAACTCAATCACATAAACACGATCGGCACCGAGCTGTTCGATTTTCTCTAATTTACGTTCAAGTGGTGTGATGTAGCGGACCGGTTCATCGCCTTTACCAAGTACTTGTTTCGGATGCGGATCAAACGTCATGACAGCTAAGGGCAAGCGACGAGCCTCCGCCTCTTTGCGAGCTGCTGCGATGACCTGCTGATGCCCGAGATGTACGCCGTCAAAAAAGCCGAGTGCGACGACGGCAGGGTCTTTTTGAGGCTGTTCCGGATATGTCAAATGTATGATGTCCATGATGCTCTCTCCGATCTTAATCGATTTGTAGCATGACCTCGACGCGTGCTACCTGTTCTTCTGGAAGACGTCGATATAGCGCTAAAGGTACGTCTTCTTCATTATAGACAGTAAACAGCTCGAATTCGACTGGAATGCTCGTCAGCTTCGCTCCATTTAAGACACGCTGTGCTGTCGACGCATCGACCGTCAAGCGTGGCCATTTTTGAATGACGTGTTCAATCGGTAGAACGTGTTGCATCCGTTCTTCAACCGTCTCATACGATTCAAGCGTCTCAAGTGTCACGGTATCCGTCTCAGCGATGGCACCAGAGCTTGTCCGGCGTAGTTCACTCATGTGTGCCGCGTAACCAAGTCGTTCTCCGATCTCGACCGCTAATGTCCGAATATACGTCCCTTTTCCACAAGCGATATCAAGACGGAAGCGACAGAGACCGTCTTCAAATACAATATCTGATGTTCGTTCTAGTCGATCGATGCGGACGATGCGCGTCGGACGCTCAACTTCAATTCCTTTTCGGGCATATTCATATAATTTTTTCCCATTCACTTTAACAGCTGAATAATATGGTGGTGTCTGCTCGATCTCTCCTGTCAATTGAGTCAAGATGTCCGCAATTGCTTCCTCGGTAATACTTCCCGGTTCAACCGCTGTTTCGCGAACTGTTTCTCCGTGCGCATCTTCCGTTGTCGTCGCAAAGCCGATCGTCACTTCCGCTGCGTAGCGCTTTCCTTCATCCGTGATGAAGCGGGCAAGCTTCGTCGCTCGACCAAGACAAATCGGTAAGACTCCCGTTACTTCCGGGTCGAGTGTCCCTGTATGTCCAACTTTTTTCGTCTGAAACAAGCGACGTAGACGAAAGACACAATCGTGACTCGTCATACCCGCTGGTTTATCTAACGGTAATACTCCGATGGGTTCCACGTTATTTCCTCCTTGAAAAAAGGCAACCACACACGTGGCTGCCTTAGGTGTTAATCTTTGTTCAAATTCCGAAGCAACTCATCAATGCGTGATCCGTACTCGACAGAAGAATCGACCTCGAACAATAGTTCAGGTGTTTTCCGTAGACGAATCCGTGATCCGATTTCCTTGCGCATAAAGCCTTTTGATCTTTCAAGACCGATGCGCGCATCCTCACGTGCTTTATCGTCACCGAGGACCGAGTAGAAGATCGTCGCTTGTTGTAAGTCTCCTGTCACTTCGACACCTGTGACGGTAATCGTCTTGACGCGAGGATCCTTGACATCTTTGATGAGCAGTTGCGTAATTTCCTTACGCATCTGTTCGGCGACACGATTCGAGCGTAAACTCATAGTTATTCCCTCCAGTTCGGAAGAATGGATTCCGTTCTGTTACTTCCGTTTAACTTCTTCCATGATGAACGCTTCGATGACATCATCAACTTTGATATCATCATATTTTTCAATCTTAATTCCACACTCATAGCCAGTAGCGACTTCTTTGACATCATCTTTGAAACGACGAAGTGTATCGAGTTTTCCTTCGTAGATGACGATACTGTCACGTACGACACGGACGCCTGCATCACGTGTTAACTTACCTTCCGTGACATATCCACCTGCGATCGTACCGACTTTCGATACTTTGATGACATCGCGGACTTCAGCTTGACCGATGATTTTCTCAACGAATTCAGGATCAAGAAGACCTTTCATCGCTTGCTCGATTTCTTCGATTGCGTTATAGATGATCCGATGAAGACGAATTTCGACTTTTTCCTGATCCGCCATCGATTTGGCGTTACCATCTGGCCGGACGTTGAATCCGATGATGATCGCATTCGCTGCCGAAGCAAGGATGACGTCACCTTCCGTGATAGCACCGACACCTGAGTGTACGATGTTAATTTTAACACCTTCGACATCAATTTTCTTCAATGAACCGGCTAAGGCTTCAACTGAACCTTGAACGTCACCTTTGATGATGATGTTAAGGTCTTTGACTTCGCCTTCTTTAATGCGGTCGAAGAGATCTTCTAAGCTGACTTTCGCCGAATCACGACGTTGTGCTTCGATTTCACGTTGGTAACGCGCTTCACCGATTTGACGAGCTTTTTTCTCATCTTCGAATGCGAAGAATTGATCGCCTGCTTTCGGTACGTCGTTTAAACCTGTGATTTCGATTGGCGTCGATGGTCCAACTTCTTTAACACGACGACCGATATCGTTGACCATTGCCCGGATACGACCGAACGTATGACCGACAACGATTGGATCCCCAACACGGAGTGTACCGTGTTGAACGAGAAGCGTTGCAACTGGTCCACGTCCTTTATCGAGTTTCGCCTCGATGACTGTACCACGACCATGCATTTCTGGTGTTGATTTATATTCTTGAACTTCTGAAACGAGAAGAATCATTTCGAGCAATTCATCGATTCCGTCACCTTTAAGTGCTGAAACCGGTACGAAGATCGTATCGCCACCCCAGTCTTCTGCAACGAGTTCGAACTCTGTCAATTCTTGTTTGACACGGTCTGGGTTAGCACCCTCTTTGTCCATCTTGTTGACAGCTACGATGATTGGAACACCAGCTGCTTTCGCGTGGCTGATTGCTTCTTCCGTTTGTGGCATGACACCATCATCCGCTGCAACGACGATGATCGCGATATCCGTGACATCTGCTCCACGTGCACGCATTGTTGTAAATGCCGCGTGACCTGGTGTATCAAGGAATGTGATTTTCTTACCGTCGATTTCAACTTGGTACGCACCGATGTGCTGTGTGATCCCGCCGGCTTCGCCTGCAGTGACCTTCGTGTTACGGATTGAATCGAGCAAAGTCGTTTTACCGTGGTCGACGTGTCCCATGATCGTAACGACCGGTGGACGCTCAGACAATTCGTACTGGTCGAGGTTCAATTCGTATTGATCAAAGTCCGTCTCATCGACTTGGACTGTCTTTTCGACTTCAAAACCGAACTCTGTTGCAAGCAGTTCAACTGTTTCGTCATCGAGATCTTGGTTGATCGTCGCCATGACACCGAGACCCATCAATTTCATAATCAATTCATTCGGTTTTTTCGCCATTTTTTCAGCAAGTTCACCGACTGTCAAGTTGTCAGAGTATTGAACGACGTTTGCCATCGCCTCTTCTTGTGCCCGACGAGCTGCTTTCCGTTGACTCGACTTCGAGTTCGGATCCGCTACTTCGAGTTTACGTGGTTCTGCTTTCTTTTGGTTCGGACGACGTTTGCCGCCACGGTTGTTACGGTTGCCGAATTCTGGGCGTCCGCCTTTGCTGTTACGTGATTGGTTACCTGCTGGTTTGTTTGTACTTCCTGGTCGGTTCGGTTTATTATCTGATTTCACTTGTTTTGGAGCCTCCGTCTTTTGAGCCCGATATTTCTCGGGATTAAATACTTGATCGAGTTGCTGTACTGTCTGTTCATCTAATACTGCCATGTGATTCTTGACTGGTTTCTCCAGCTTTTCAAGCTGGGTGATGACCTGCTTACTTGTTACGTTTTGTTCCTTGGCGAATTCGTATACACGTTTACCCAAAGGATCCACCTCCAATTAGTCGTTCGAGAGGAGTTCAGTTAGCTTTTTCGCAAATCCGGCTTCATTGACTGACACGACAACACGCGCATCCTTTCCTAATGCTTGACCGAGAATCGTCCGGTCGGCGACTTCTAGGTAAGGAACTTGATAACTCGTACATTTATCTGTGACTTTCTTACGCGTGGCAGCCCCCGCATCTGCTGCTAAGAGAACAAGCTTCGCTTGTCCTCCTCGTACTTCTTTCAGTACGAGTTCTTCTCCAGTCGTCACTTTCCTAGCTCGATTCGCGAGACCGAGAAGGGATTCCCATTTACTCATGCGTACCTCCCGCGAGTTCTAGCAATTCATCGTATAAGGCATCTGTCGTCTTGACCTTCAAATGATGATCGAGCGTCCGTTTTTTCTTCGCCGTCGCAATGACTGCCGCATCTTTTGATAAATAGGCACCCCGCCCATTCATCTTACCATTTAAATCGATGACGACCTCTTGTTCAGGTGTCCGGACGACACGAATTAATTCTTTTTTCGGTTTCATTTCTTGTGTGATGACACACTTGCGTAATGGTACCTTTTTTTGCACGAATTATTCCTCGCCTTCAACTTGGACCGCTTCTACTGTCGGCTCTTCCGTTGCGAAGACATCTTCGAGATCCATCGATTCTGCTTCAGACTCACTCTTGATGTCGATCTTCCATCCTGTCAATTTTGCTGCAAGACGCGCGTTTTGACCACGCTTCCCGATTGCAAGTGACAGTTGGAAATCTGGAACAACGACGATCGTTGCCTTCGCTGGTTCGTTGACATAAACAGCAACGACTTGAGCAGGGCTGAGTGCATTCGCGACATATTCTTTCGGATCATCCGAGTAACGAACGATATCGATTTTTTCTCCGTTCAGATCATTGACGATACGCTGAACACGTGCGCCTTTTTGTCCGACACATGCACCAACTGGATCGATGTCATCCGCTGCGACTGCGATTTTCGAGCGGTCGCCCGCTTCACGTGCAACAGATTTAACTTCGACTTCGCCACTTGAAATTTCCGGTACTTCGATTTCAAAGAGACGTTTTAAGAGACCTGGGTGTGTCCGTGATACGAGAATCGAGGCACCTGATCCTTTGACCATTGGATCAACTTTCGTGACGTACACTTTAATGCGATCACGAATCCCGAAACGTTCATTCGGCATTTGCTCGTGTGTCGTCAAGACGGCTTCGATACCTTCTAGGTTCACGTACAAGTTCCGTGCATCTTGACGTTCGACGATACCCGTCATGATTTCATCTTCACGATCCGCGAAGTGATTATAGATGCGTTCGCGTTCTGCTTCACGCATTTTTTGTGTGACGATCTGTTTCGCCGTTTGTGCCGCAACACGACCAAAGTCGCCTGGCGTCACTTCGACTTTATGGAAATCGCCGAGTTCATAGGTTGGATCGATTTCATGTGCTTCTTCAAGCGAGAGTTGCTCTT
The DNA here is from genome assembly GCF_001275385.1 of Exiguobacterium sp. BMC-KP. Lineage (NCBI taxonomy): Bacteria > Bacillati > Bacillota > Bacilli > Caryophanales > Exiguobacterium > Exiguobacterium sp. BMC-KP. The sequence continues at coordinate 1,220,013 of NZ_LGIW01000015.1, forward strand.
CCGGTTGCGTCAATCGTTCAACGACTTCCTTAAGCGCGAAGACACGAATATCTCCTGTCTGCTGGTCGAATTCGACCTTTACAGCCTCCGACTCTTTTCCGAAGTTACGTCGGTACGCTGAAATCAATGCCTGTTCGAGCGCATCGATGATGATATTCTTATCAATTTCCTTCTCTTTCGCGATTTGATTGATCGCCTCGAGTAACTGTGGTCCCATCGTTCTCTTCCTTTCCGTCAGAACATTACCGCAAGTCGCGCAAGTGCAATCTTGTCGACCGGTATCTCAATTTTCAATTTTCTTGTTTTGACACGCACTTCGATTTCAAGCATCTCAGGTGTGTACGATAGCAACGTTCCCTCGAATTCAACTGCATTCTTCACTGGATCGTGCGTTTTGATGTACACATGTTTCCCGATTGCTTTTTCGAAATCCTCGTCTTTCTTCAGTGGACGTTCCGCTCCTGGACTAGCGACGTCGAGGTAATACGGCTCGTCGATCGGATCATTATCATTCAATGCTTCCGATAACTGTTCATTGATTTTGACGCAGTCTTCAAGATCTACGCCACCCTCTTTGTCGATGGAGACACGTAGGAACCAATCCGCCCCTTCTTTGACGAATTCAACGTCGACTAGCTCCATCCCCTCTCGTTCGACGATTGGTTTTGCGAGCGCTTCGACCTTTTCCGTTACGTTCGTCATCTTCATCCTCCTTCAAAAAACAAACAAGAAAGGAGCAGGTCCCCCTACTCCTTCCAAGTCGTAGTATAAAAAACATTTCCTCACTCAATATAGCATAGGAAAGCGCTCAAAGCAAGTGTTCCTAAGGGCTTACAAGTCGAACAAGGAGAGCTGATTCTCGTCTGGTAACCCTTCGAGACAACCCAGGTTATCGAGGGTCTCGATGATGGATTTCGACAACTTCGCGCGTTTTTGAAGGTCTTCCTTCGAGAGGAATTCTCCGCCTTTACGTGCTTCGACGATTTGCTTCGCAGCGTTCGTCCCAAGACCTGTCACGGCATCAAACGGCGGTAACAATGTATCCCCATCAATCAAGAATTCTGATGCGCTCGAACGGTAGAGATCGACTTTCTGGAATGTAAAGCCGCGTTCAATCATCTCGAGCGCAATTTCAAGGACTGTATACAAGCCTTTATCCTTCGCCGTCGCTTCAAAACCTTTATCCTTAATGTCTTGTAAGACTTTACGAACGGCAGCAGAGCCCTTATTCATCGCACCGATATCAAAGTCACCCGCACGTACCGTAAAGTACGAAGCATAGTAATACATCGGATGGTGAACTTTATAGTAAGCAATCCGAACCGCCATCAAGACGTAAGCGGCAGCGTGGGCTTTTGGGAACATGTACTTGATTTTCTTGCAAGAGTCGATGTACCAGAGTGGCACGTCGTTCTCGATCATCGCCTCTTCCATATCAATCGAGAGCCCTTTCCCTTTACGGACCGACTCCATGATCTTAAAGGCAAGCGACGGTTCAAGACCGGCATAGATCAAGTAGACCATGATGTCATCTCGACAACCGATGACGTCTTTTAACTCACATGTTCCGTTGTAAATCAGTTCACTTGCATTTCCAAGCCAGACATCCGTTCCGTGTGAGAGTCCAGAAATCTGAACAAGTTCCGAGAACGTCGTCGGTTTTGTCTCCTCTAGCATTTGGCGAACGAACTTAGTCCCAAACTCCGGAATACCGAGCGTTCCTGTTTTTGAATCAATCTGCTCAGGTGTCACACCGATTGATTCCGTCGAACTGAAGATTTTCATGACTTCTGGGTCATCAACAGGAATCGTCTTTGGGTCACGTCCTGATAAATCTTGTAGCATCCGAATCATTGTCGGATCATCGTGACCGAGGATATCGAGTTTGAGTAAGTTATCGTGAATCGAGTGGAAATCGAAGTGTGTCGTTTTCCATTCAGAACCCATGTCATCCGCTGGATATTGAATCGGACTGATATCGTAGATGTCCATGTAGTCCGGTACGACGATGATTCCGCCTGGGTGTTGTCCGGTTGTTCGTTTGACACCGGTGACTCCGCTAACGAGACGATCGACTTCCGCATTCCGGTACGTCAACTCATTCTCTGACTGATACCCTTTGACATATCCATACGCTGTTTTCTCGGCAATCGTTCCGATCGTTCCGGCACGATAGACGTAATCGTCACCGAACAGGACTTTCGTATAAGCATGCGCTTGCGGCTGATATTCCCCACTGAAGTTCAAATCGATATCTGGTACTTTATCCCCTTTAAAACCAAGGAATGTCTCAAACGGAATATCATGACCGTCTTTAAATAGCGGAATATCACATTTCGAACACGATTTGTCCGGTAAATCAAATCCTGAACCGACGGAACCGTCATCAAAGAATTCTGATTCCTTACAATTCGGACAGACATAATGCGGAGGTAATGGATTAACTTCCGTGATTTCCGTCATCGTCGCAACAAGGCTCGATCCGACCGACCCCCGTGAACCGACCAAATAACCATCGTCGAGTGACTTTTTAACGAGCTTGTGCGAAATCAGATAAATAACGGCGAATCCGTGACCAATAATCGACTTCAGCTCTTTTTCAAGTCGTGCTTCGACAATTTCGGGTAATGTCTCCCCATAAATCCGATGTGCCATATCATATGACAAGTTTCGGACTTCTTCATCTGCGCCTTCAATCTTTGGTGTATACAAATCTTTTGGAATGATGTCGATATTCTCGAACTGTTCCGCGACGGCTTGACTATTCGTGATGACGAGACGTTCCGACACATCTGGTCCGAGGAACTTGAAGTCGTCCATCATTTCCTTCGTCGTGCGGAAATGAGCTGGTGGCAATTGTTTCCGCATATTCAACATGTTCGCTCCGCCTTGTGTCCGAATCAAAATCTCTCGGTACGTCGCGTCATGCTGATCGAGGTAATGCACATTCCCTGTCGCGACCGGTAAGATATCATGTTCTTCTGCGACGCGGATGATTTTCTTGATCAGTTCACGCAGTTCAAGTTCATTCTGAACGATTTCCCGTTCAATCAAATGACCGTACATCGCGGGTGGCTGAATCTCGATGAAATCATAGAACTGCATGACCTTCGCTAAATCCTCATCCGATTTATTCAGGGCAGCATCAAAGACTTCGCCGTTATCGCATGCAGAACCGATGATTAATCCATCACGGTGCGCGACGAGTTGTGAACGTGGTGTTCGCACGACACGGTGAACGTGTTTCGTGTGGGCAAGCGAAATCAATTGGTACAAATTCTTCAAGCCCGTCCGGTTTTTCGCGTAAACCGTCGCATGGTATGGTCGTGCCCGCGAGATATCTTTCCCCATCTCCCGGTTAAGTGAGGCATGAGTCTTCATGTCGAACATCTCATCCGCCATTTGAAGCAATTTGACCATCAAATATCCCGTCGCTTCCGCGTCATAGATGGCGCGGTGATGCTGCGTCAATTCGATGTCAAATCGTTTCGCGAGTGTATTCAATCGGTGGTTTTTTAATGTCGGCATCAACACACGCGCTAGTTCTAATGTATCGATGACAGGTAACAGTGACTCCTCATGACCACCAGACCGGAGCGTCGCATTTAAGAATCCAATATCAAACGAGGCGTTATGGGCAACAAGAATCGAGTCACCTGCCCAGTCCATGAATTCCTTAACGACTTGTTCTGGATCTGGTTGTCCCCGGACCATATCATCGGTAATGCCTGTCAAATCAATCGTCGTTGCCGATAGGAGATGCTTCGGATCTGCGAACGCTTCGAATTTATCGATGATATCGCCATCATAGATTTTGACAGCTGCGAGTTCGATGATTTTGTTGTACATCGCTGATAAACCCGTCGTCTCAACGTCAAAGACAACAAACGTTGCGTCATCTAAATTTCGATCAATCGGATGATAAGCGACTTGCACCCCGTCATTAACGACGTTTGCTTCAATTCCGTATAGCACCTTAATATCGTTTTTCTTTCCAGCATAGTAAGCATCCGGAAAACTTTGGGCACCGGCATGATCGGTGATTGCTACAGCAGGATGTCCCCACTTTGCTGCCCGTTCAACGTATTTCGTCACGTTCATGACGGCGTCCATCTGACTCATTTGCGAGTGCGCATGTAATTCGACGCGCTTCTCACCTGCCCAAGGATCAGCTGGTGCTTCCATCTTCACTTCTGATAGTTGAGCAATCATCATACAGAGATCGCGAAGGAATGTATCGAATTCGACTCGACCTGCCGCTTGAATCCACATGCCTTTTTTGATCGCCGAGAGGATTTTAACATCCGTCTCGTCACGCGCGAACATCTTGACGACAAGCGAGTCCGTATAATCCGTCATCTTAAACGTAAAGATCGTCTTCCCGCTTCGTAGTTCACGACTTTCTGCTGAGAAGACGAGACCACGAATGGCAATTCGTCGCTCTTCGTCCTGAATCGTCTTGATTGGGACAATCTCATCTTGAATCGGTTTCCCGATTCGGATATCGACAGGACCTTCATCATCATCTCGTGTCTGCTCCCGTTTAAATTGCAATTCGAGCATCCGCTTTGCTTCTTCCATGTCTTCCTGCTTCACCTGATTGCGCAACTCTTCTTGTTTCGACTCGTTAATCTGAACAATCGGTTCACAGTTGAACTTCGGGAATCCGTAAGCACTATAGAGTAACTGTAACTCACCACATAGGCTACTTTTCAAGAAACCTGCTTCTGGTTCACTCCGGACTGGAATGAATAATTTCTGTTCTTTGAACTCTGGTAAGACACGTCCAAGTTGAGTTCGCATCGCTGATGAAACATCCGCGAGATCCTGAACGACATATGGCCAGTAGTCATGATACATACGCTCGTCTGGACGGCTATCTGCATGCAATATGATTTTGACTTCGGCAAATTGTTGATACCGACTGACTAAACGACTCGTGAAGAGTTGATAGACGTTTTGTGGTAAAACGTGTGGCAAGCGGATCTCAAATGTCCACGTGGCTTTAGCTTTATTGACGCGAAGCTTTTCGAGAACTGCTTCGTGAAAGTATTCTTCAATAATCCCGTTCGGTAATTCCAAGTCACTGAGTAACAGTGACATGCGTTGTTGTGTATCCACTCGCAATTGTGCTGTCTGATCGCTTCACACCGTGACAGCAACTCCTCCTCCTCTTGCGGATTGCCCAAGGGGCGAATGGGTGTGAGACAAGAAAACAGTCACTTTATGAAAAGTGACCGTCTCCATCCTTTATTCTAAACCTTCATAGAGTGAACGAACAGCCTCAACGACTTGTTCTTGTCCAACTTCTTCTGCATCGCCACCACGACGTGCTTTTAATTCAACGATTCCTTCTGCCGCTTTTTTCCCGACGTTCAAACGAACCGGTAGACCAATCAAATCCGCATCAGCGAACTTGACGCCTGCCCGTTCTTTCCGGTCGTCAAGGAGAACACTGAATCCTGCAGCTGTCAACTCACGGTATAATGTTTCTCCGAGCTCGAGTTGTTCTGCATTTTTACCGTTGACGACGATTAAATGAACATCGTATGGAGCGATCGCTTTGGGCCAAATGATTCCACGCTCGTCATAATGTTGTTCGACGACTGCCGACAATGTCCGCGAGACACCGATACCGTAACAACCCATGATGAGAGGTTGTGCCTTACCGCCTTCATCGAGGAATGTCGCTCCCATTCCTTCTGAGTAACGTGTTCCGAGTTTGAAGACTTGACCCACTTCGATTCCACGAGCGAATTTAACGTTACCGTTACCGTCTGGTGAGACGTCACCTTCTTCAACGAAGCGCAAGTCTGTATAGTCTGCTTCGAAATCACGGCTTGGATCAACATGAATATAATGCGTTTCTGCTTTATTCGCACCACAGACCGCATTCGTCAAGGCACGAATCGCGTAATCTGCAACGATCTTCATGTCAGCACCAATCGGTCCAAGCGTTCCTGGTGTTGAGTGAAGCGCTGCTTCAATCTCTTCATCACTTGCCATTGTGATATCAAGTGCACCGAGATAGTTCTTCAACTTGATGTCATTGACTTCATGATCGCCACGAACAAGCGCCATGACAAGCCCTTGTTCCGTTTTGAAGATGACCGTCTTGATTGATTCGTTAGCTGGCAAGTTCAAATGTGCACTGACTGCTTCAATCGTCTTCGCATCTGCCGTATGCACTTCTTCCAGCGCTTCTGGTGCTTTGTCTTGCTTTGGATAAGCATCGATTGATTCAGCCATCTCTAAGTTTGCTGCGTAATCCGACTGATCCGAATAGACGATCGTGTCTTCACCGATTGCCGCTAAGGCATGAAACTCATGTGTTCCGCTACCACCGATTGCGCCAGAATCGGCGACGACCGGACGGAATTCAAGACCGACACGTGTAAAGATCCGCGAATACGTATCAAACATATTTTGATATTCTTCGTCTAAGCTCTCTTGTGACGAGTGGAATGAATAGGCATCCTTCATGATGAACTCACGACCACGTAATAAACCAAAACGTGGACGACGTTCGTCACGATACTTCATTTGAATCTGGAAGAGGTTGACTGGCAACTTCTTGTACGAGTTCAACTCATCTCGGACAATCGATGTGATCAGTTCTTCGTGTGTCGCACCAAGTGCAAAACGACGATCGTGACGATCCGTTAAACGCATTAATTCAGGTCCATAGATATCCCAGCGACCTGTCTCTTCCCAAAGTTCAGCTGGCTGAATCGCTGGCATGAGTAATTCTTGCGCCCCTGCTGCATCTAATTCTTCACGGATGATCGTCTCGATGTTTGCGAGAACTCGTTTTGCGAGTGGTAAATACGAATAGATCCCAGCGGCATTTTGACGTATAAATCCTGCACGAAGCAAGAGTTGGTGACTGATGGCTTCTGCATCAGATGGTACTTCACGCAACGTTGGCATGAATAGTTTTGATTGTTTCATAATGAGTCACGAACTCCTTTGACTGAGTGATTAATTAAAAGAACTTTTGAATGTCGTTCCAAGTGACGACGAGCATGAGTAACATTAAGAGCGCAAAACCAACGAAGTGAACCAATCCTTCTTTTTGAGGATCAACCGGTTTTCCGCGTAAGGCTTCAAGGAAGAGGAACAGCAATCGTCCACCGTCAAGCGCTGGAAGTGGTAACAAGTTAAAGACCGCTAAGTTGACGGACAACAGTGCTGTCCATGTCAACAGCATCGAGAATCCACTATCTGCGACCTGATCAGTCATTTTGACGATTCCGACTGGTCCTGATAACTGATCGACACCAACGACACCAGTCACGAGATCTCCAACGGCACCGACGATAAGTGTCGACATCCGCCATGTTTCAGAGACACCTGTTTGAAGAGCTGTCCCGAATGATTTTTCTGTCTCATTCGTGACACCAATGATACCAACCTTCTGTTCTCCTTGTTGTTGTACTTTAGGAGTGATCTCGGTTGTCGTCTCTTTCCCATCACGCTCATATTCCACTTCTGTTGCTTTACCAGCGCGGTCTTGGAATCCAGCACGTAAATCCGTCCATTTTGCTGTATCCTGTCCGTTGACTGAGACAATCCGGTCTCCTTCAACAAGTCCAGCTTTGTCAGCCGGTGAACCTTTTTGTACTGTTCCGATGACGCTTTCCCCTGTCGGAGAACCGTTATACAGGGCAAGGCCGAATAGAATGACGAACGCAAGAACGAAGTTCATGAACGGTCCTGCAGCGATGGCAAGGACGCGTTTCCATACGGATTTCGATCCAAATGTGCGATCATACGGGGCGATTTGTGTCCGTGTCTGACCTTCGACGAGAAACGCTGTTGGTGAGACGGGGTACCGGACCGTTGTCTCATCCTGTAACCCAACGAGTTCGAGTTGATGCAGTAGATCAATCCGCTCAACTGTGACGACTTGATCGACTTGCGGCTGATCCGCATCGAAATAAATCGTCTCGATGACACCCGCTTTTAACTGTAATCCGACAGTTTGACCTGACTTGATTTCAACGAGTTCAGGTTCTTCTCCCGCCATTTTGACGTAACCACCAATCGGTAATAGGCGAACTGTATACAACGTCTCATTTTTAAACACTGAAAAAATCTTCGGTCCAAATCCAATTGCGAATTCACGACAGAGAATACCTGCCCGCTTCGCCATTACGAGATGACCCCATTCATGGACGGCGACGAGTACACCGAACATCAGTACGATTGAAATAAAGGTCGTCATTACTTATCCCATCCTTAGTTAGCGAATGTAAGAGACGATACGAACTCACGCGCCCATCGGTCTGCCGCAAGGATTTGATCCAAGGATGGCTCTTCGATAAGGTCGTGAGCTTGAAGCGCCGCCTCAACGCTCGCTTCGATTTCTAAAAAGCGAATGTCCCCTTTTAAAAAGCGGTCCACTGCTTGTTCGTTCGCAGCATTGAGTACTGATGGCATCGAACCACCGGCTTGACCAGCTTCAAAAGCAAGTCGTAACAATGGATAACGGTCGAATGAAGCATCAGCAAAGTGTAAGCGTCCGATTTGCTTTAAGTTTAACCGTTCTCCCCCTTGGATTTCAAGGCGGGACGGATATGTAAGAGCGTACTGAATCGGCTCCCGCATGTCTGGCATGCCAAGTTGCGCCATTACTGCACCATCGTTGAACTCAACCATCGAGTGGATGATTGATTCCCGGTGAATGACGACATCAATATCCGCATAGTCGACATCAAATAACCAATGCGCTTCAATGACTTCGAACCCTTTGTTCATCATCGTTGCGGAATCAATCGTGATTTTCGCTCCCATCGACCAGTTTGGATGTGCAAGAGCTTGTTCGACCGTAACGTCTGCTAATTCTTCACGTGTTTGATCGCGGAAGCTTCCGCCTGACGCCGTCAAGATGATTTGACGCACATCCTCACGTCGTTCCCCGTTCAAACATTGGAAGATTGCTGCATGTTCACTATCGACCGGTAAGATAGTGACGTTTTTTTCGCGTGCTCGTTTCATGACGAGATGACCTGCTGTTACGAGTGTTTCTTTATTCGCTAACCCAATCGTTTTGCCAGCCTCAATCGCTGCAAGCGTCGGACGTAAACCAACGGCACCAACGACCGCTGTAATGACCGTATCGACTTCGGGATGCGTCACGATCTCAAGCAGTCCTTCTTCGCCAATGACGATCGTCGGCTGATATGTTAAGTGACGCTCAAGTTCTTGGCGAGTCGTTTCATCCTGTACACCGACAAGCATCGGCTGCAAACGGTTCAACCACGGTACGGCAACCGTCGTATTCCGTCCAAATGCAAAACTCGTCAATTCAAAAAGATCAGGATTAGCCGCAATGACGTCAAGCGTTTGCGTACCAATCGATCCTGTCCCGCCGATGATACTGATTTTCTTCATATGAAGCGCCTCCTCAAGCAAAGATATCAAGTACGACGAGGACCGTAAAGACGATCATCATGCTGTCGAACCGATCTAAAATACCACCATGACCCGGTAGTAACGTTCCAGAATCCTTTACACCGTAGTGGCGTTTGTAGGCTGACTGGACCAAATCACCAAGTTGACCCACGACGGCAACGATGATGGCAAGTAAAATGACTTTTCCAAAACCAACTGTCGGTTCAATGCTTTCGAACACGACACCAAGTAAGATGGCGAGTATGACACCACCGACTGCCCCTTCAATTGTTTTATTCGGGCTAATCGATGGCCACAGTTTATTCTTACCAAATCGTTTCCCGACGAAGTACGCTCCGGAATCGGTAAACCAAATCAAGAGAATGATTAAGAGTGACCATGTTAATCCGTGTTCGAGTAAGCGGATGTAGGCGAATGACGCAAAACCGACACCGACATAAACGGCAGTCAATAGCAAAAAGGCAACATCGTCAAATGTAAAGACGTTCTTTGAAAAGACATTCCAGAACAGACCGACTAACAAGATGATCATCGCCCAAGCGATAGGTGAGAGTCCGATTGGAAGTGTCCGATCAACTGCCTCCTCATAAATACCGATAAACGGCAATAGCGTTCCAATTCCAAATAAAATCCTTGGAATACGTGAGCCACTCCATTGTCGCATCCGGACGAGTTCGGTATACCCGAGAATCGTTAAGACTACCATAAACGCTAAAAAGGGTAGTCCACCGATGTACAAAAGTGCCAAAAAGATGGCGCCCGCCCATATCCCTGTAATAATTCGAGTTTTCATAAGCTAGTTCCTCATTTTAATCAGACGCCGCCGAACCGGCGTGTCCGTTGATTGTAATCTTCAATTGCAGCTAGAAATGCCTCACGACGAAATTCCGGCCACAGGATATCTGTGAAATAAAACTCTGCATAGGCTGCTTGCCACAGCAAGAAGTTCGACAGGCGTTGTTCCCCGCTTGTCCGAATCACAAAATCGACATCCGTCACGGATCCTGTCATCAACTCGCGTTCAATCGTCTCCGGTGTAATCGCATCCGGTGACAATAAGCCTGCTTGGACTTGGGCGCCCAGTTTTTGCATGACTTGCACAAGTTCATCGCGTCCTCCATAATTCAGAGCGAAAATCAGACGAAGTCCTGTATTGTGTTGCGTATCCAGCTTCGCTTGTTCGACCGCCTCGCGCGTGAAATGAGGGAGGCGAGATACTTCACCTGCTACCTCGACTTTAACATTTTGGGCATCGAGTTCTTTTAAATCTGATTCTAAAAACTGAGCTGGGAGCTTCATTAGAAAATTTACTTCTTCTTCTGGACGCGTCCAGTTTTCAGTTGAGAAGGCATACAGTGTCAAGCTTTTGATACCAAGCTCATTGGCGACTCGAACAACTTCTCGAATCGATTTCATACCTTCACGATGTCCCATGATTCGTGGAAGCCCACGTTTTTTTGCCCATCGTCCATTTCCATCCATAATAATGGCAACATGTTCAGGCACCCGCTCATAGGTTTCGGTTTCTTTCGTCTGATTCAACCATTGAAACATTCGCACTTCCTCCTCTCTCAATTATGAAGAAAGGGACTCTTCGTGTGACAAAGAGTCCCCCCCATGACGATCCGTCGCGTCATACTTCCATGATTTCTTGTTCTTTTTCCGTTGCCGTTTGATCAAGTTGTTTGACGAACTTGTCTGTCAACGTCTGAACATCTTCTGTGTAACCACGCAGATCGTCTTCTGTCAATGCACCATCTTTTTCTTGTTTTTTCAACTGTTCGTTCGTATCACGACGAATGTTACGGAGCGCAACTTTTCCTTCTTCCGTATACTTCTTGACGAGTTTAACAAGTTCCTTCCGACGCTCTTCCGTTAATGGTGGAATCGCAAGACGGATGACTGTACCATCAGATGACGGTGCAAGACCAAGATCAGCACGTTGAATCGCTTTTTCGATCTCGCTGACCATTGACTTATCCCAAGGAGTGATCAAGATCAGGCGTGCTTCTGGTGTGTTGACATTCGCTACTTGATTCAGCGGTGTTGGTGAACCATAGTATTCGACTTGAACGGGATCTAAAATGGCAACATTCGCACGACCTGCACGGAGTGTTGCAAGTTCCTTTTTAAGTGAAAGATGTGCTTTTTCCATCCGTTCTTCGGCTTGTTTCAAGATTTCTTTTGACATATTATTTCCCCCTTACGATTGTCCCGATTTCGTCACCGATGACGACACGTTTGATGTTTCCTTCTTCCATCAACGAGAAGACGATGAGCGGGATGTCATTGTCCATACAAAGTGATGTAGCTGTAGAATCCATGACTTGAAGTCCATCTTTTAAAACATCCAAGTAAGAAAGTGTCTCGAATTTCTTCGCTTCTGGATCAACATTTGGATCAGCTGAGTACACACCATCGACGTTGTTTTTTGCCATCAAGATGACTTCTGCTTCGATTTCTGCCGCACGAAGCGCAGCCGTCGTATCAGTCGAGAAGTACGGATTCCCTGTACCTGCTGCAAAGATGACAACGCGCCCTTTTTCCAGGTGACGCATTGCGCGGCGACGGATATATGGTTCTGCTACTTGGCGCATCTCGATTGATGTTTGAACACGCGTTTCAACACCTACATCTTCTAAACTGTCTTGAAGCGCAAGCGAGTTCATGACTGTCGCTAGCATCCCCATATAATCGGCATTGGCCCGGTCCATCCCAAGTTCTGCTCCTGTTTTACCACGCCAAATATTTCCAGCTCCGACAACGACCGCTACTTCGACATTCAATTCAATTAATTCGCGAATCTGTTCCGAGATAGATTTGACGATGACAGGATTGATCCCAAACCCTTGATCTCCTGCGAGCGCTTCTCCGCTCAATTTTAACACAATCCGGTTATATTTCGGTTGCATGACTATGTCCCCCTTGCTAAATTCCGTAAAAAAGGAACACGAACCACTTCCACACGAAAGTGGATTGAAGCATACGTGTTCCTTCTCTTGTCATCAGGATGATCCCGATTCTTATTTTTTAAGTTGGTTCATAACTTCTTCAGCGAAGTTCTCTTCGCGTTTTTCCATACCTTCTCCAACTTCGAAGCGTACGAATGACACGACTTTACCGCCTTTAGATTCTACATATTTACCAACTTTGAAGTCTGGATCCTTAACGAACGTTTGATCGACGAGGCAGATTTCCTCGAAGAACTTGTTCATACGACCAACGATCATTTTTTCAACGATGTTAGCTGGTTTTCCTTCGTTCAATGCTTGCTCAGTAAGAACTTTTTCTTCACGTGCTTTTTCTTCTTCTGTAACAGAAGTACGGTCAACGTAAAGTGGACGAGCTGCTGCGATGTGCATTGCAACGTCTTTTGCAACTGTTTCATCTGTCGTACCTTCGATAACGACGACTGAACCGATGCGTCCACCCATGTGGAGGTAAGAACCGAATGCTGCGTCATCTGCTTTTGTGAAGAGAGCTACGCGACGGAGTGAAATTTTCTCTCCGATTGTAGAAGCTTCTTCTGAGATGTACGTGTCGATTGTTTTACCTGCTTCGTATTCAGAAGCGAGCGCTGCTTCAGCAGTCTCAGAACCGTTACGAAGAACAGCATCAGCGATGTTTTGAACGAGCGTTTGGAAACGTTCGTTTTTCGCAACGAAGTCTGTTTCTGAGTTGATTTCGACGAGTGCTGCTTTGTTGCCATCAACTGCAACTGCAGTCAACCCTTCAGCTGCGATACGATCGCCTTTTGCTGCTGCTTTAGCGATTCCTTTTTCACGCAAGAAATCTACTGCTGCGTTCATGTCACCGTCAGTTTCAACGAGTGCTTTTTTGCAGTCTAGCATACCTGCACCTGTTTTTTCACGAAGTTCTTTAACCATTGCTGCTGTAATAGCCATTCGATATTCCTCCTTATAACGTCCTTATTTTCAAAAAAAAGGTGATAAAAGGTCGATTCCCTTTATCACCTGGCATCACGAATTACTCAGCGTCTGCTACTACTTCTTCAGTAGTTTCAGGTGCTACGTTATCTTCGCCTTGTTTAACTTCGAGGATTGCGTCAGCCATTTTACCAGTGAGCAATTTGACTGCACGGATCGCATCGTCGTTCGCTGGGATGACGTAGTCGATTTCGTCTGGATCACAGTTAGTATCAACAATCGCAACGATTGGGATGTTGAGTTTGTGTGCTTCTGCAATCGCGATACGCTCTTTGCGTGGGTCAACGATGAAGAGTGCATCCGGAACGCCTGGCATATCTTTGATACCGCCGAGGAATTTCTCAAGACGAGTCATTTCTTTTTTAAGAATGATGACTTCTTTTTTAGGAAGAACTTCGAATGTACCGTTCTCTTCCATTTTTTCGAGTTGTTTCAAACGGTTGATACGTTTTTTGATTGTAGAGAAGTTCGTGAGAGTTCCACCCAACCAACGTTCGTTGATGAAGTATTGTCCTGCACGGATCGCTTCTTCTTTCACAGTGTCTTGTGCTTGTTTTTTCGTACCAACGAAAAGAACGTTTCCGCCTTCAGACGCTACTTCACGGATGAAGTTATAAGCTTCGTCTACTTTTTTGACCGTTTTTTGAAGGTCGATGATGTAGATTCCGTTCCGTTCTGTGAAGATGTATTTCGCCATTTTTGGGTTCCAACGGCGTGTTTGGTGACCGAAGTGTACACCAGCTTCTAACAATTGTTTCATCGAGATTACTGCCATGATGAATTCCTCCTTTTGGGTTTTAGATGTCCTCCGCGATGATCGTCTATCCAGCTAACCTATTAAAGGCACCGCAGCTGGCGATACATGCGTGCGTAATTAACACCGTAGACTAATATAGCATAAAGATTAACGAGGAGCAACCTTCGTTTGACGAGAAAGTTTTGCGATCAAAGCGACCTCACCCGTTCCTCGATTCAAAGAACGAGCGAGTGTCTCAAGATCTGTCCCTTCGCGTAACGCCTGTTCAACATCTGTTAAGACTTGTTCTTCTGTTAAGTCCTGTTCTTCGATCTGTATTTCAGAAAGAACTGATGCTTTAAGAAATGATTCGGTTTGTTCATTTTGCACAACATTTTCCTCAGATAAGACTGATTCCGTTGATAGGTTCTGATGTGCTTCATTTATAACATTGGATGAGGCTTCAGCTTTTGAGTTCTGCTCGGTCATTTCACTCACTTGTTCCATAAAGCTTAATAAAACTTGCTCTGTTTCGCTTTTTTCACGTTCCAAACGGGAGATACGATCTTTTAAATCCGCTTGCTGACGAAACAGTAAGAGTAATGCGTAGCATATAAGAGCTGCTAAAAGTATATACACGACTGTCATGATTGATTTCCTTTCACATTGCGACACGATCTGCTAAGTATGCACTTCCCAATGCATTTTTTAATTTACGTAATGCTTTGGAATGGATTTGAGAAATCCGAGATGTAGACAGTTCAAGGATTTCTCCAATCTCGGTCAACGTTAATTCTTCGTAATAGAACAACGAAACGACCAGTTGTTCTTTTTCAGACAGTTCTTTAACTTCCTCTGCTAATTTAGCAATCAATTCACGCATCAATAACATGTCTTCCGGAGTCGCAGTATCAGGGTCTAGATAGGAAACGGTCATTGCTTTGCCTTCATCTTGTAAGGTGACGGCTTCATCAATCGATAATACGTTTGCAAAATAACTTTCAGCTAACGCACTCTTCACTTCATCCGTAGACATTTCCACGATCGAAGATACTTCTTCAATCGTCGGAGTTCTTTGAAGAGATTGCTCTAGTATTTCAACAGCTGCTTCGACCCGCTTTGCTTTTTCTCGTAAAGAACGTGGTAACCAATCGATTTTTCGCAATCCATCTAGAATTGCTCCTCGAATCCGAAAGGCGGCATACGTGTCGAATTTATTATTATGATTTTGATCGAATTTTTGAAGAGCATCGTACAATCCCATCATTCCTAAACTTTTCAATTCATCCCGATCGACACTTTTAGGTAATGTTGCACTTAGGCGTTGAACATGATATTGAACGAGGGGCTCGTAATTCAAAAGTAATTCATCTGCTACCGTGATATCACGTGTCGATAGCCATCGATCCCAAAGTTGTTGTAATTCCTCACGCATGACCATTCCTCCTCTATATTTCCAACGTCCCGACATTTACTGTCCGGATAACGAGACGTCCTGACTTTGAGTGGAACTCGATCGTCCGTCCATTCGTGCCACCTACATCTTCTGCAACGAGTGGGATTCCTGTCTTTTGTAACATATCTTTGACGGACGCAATGTTTCGTTCTCCAATTCGCATTGATTCATGCTCGTATTTGAATTGAAACATCTGTGCACCACCAGCAATCTTAGCGCGTAAACGTAATGCACCATTTGCTCGTAGGCGTTTTACGATTTCTAGAATAGCAGTATCTGCGAATTTACCGATTTCAGCCTCGCGATTGCGACTAATTGCTGAATCTGGCAACATGACATGTGCCATACTTGATAATCCTCGCTCTTGATCATAAATGACGACCCCAACGCAAGAACCAAGTCCAGCAGTACGAAGAATGACAGGTTGTTTACTAATCGCGTATTCTGCAATTCCAATGCGTATGAGTTCATCCATCAATATCCACACCCAATCGCTGAAAAACTGTCTGAAACGCATTTGCTTCAGGAAGGAGAAGCAAGTGTCCAGTCAATTCATTCCCGGCACTAGAAAGATGAGTGTCGATATACAATGCCATATTTCCTGGTGTTGAAGATTCAAGCAATGCCACCTCGAGTAGAGCTCCAACCATATCAAATGCAGAAGCAGGAACGCTGACTTGGAGGGATAAATTCAACCAATCTGAAATCGAGCGTGCATATGCACCAATAAGTATATTCCCGATTTCCTCCCAGGCAGAAACCCCCATTTCATGTGAATCAGAGAAAAATTGGAATTCAGATTTCATAAGCTGTCCAATTAACTTTTCTGCATCATGAAGTGGCATTAAAAAAAGCAATGTCGCTCGAATATCTCCTGAGAACCGCAACAACGCACCAGCAGTGTAAGCTTCTGCACCACCAACACGATCTATGATCGTCGTAAACGATTCTAGTTCGGCTGACGGCACTTCGATTTCAATCGGTTTCCCTAATAGTGTAGATAACGCTGTAGCAGCATGACCTGCTCCGATATTTCCAATTTCTTTGAAAATATCTTTTTGGTCTGAGTTAAGCATGAACGATATCCTCAAATAATCGATTTGGTTCGATTAAAGAAAACAGTTGGTCTTCTCCTTTTGCGACTGCCGTTAGATAAGATGCATCTTCTTGTTTTTGTTCCCCCAAAGGCTCGATTCTAACTTCAGAGGATTCTACGACTTCATTCGCTCGATCAACGATGAATCCAGCGTCTCCATGCTCAAGTGTGGCAATGATGATTCGTGTTTCTTCGGTTTCTTCAATCACGTCAAAACCTAAACGTGAACGTAAATCGATCACAGGCGTTACAACTCCACGCAAATTGATTACACCTTTTACGTAAGAAGCAGCATTCGGAATTCGTGTAATGGGAATAAGACGTTCAATTGAACGAACAGATTGTACGTCAATCCCATATGAATTCTCTTCTAGTTGAAAAACAACCCACTTTTGTTCCATCTTCAATTCCCTCACTTTCGTAATAGAGCATTACTGTCAATGATTAATGCCACTTGTCCATCACCAAGTATAGTTGCTCCGGAAATAGCTCGAATACCTTCTAGATAACTACCTAATGGTTTCATGACAATTTCTTGTTGCCCAATCAATTCAGAGACAATTAAACCTGCCAGTTTTTCACCACTACGAACAACGACAACCGAGTAGGCATCCGCATCATGTTGTGGTAAACCGTATACTTCATTCAAAGAAATTAAAGGTACGAGTTGTCCACGGAAATCGAATACTTTTTCTCGGTGAGCCTGAAGAATGGAAGTGCTTCGTAACGATGTTGTCTCAATGATTGCTGTCAATGGAATCGCATACGTTTCTTTACCAAGTTCAACCAACATTGCTGAAATGATTGATAGCGTAAGTGGTAGACTAATTCTGAAAATCGTACCTTCACCACGACGTGTTTCTACGAATACTTCTCCACCAAGAGATTCAATCTTTGATTTAACAACATCGAGTCCAACACCTCGTCCAGACAAATCCGTCACCGTTTCTGCTGTTGAGAAACCTGGAGCGAACAGTAACATCGATGCTTCTTCGATTGTTAATAGCGCAGCCTCTTCTTCCGTAATTAGCTCCTTCTCAATCGCAATTCGCGTGACGCGTTCATGATTGATTCCAGCACCGTCGTCTTCAATCTCAATGAAGACTCGATTTCCCGAATGATAAGCGCGTAATGATAAATTCCCTTCAACAGGTTTCCCAGCAAGAATCCGGTCCGCCTTATTTTCGATTCCATGATCGATTGCGTTACGAATCAAGTGAACAAGTGGATCACCAATCTCATCGATGACTGTTCGATCCAACTCGGTTTCAGCACCAGTGATATGAAGTTTTATGTGTTTTCCGACATCTTTGGATACAGAACGTACCATTCGTGGGAAACGATTAAATACTTGTTCAATCGGCATCATACGTAAAGTCAATACGAGAGACTGTAATTCGTTCGTACCGCGCTTAATTCGCTCGACAGTATCCGTTAGTTCAGGAGAACCGACTTCTGCCGCAATTCGTTCTAAGCGTCCTCGATCGATGATGAACTCCTCAAATAAGTTCATGAGACGATCAATCCGTTCAAGATTGACACGAATCGTTTTTGAAGCGACTGGTGCCGTAACATCTATTGGTTCACTCGTAGAAGTTGACTCTTTTTGAGTCTCTTTAGTAACGGGTTCTTGTTGTAACGTAGAAGTGGCAACTTCCGCTTCTGACGTCGTCTCAAAAGGAACGATGGAAACGTTCGCCACTTCTGATACAGCTTCAACTGCTTCTCGAATAGTCTCTTTTTCACTCTGTGTTACGAATAGAATCTCAAATGAAGTATCAAAATGTTCTTGCTCTAAGTCATCTGAAGTCGGATTGGAGAGGATGACGTCTCCAAGTGATTGAAGACGATCAAACACCATATAAACGCGAGCAGCCTTTAGGATGACATCAGCTGATAGTTCGACTGATAACACGTACGCTTGATAGCCTGCTGCAATCGATTGTTGGACGACCGCTTTTGAATAGACATCACATTCAAAATTCTGTTGCGTCGTAGGTAGAACATTCGTTTCGACCTGTACATCATTCGGTTGAATGAACCGCTTCAATCGATTTACCGTCTCCGTTACATCTAATTTCCCTTTCCCGCCTCGACTAATATCTTCAACCATCGTCTCAAGCTGTTCTGCTGCGACGAATAATACATCAATTAGTTCGGGGGTGGCTGGTTGTTTTTTAGAACGAACTAAATCGAGCGCGCTCTCCATTTCATGTGTTAAGTCAGCAATAGCATCATACCCCATCGTTCCCGCCATTCCTTTGAGTGTGTGAGCTGACCGAAAAATTTGATCAATGACAGCTTCGTCATCCATACGTTGTTCGAAATCCAATAAGCTAGTATTAATCGCTTGAAGATGCTCCATTGATTCATCAAGGAACAACCCTACATATTCATTTAAGTCCATGAATGATTTCCTCCTTTATTTCCAACTTAATGGACATGATCCTTCCCATGCTTTAGTCGACTTAATAATCGATCTAAAAACTTTCGCTCTTTTACGCGAACACCCGTCAACGAAGTAGTAATGTGATCCATTCGCCAACTGACATGACTTTTTCGATCCATGATATAAAATGGCATTTGTGCTTTAACCGCTTTCACAACTGTTTGATCTTCAGGTAGAAAACCAATGAAACGTAATGATTTTTTTAAAAATTGAGAGCTGACTAATTCGAGACGATCGAATGTTTCAAGAGCCTCTTCACCATTAGTAGCTCGATTGACAATCACAGAGATGGGCAATTCATTCGCATGATGATGTGCTAATTTTACAAACGCATACCCATCCATGATGGAAGTAGGTTCTGGTGTAACAACCAGCCATGCTTCATCTGCGCTACCGATGAAATCAAACGTTTGATGATTAGCACCAGCACCTAGATCGAGTAATACGTAATCATATTCATAGAAGAATCGGAATTCACGTAGTAAAAAGGTAATATCGTCACTCGTAAAATTTGTCAATTCTGCGAATCCACTTCCACCATGAATGAACTGAAGGGTTGATGAATACTCTACAATTGACTGTTGTAGTGACTCTCTCCTCTTCACACATTCCATCAGTGATAACTTAGAAGATTTACCAAGTAAAATACCAATGTTGGCCATACCGATATCTAAATCGATGATAAGTACCTTCTTGTTTTGAAGAGATAGAGCAACACCTAAATTGACAGCGACGTTCGTTTTCCCGACGCCACCTTTACCACTGACAATTGCAATTGTTTTAGTCTCATTTACGGATAATTTAGAGCGTAGGACTCGAGCTTGATCTTCTTGCATCATCCCATTCCTCTCTCGACGACCATCTGGGATATCTCTTCTACAGAACTGAACGTGATATCTTCAGGCACCTCTTGACCAGTAGTTATACAATAAATTGGTAAGTCACTCGCTTCTGCGAGACCAACAATTGACCATAATTCACTTGTCTCGTCCGCTTTTGAGAAAATAAATCCAGATACAGGTACGGATTGAAAGCGATCATACATACGAAGTAGATCTTGGTACTTCGCAGTCAAACTAAGTACAAGAAAAACATCTGTATCTTCGAAATCATGTCGACTTTTTAATTGTTCAACATACCCCGCATCGAGAAAATTCCTACCTGCTGTATCAATTAGAACGATATCGCACGATTGTAAAGCTACTTTCGCTTGTTCGAAGTCATGCAGGTCGTATGCGACATGGATTGGGATATCTAAAATATCTGCATATGTCTTTAATTGCTCAATAGCAGATATTCGATACGTATCCGTCGTAATGAGACCGACACGTTTTTTCTCAGTTAACGTATAATAAGCTGCTAATTTTGCAATCGTAGTCGTCTTTCCGACTCCTGTAGGACCTGTTAACATGATGAATTTCGAGTGCGTCGTTTTCGTTCGAATCTTTGTTTGAACCTCTTCGAGTAGGACAGTGTTCAATTCAGTTTGCTGCGTTTGATAATAGGTCGACACAAGTTTCTCATGTAACTGCTCTGCCAACTGATTCAGTGCTGGCTCGGCCAGTAACTTCGAATAGTGTCTGAGCTCTCTTGGTAATGGTCTTTCTCCTACGGTAATGATTGTAGGACGATCTGCGATTGATCGTATTTCTAATTGGTTCACACGAGGACTCACTCTAGACGGTAGTTCAACTTTAACATCCGATTTGTCTTCCACATGTTCATCAACTGAACCGACTAACTCCACTTTTCGCTTAGCAAAGACTCCGAAAATACCGCCGACTTTTATATGCCTTGTATTTAAAATGATAGCCTCTTCGCCTAACTCTTGTTTGATTCGCTCCATGGCTTCAGCTACCGTATCTGCTACGATTTTTTTTACTATCATCGCTTATATCACCCCAATACTCTTCACTTCGATTGTCGGCATTAATTCGTTATACGATAAGACCGGTATATCTGGGAAGTATCGTTCTGTCAACTGACGGACGAACATCCGAATACTTGGAGAAGTCAGAATGATTGGATGTGCGCCGTAGCGTTCGAACTCCAGTGTTCGCTCTTGAAGCGTTTCGATGAAGCGACTCGCTTTTTCGGGATCAAGCGCTAAATAATTACCAAACTCCGTCTTCTGAATCGCCGACTGAATATCGAGTTCCATCTCACTTGAGACTGTTACGACGTGTAACACCTCGCCTTGCATGACCTGTTCAGTAATTTGACGTGATAAGGATTGGCGAACATACTCTGCTAGCAGTTCACTATCCTTGGTTACTGCTGCATAATCAGCCAGTGTTTCAAAAATCAATGGTAGATTTCGAATTGAAATTTTCTCTTTTAATAGTTGAACGAATACTTTTTGTAAATCTCCAATTGATAGTAATTGCGGCGTAACTTCCTCCACTAGAATCGGATGCGATTCCTTCAAATGATCGACCAATTGTTTCGTTTCTTCCCGGCCGAGTAATTCAGCTGCATGTTTCTTTAAGAGTTCTGTTAGATGAGTAGCTACAACAGATGGTGGATCAACTACCGTATAGCCTGACATTTCTGCTCGACTTCGTGTCTGCTCATCAATCCATAGTGCCGGCATACCAAATGCCGGTTCGACTGTCTCGATGCCGCGGATTTCTGGATCGTCGACACCTGGACTCATTGCTAAATAATGATCGAGCAACAATTCTCCGCTTGCCATCTCACTTCCACGAATCTTGATTCGATACTGATTCGGTGATAACTGTAAGTGGTCGCGAATCCGAACGGTCGGTAGAACAAAACCAAGCTCAAGGGCCAGCTGTCTTCGAATCATAACGACACGGTCCAGTAAGTCTCCCCCTTGCGCTTCATCAGCGAGTGGAATCAAACCGTAACCAAATTCGAATTCAATCGTATCGACATTCAGTAAGGAAATGACTGATTCGCTTGATCGTAAATTTTCGCTTGGTGCTTCTTCGACAGCCACCTCTTCTTGCATCGTCTTTGTCGTCTGCTTCATTCGCCAAGCAAAGAATCCAAACAACGCTGCAATCGGCATCGTGACGTAATCTGGAATCGCAGTGAACAATCCGAGTAAGAAAATCGCTCCTGCCGCAATTCCAACGAGAAGTGGTGTCCGTGTCAATTGACCGATGACATCCTCACCGAGATTTCCGTCAGATGTAGAACGTGTGACGATGATACCAGTCGCAACTGAAATCAAAAGCGCTGGAATCTGACTGACGAGACCATCACCAACTGTTAGCAACGTATACAAATTTACAGATTCCATCATCGGTAACCCTTGCTGGACGACACCAATGATCATTCCGAAAATCAAGTTGATGATGACGATGATGATTCCGGCAATCGCATCTCCTTTAACAAACTTTGAAGCTCCGTCCATCGCTCCATAAAAATCTGCTTCCGATTGTATCTTTTGGCGGCGAGTCCGTGCTTGTAGTTCATCAATCATGCCAGAATTTAAATCGGCATCGATTGCCATTTGTTTCCCTGGCATCGCATCGAGTGTAAAACGTGCCGAAACTTCCGATACTCGTTCTGAACCCTTTGTGATAACAAGAAACTGGATCAAGACGAGAATCAAGAAAACAACGAAGCCAACAAGGGCATTACCGCCGACAACAAAACTACCGAAAGCTTCGATGACTTCGCCACCGTTTCCGTTTGATAAAATCGCCCGTGTCGTTGAGACATTGAGCGCGAGACGAAACAGCGTAACGATCAGTAATAATGTTGGAAATACAGAAAACTCAAGTGCCTCTTTGGCATTCATCGCAACGAGTAGTACCATCAAGGCAATTAGAATATTGATGATGATTAAAAAATCGAGCATGATAGCAGGCAGTGGAATGACGAGCATGAAGACGATCATGATGACGCCTAGCAGAACTGTTAAATCTCGTGTTGATATACTCATGATGCTTCATCCTTTCATTTTGCTTGTTTCAGTTGATAGACAAAGGCGAGTGTTTCAGCGAGCGCCTGATAGAACGATTCATCCACTGCCATACCAATTTCTGATTGAGCGAACAACGCCCGCGCGAGCGGACGGTTTTCAACAATCGGGACATCAGCTGCTGTCGCCTTCTCCCGAATCCGGAACGCGACAGCATCTACGCCTTTCGCAACGACGATCGGTGCCATATGTTTTCCGTCATCGTATTGGATCGCTACCGCATAATGTGTCGGGTTCGTGATGACGACATCGGCATTTGGTATTTCTTGCATCATCCGCCGCATCGCCATCTCCCGTTGTTGTTGTTTGATTTTTCCTTTGATTTGAGGGTCACCTTCCGTATTCTTATGTTCGTCCTTTAAATCTTGTTTACTCATTCGAATCGACTTCTCAAAATCAAATTTTTGATAAGCAAAGTCTAAAATGGCTAACGCAATTAAAGCGATACTAACGGACAAACCGAGTAAAAATGTTAAATGACCAATAATAGCTAAAGCATCGCCAATCGGTTCCGAAGTCAACCGCGAAATTTCGACCTTGTTGTTCCATAGGACCGTACCACTCGTCACACCGATGACAAGCAGTTTAAAAACGGATTTTAGAAACTCGACGAGCGCTTTGACGCTAACGATGCGTTTGACACCTTGCAGTGGATTGATACGATCTAGTTTAGGTTGAATCGCCTCACCACTCAGAAGTACACCAATCTGGACGAAATTTCCTAGAATACCGATAACAACCGCAGTTAAGAAAAACGGTGCAACGAGAATTCCCATCTGAATGAGCATCTCGACTAGTATCTGTTCGATCCGTCCCTCCTCGACAGCCTGCAAGACTTGACTTGCACTGAGACCATCTTGTAAAACAAGCACGAATCGCCTTCCTAGAAATGGACCAAAAAAATAGAGGACGAGAAACATCGCGAATAACATAAAACTACTCGTCAAATCCGCTGATTTTGCGACTTGACCCTTCTTACGAGAGTCATCCCGCTTTCGAGGTGTCGCCTTCTCCGTCTTTTCACCAGCGAAATACTGAAGGTCAAGGCGTAATCGATATGTATACATGTCCTTAACCTCCTAGTAATCGAATGGCATCTGCAAGTACATCTTGTAGTAATGGGACGAATCGACCAATCCCTGTGATCGTCGCACCTGCTAATAAAAACAAGATGGCGTACCCCATCAAAAGTTTGACTGAAAAACCAATTGCAAAAATGTTGAATTGGGGTGCCGTTTTCGCTAAAAAACCGAGTGCGAGATCGACTAAAAATAGTGAAACAACTAGTGGCATTGCCATTTGCAAAGCGGTCAGCATTGCAAGACCAACGACACGGATGACCAAACTCATTCCTGCGTCACCAGACACCGCTATCAGACTACCCGGCGGAAAGATTTGAAAACTCGTATAGATTCCGTCAAGTAAAATCAGATGCATATCGGAAGCGAGTAGGACGAGTAACGTCAGCATGTAATAAAATCGTCCAACGATGGGTGATTGTCCGCCAAACATCGGATCATAAGCCGAAGCCATCGCAAGTCCCATCTGCAAATCGATGATCGAACCAGCAATTTGTGGCGCATACAATAAAAAACTGGCAAGTAAGCCTAGAGCTAAACCAATCAGGACTTCCGTTCCCATTCGAAAGAAAAAATCGAAATCTTCTACGCGGACATCTGTCTTCACGGCGTAACTCGCAAAGTAAGCTAAACCTGCCGCTAGCGCCAATTTATGCTGCGCAGGTAATTGCTTTGACGAGAACAAGGGAGCCGCAACGAGGAAACCGACGATTCGTCCAAAGACGAGCAGAAAGACACTCAGGAAAGAAAGTAACGTCATTTTCGGGAAACCTCAGCGATTTGCTTAAATAGATCAATCGTAAAGGTCTGTAACTCCTGCATGATCCATGGACCGAAAAAGACGAGTGCTAAAAAGACGGCAACGATCTTCGGAACGAACGATAACGTTTGTTCCTGAATCTGCGTCGTCGCCTGTAAGATACTGACGAGTAGACCGACAACGAGCGAGACGAGTAACAAGGGAGCTGAAACTTTGAGTAATGTCCAGACAGCAGAACTTGCCAACTGAATAATCATTTCTTGAGTCATCTTCTCTCCCCCTAACGCATACTGACAAGCAACGATTCAACGATCAGGTGCCAGCCGTCAACTAAAATAAATAACAATAATTTAAACGGTAACGCAATCATGACAGGTGGCAACATCATCATCCCCATCGACATCAGGACGCTTGAAACAACCATATCAATGACAAGGAAAGGTATGAAGATCATGAACCCGATTTGAAACGCCGTTTTTAATTCACTGATCGCATATGCTGGAACGAGTGCGACAAGTGGAATATCTTCAATCTTTTTTGGTTTTTCATAATTACCGTATTTTAAAAACAACTCTAAATCGTTCGTGCGCGTGTGCTTCGACATGAACCGTTTCATCGTGTCTCCCGCATTATCAAACGCTTCATCTTGACTAATTTTATCTGCCATATATGGTTTAAGAGCCGTCGTGTTTAATTCAGATAAGACAGGCGACATGACGAATAACGTGATGAACAAAGCGAGTCCGACGAGTAACTGGTTCGGTGGCGTCTGTTGCGTTCCGAGAGCCGAACGGACGAAAGACAATACGACGACGACACGTGTGAAACAGGTCATTAAGATGAGTAGTGACGGTGCAAGCGATAACAACGTCAATAACACGAGCAGTTTAATGGATGTCGCTGTTCCTGACGGAGTATCGAGTGATATCAGATTCTCAATCGTATTCATGAGCGCCCTCGATTCTTTTGCAGTTGTTCGAGTTGTTGTTTAAACGTCTCAAGAAACGGTGATGGTGATGATTTAGGAGAAGACTCTTCAAAATCCGTCGATTCGTATCCTTCAAAATCATCCAAAGTGTCTAATAATTGTACATTTTCACCAACACCGACGACGTAAATCTTACCTTGTATCTTGACTAACTGGACCGATCGATCTTTCCCAAGTGGTACTCCACCTAGATGTGTCAATCGTCCAGAATGTCTAACACCTCGCGTCCGTTCATGAATGAATCGTGTCACAAGGATGAATCCGCCGATCAAGACGATCAGAACGACGACTCCTTTAAAAATGGTCAACGCCATGGAAGGACTCTCATCGACTTGCTGAGTCGCCGGTGCATCGTTCTGAGTTGGATTTAATTTTTCTTCGACTGTTTCTGCATTTACGGGAAGCGCAAGCAAAAACAGTAGACAAATCAGCAAAGTCACTTTTTTCATGACGAGACAGTTTTCGAGACCGCTTCAAGTACACGATCTGCTTGGAACGGTTTGACGATGAAATCTTTCGCACCTGCTTGAATCGCATCGATAACCATCGACTGTTGTCCCATTGCTGAACACATGATGACTTTGGCAGCCGGATTAATTGCTTTAATTTCTTTTAAAGCAGAGATTCCATCCATTTCTGGCATCGTGATATCAAGTGTGACGAGATCTGGTGTTAATTCCTTATACTTCGAAACAGCCTCTAATCCATTCTCCGCTTCACCAACGACATCATAGCCGTTCTTCGATAAAATTTCCTTGATCATCATTCGCATGAAAGCAGCGTCATCTACGATTAATACTTTTGCACTCATTATATAGTTCCTCCTTAGAACATCCGAAGACGTTCTTTTGTATTTACGATTTCTGTAATACGTACTCCGAAATTTTCTTCAATGACAACGACTTCTCCAGTCGCAATCAACGTATTATTTACAAACACATCTACTGGTTCACCTGCTAATTTATCAAGTTCAATGATGGAACCTTGCGTCAGTTCTAAAATATCTCTAACCGATCGTCGCGTACGTCCTAGTTCAACCGTGACGTTCAATGGCACGTCATACAACATACCAATATTAGAAGGTGTTCCGTCTACTTGTGCATCACTTAATTGACCGAATTGGACAGGACTGACAGCAACACTCTCTTTCACTACTTGCTCCTGAACTGGAGCAGGTTTTGCAGGCGGCGGAGAAGCTTCAACGGCTGGTGACGGCTTAGGTTGAGTATGTGCCGCAGGTTGAACCGGTGAAGGTTCATGTGATACTTCAGTACTCGCTAAGAACAACTTTTGAATGAGTTGTTTCGAAAACTCGAGCGGTGCCAACTGTACGATTTTCGAATCAATCAATGTACCGATTTTCAAATCGAACTCAATGATGACCATGCTGTCCCAAAGAGAGAAACTATCTACGATACTTTTCTCTTGAGAAAAATCAAAGATTTCAACAGCTGGAGGTGAGATATCAATTCTCATGGAGAATACCGTTGACATCGATGTAGCGGCAGCTCCCATCATTTGGTTCATCGCTTCTTGTACAGCTGAGAGCGCAATCGGCTCCATCTCAGCAGTCTCATCAATGACACCATCTCCACCCATCATTAAGTTCGCAATAATGGAGGCATCTCGTTGTGTTAAGATGAGGACATTTTCACCTTTAAAACCTTCTGTATATCCAACGCGTAAAGCAACATGCG
This sequence comes from Exiguobacterium sp. BMC-KP, assembly GCF_001275385.1. Classification (NCBI taxonomy): domain Bacteria; kingdom Bacillati; phylum Bacillota; class Bacilli; order Caryophanales; genus Exiguobacterium; species Exiguobacterium sp. BMC-KP. The sequence goes on from NZ_LGIW01000015.1 coordinate 1,247,593, forward strand.
GAATTGGATACCGACTTCTTAGTTCATCCATCGTAATCATTCGAACATGTGGCGTCGTGATTTCTACTTTTTGATTCAATAACGCGGATAAAGCCGTAGCTGAATTCCCTAAAGAAATATTCCCAACTTCTCCAAGTGCATCGATTTCCATTTCGTCTAAAACTTCTTCATCAGATTGGCTATCGCTCACATCATCAGAATCAGATGGCGCTCCTCTTAATAAAGCATCGATCTCATCTTGCGAAAGCATATCGCTCATGTTATTCCTCCTCAATTCGTTGTATGACTTGTAAAGCGAGATGCTTCCCATTTAGACCTGGTCGCGCCTTGAACATTTTACGATCATCGACGAACAGTTCAACCGGATCAGATGTACGTGTCTTCAGGGATAGACAGTCGCCAACTTCGAGGTGTAACAACTCACCAAACGACAGATCCGTCTGGCCAAGCACTGCTTTCAAATCGACGACAGAACTCATTAATTGAGTCTGCATATGTTCAGACGCTTGATCATTGATTGATTTACGTTTATCTTGTTGCATCCAAAAATGACTGGATAGTTTAGGTAAAATCGGTTCCAACGTGACGAAAGGTAAACATACATTTAATGTGCCACTCACTTCGCCGACAGTTACATAAATGGACACGAGTATAACCGTTTCGTTTGGAGAAACGAGCTGAAGAAATTGTGGATTAATCTCAAGATCATCATATTCAGCTTCTAATTCTGTAATCGATTCCCATGCTGCTCCGTATTGTACGAATGCTCGTTTAAACAACTGCGTTAAAATTCGTGTTTCAATTTCTGTTAAGTTCTCAATTTTGTTCATTCCTTCGCCCGGTCCACCAAGAAGTCGATCTAACATCGCATATGCAATGTTTGGATTCACTTCAAAAATGACTTTCCCGTCTAATGGCTGAAGGTTGACCAAATTGATTAATGTCATATTTGGAATAGAATGAATAAATTCGTCATAAGGCAGTTGTTCCACCGTATTCACAGTAAACTGGACATATGTTCTTAACTGAGCTGAAAAGTGAGTCGTTAGCACTCGAGCAAATTGCTCATGAATGCGCGTTAAATTTCGTAATTGGTCTTTAGAGAAACGAAGAGCACGCTTGAAATCATACACTTTAACGCGCCGCTCTTCTTCTTGACTCCTGATTTCCTCAACTTCCATATCTCCACTTGAAATAGCTGATAGCAAGGCGTCAATTTCATGTTGTGATAATACTTCGCTCATGCTGCCACCTCACTGGATGATTTTTTTCGTAGTATAGACACGTTGGACATCACCCTCTTGGATGAGTTTTTTGAACTGGACACGTAATTTTTCTTCCAGTTTCTCCATGTCGGCTTTCGAATCCAAATCCGATTTTTTCATGGTAGATAAATCCCCAAGAATGATGTTGTTAATTTGGAATTTACGCAATTCTAAATCATCTCGTGTTTTTTGATCATCGGTTACAATTGTAAATTGTACATTCAAGAAACGTTCGTCTGAAATGTTCGTCGTCAAATCATCAGTCTGAAGACTACGTGCATCAAGCTCTTCTCCAGTCGGCTGTTCTACTTTTGCTTTCGTTTCATCTGGAGCAATCAAATATTTCATTACCATGTACCCAGCTCCAACCATCATGAGAGCAACGATGACCATGATTAATGGTAATTTAAGCTTACTTTTCTTTTTCTCTTCTTCCGCCATCATCGATCCTCCTTACACTCGTCAAGCCGGTCAATCCGATTTGACGATAAAATTGAATTGCTGCCTCCGTCACTTCCTCCATCGATTCTTGTACGACATACGTTTGTCCACCAATGAGGTGAATCGTCGTATCAGGAGTCGAACGAATGGATTCAATCAAGCTGGCATTAATGACTAATGGTGTTTTCCGTAACGTCGTTAACTGAATCATCGTTTCAGATTGACGAGTTCTTCTAACACTTGGTCACTCGTTGTAATAATTCGTGTGTTTGCCTGGAAACCACGCTGTGCAATGATCATTTCCGTAAATTCTTCTGACAAATCGACGTTTGACATCTCGAGTGTCCCGGATGTCAATTGACCGAGACCTTTAGTGCTCGGTGTTCCTATTGCTGCTCCACCTGAGTTTTGCGAAGCCGAGAATAAGTTCACGCCTGATTTTTCAAGACCACCCGGGTTAGGGAAGTTTGCTAATGTAATGTACCCTACCGTAGTTAACGCACCTGTATTATTTACATAAGTGACTAATCCATCTTTCCCAATAGATAAGTTTCGTGCATCGGTAGGGATTTTTAATTTTTGGTAACCGGCAGTCGGCGTTGCAGGTGCATCCGGTAAGTTGTTAGGAACAGGAACGGTTGGAACAGTAGCTGTTCCAGTACCAACAACGTAGTTTCCATCACCAGTAACGATGTTTCCATCTAAATCTGTATAGAAGTTTCCAGATCTCGTATATCGAACACCTTCCGCTGTCATGACTTGATAGAATCCTTCTCCTGAAATCCCGACGTCAAGCGTCCGACCTGTATTTTGAAGTGCTCCTTGGTTGTAAACGTTATCGACTGTTGACATCGATGCCCCGAGACCAACTTGTTTTGGGTTTGTTCCCCCGACATTACCACCAGCACCTGAAGCAGATCCGACAGATTGGTTAACTAAATCCTTGAACGTGACACGCCCTTTTTTATAACCGAATGTATTGACGTTTGCGATGTTGTTACCGACGACATCCAATTTCGTTTGGAAGTTTTTCAATCCACTGATTCCTGAATACATTGAACGTAACATTATTTTTCCTCCTTAGATTTGATTTGCGTCAGGTCATACACACTGACCCGTTTACCGTTCGATAATTCAGCGATGACATCCACACCATCTCGTTTGACACTTAGTACAGTTGCTGTCTCTTCCGTTGAAGAGGTTTCACCCTCAGCGTTAGAAGACGGTGTATAACTGACATCTTTTCCAATCAGGTTACTGTACGTCATTAGCGCACCTGCATGCTGGTTTAGGATCATCGTTTCCATGCCTTTTCCAATCGATTGCATCTGTTCTAACGAAGAAAACTGAGCCATTTGGGCAATGAACTCTTTATCTTCCATTGGAGCTGTTGGATCTTGGTTCGATAACTGGGCGATTAAAATCTTCATGAACATATCTTTATCCATCGAGTTGTTGGATACGGTTTGCTTTTTTTCAGGTAACTGAAACGAAGAACCGTCATTTTTAATCCCTTCCGTCATCTTCTTCCTCCTCTCGCTCTTCTTCTTGCTGATGTGAAGAAGATTCCTGTTTTTCCTGTTCACGTCGTTCTGAAGAGAATCCTTGTTCAAATTCTCTTGCTGCCGTAGCAATGATACCTGTTTCGATTTTCACAACCGGACTCTGTTGATGTAGTGTCGTATGTAGTTTTCCGAGTTGTTGTTCAATCAATTGCTTTGTTTGCTCATTCGCCATGAAAAGCTTAATCGTAAGTTCATTTCCTTTTCGATCTACTTGAACGACTAGTTCACCTAACTGTTCAGGATATAAACGAATAGAGATTTTTGAAGAACCATCTTTACCGTTTATAAAAGGTGCTTGTTTTAACGCCGCTTCGATTCGATTCACGATTTGCTCATCGACTGGTAAAAACGGAACTGTGCGATTCACACTATTGAAAAGTAGCGCATGATTCATTCGGTTTACACTTACTGCTGGAGCTGCTGTATTGGCTTTAATATCTTGTTCTAATGCCGAGGATGGCTCTTGACTTTGTTTCTGAACGACATTCGCCATTTTATTCTGACCCGTTTCCATCAACTTCTCTTTTGACGAAGTCAGCTCATTTTTGACGGGTAGAATCAAATTCTCCATGTTTTCTTCTACTGGAGACGTCCCGATACTCTGCACAGGATTTGCTTCTGGCTTCAATTGCTGATTCTGTTTCTGCAATACATTTCCTATCAATGTATTGATTTGAGCGGGAGTGATGGATGATTGATCGAGTAGCTGAACAGCAGATTCGATATTTCCTTCTTGAATCGCCTTTAAAATCTGAACAATCTCTCGATGCTTCACCGAGTGAATTGGAAGGCTACTAACTTCAGGTTGCTCCAGCACTTCTAAAATCATTTCTGGGTGATCCATAAGCGACTGGATATTTTGAAGCAATACAGCCTTTTCAGATTTTCCATCTACATCTACACGTTCCGAATCTTTTAGTGATACATCCGGAATTCCTTGATTTACAGTCAAGTCATTCTTCGTTAGAAATTGCAAAAGCGTCGCAAATTTACCGGCTGCATCTGTTGCGTTCCCCATCTCATCGGTACCTATCGCTGTTCCTTGTACCGGATTCATTTGAAGATCTGAAATATTCATGTCCTCACCTCTATTCCGAAGATAATAGTTGAGTTAATGCTGCTGCTTTTTTTGCATCCATTTTGGCAATGATTGCAGCTTGCTGTTCTGCATCGATGTTCTCGATGATCGAAACCACTTCAGTTGGGCTGAGCTCATTAAAGATTAACGCAGCTTCTTTAGGTGACATTTCAGCATATACATCAGATACTGGTGTTTTCTTAGTTTTCTTCTCACTCGCAGAAGTAGTTGAAGCAGCAGGAGCTGATGCTTTTTTCAACTGATCCCGTTCTGAAATTAGTTTTGTGATTTCTTGTTCTTTCACTTGCAACGTTTGCTTTTGTTCTTCTTTTTCATTGCGTAATTTCTTGATTTCGCTGTTTGCTACTTTTAAACGTTTGACCAACTCTTGGTCATTAGAGGTAGCAGTAGATTTTGCTGTTTTTTCTGTATCGAACGGTAAAGATAATAATGGTCTTCCGTTCGCATAATTCAACACGAAGTATGCTGTCAGCAAGATGATGATAAACGGGATGATCACTAAAGGTAATATCCACTGCTTTGATGTTTTTTGTTCACTCATATCATTTGACCTCTTTTAAAGTGTAGAAGAGATAGCTCATCTAGTTGATTTTGTTCTAATATCGCAAGTTCTCGCCTTACTTCAAAAAAATGATTTTCTTGCAGTTTGGTGAATTTTTTCTCTTCAATCATGGCTTCTTTCAAATCCGACTGAGCCTTTTCATATACATTTTTAGCTTGTGTCACAAACAACTGTTGTCTCTCGATTTGTTGTTTTACAACATCTCTAGCTCTTTCACGATATTGCGAATCAACCAACTCGATTCTTCCAATCTGATTTTGTTCTTTTAAAAATGTTTCATAACGAATCAACAAATGGTAAAGCTTTTGCATCTCGTCTTCATATCGCATCTTTTTTTCAGCTGTTTCTTTCGAGACTCGATCCTTTTCCGCTTCAGCGAGCGGAATTATTCGTTCGTATATCGTTCGCATGTCCGCTCTCCTTATGGAATAATCTGAAATAGCCTTTCAATTGCAGCATCTAAATCACTCACTTCATGGACAGACTGTTTTAGAAATTCGATGAGTTGAGGGTAAATTTGAATAGCCCGATCGATTTCTGGATTTGTTCCGCTTTTATACGCTCCAATGTTAATCAAATCTTCCGCATCTAAATAAGTAGAAAGAAGCTGACGAAAAACGATGGCCTTTTGTTTATGCTCTTCTGAAGTGATTTGATTCATGACACGACTGATGGAGCGTAATACATGAATCGCAGGATATTGTCCTTTGTTCGCCAAATTCCGATCCAGTACAAAGTGACCATCCAAAATTCCACGTACAGCATCTGCAATCGGTTCATTCATATCATCCCCATCAACCAAGACAGTGTAGAACGCGGTAATAGAACCTTGTTCAGTCTTACCGCTTCGCTCTAAAAGTTGCGGAAGTAGTGCAAAGACACTTGGTGTATATCCTTTTGAAGCGGGAGGTTCACCTGTTGCTAGTCCGATTTCACGTTGTGCCATTGCGAATCGTGTAACGGAGTCCATCATAAGGACAACATTTTTCCCTTGATCTCGAAAGTACTCAGCAATCGCCGTCGCAGTGTAAGCTCCTTTAAGTCGGACTAAGGGCGATTGATCACTTGTTGCAACAACGATGATCGACCGACTCATTCCTTCCTCGCCTAATTCAGCTTCGATGAACTCTTTAACTTCACGTCCACGCTCTCCAATTAAAGCAATCACGTTGATATCCGCAGTCGATCGTTTTGCAATCATTCCTAGAAGTGTTGACTTCCCGACACCCGATCCCGCAAATAACCCAACACGCTGTCCTTCACCTACTGTTAACAACGTATCAATCGCTCGTATGCCAGTAGAGAGTACTTCACTAATGCGTGGACGACTTAACGGGCTTGGTGGCTTCCTAACAATTGATGTTGTTTTTAAATGATCCAGATTTTCACCGTCTAACGGTCTTCCTAGTCCATCTAACACTTGACCGATCAATTCTTCCCCTACAGGAACATGTAACGGTTTGCCTGAAGCAATAACGATAGACCCTGGAGCGATTGCCGTCGTTTCACCATAAGGCATAAGTAAAACATGCCCCTCTTTAAAGCCAACGACCTCTGCTTCAATTTCATGATGCGCGTTCAATTGAATAAAACAGCGTTCTCCAATTGATACAGCCGTTGGTCCTCTCGATTCGATCATCAACCCGATTACTTGGACAACTTTTCCTGAATGTCGAAGAAGATCATCAAATTTAATGTCTTGAATCGCTTCTTGCAAATGTTGAACTTTATACATCCGTCAACACCTCAAAAATCTTTTTCTCAAGATTTTTAAAACTGGAGTGTAAACCACCAGTAATAGCACCATTTTCAGAATCGATTCTAAAATCACGTGGGGACAATTCTGGATCTAACCGAAGTTGAACACTGACTGTTGCCCCAAGAATGGATTGAATCTTATCTTCCATCATGACTAAACGTTCAAAATCTTGAGGTGAGGCATAGATAAACAACTTCTCACGATCTCTAAACTGAATCAGTAGTTTATGAATCATTTTGTACAATGTCTCTTCATCGGAATCTAATAGATTTTCTAGGAATAAATGCGTCGTTTGAAGAGCAGCTACACATAGATCATGTTCCATCATCATGAGTTTCTCTTGAAAACGTTGCTCTAATTTCTCACTTAATGCATTTAAGTCTGTCATTGCCTTATCATACGTTGCTAAGCCACTAGATTGCCCTTCAACAAATCCTGCTTCATACCCTTGCAGCGTTGCCGCCTCGAGCGTTCTTACCTTTTCTTGTTCAAATTGCTCTAGTCTTAATTCTTGTTCTTCCATCAATCGTTTTTCTAAAAGTGTCAATTGATTCTGACGTTCTAACCATTCTTCTTCATAGGAAATCGTAACGAGATTACTGTCATGATCAACGTTTTCAGACGAAGCTACTGGTTGATGAATCAAACGCTGTGATTTAGACAGGACACTCTGTCGTTTAATGACGTTAGACAACGATATCATCTCCTCCACCGCGTGCGACGACGATCTCACCCATATCTTCTAAACGACGAATGATACCGACGATTCGACTTTGCGCTTCTTCTACGTCGCGTAATCGAACTGGACCCATGAACTCCATATCTTCCTTGAACGACTCGACCATCCGCTGAGACATGTTCCGGTACACCATGTCTTTAACGTCATCAGATGATACTTTCAATGCTAAAAGGAGATCCTCATTTGAAACTTCACGAATGATACGTTGAATCGCACGTGCATCCAATGTGACGATATCCTCAAATACGAACATCCGCTTTTTGATTTCCTCAGCTAATTCAGGATCTTGAATTTCAAGCGTATCCAAAATCGTTCGTTCAGTCGTTCGGTCAACACCATTTAACACTTGAACGACCGCTTCAATTCCGCCTGACTGAGCATAATCTTGCATTCCTGCTTGAGACAGATTCCGTTCTAAAATCAATTCAACCTCGCTAATGATTTCTGGATTCATTCGATCCATCGTAGCAATTCGTCTTGCTACATCCGACTGTGCCTCTGCCGGAAGCTCAGAAAGGATTTGCCCTGACTTCGCTGGATCCAAATGAGCCAGCACTAAAGCAATCGTTTGAGGATGTTCGTTTTGAATGAAATTTAATAATTGTTTTGAGTCTGCTTTTCGTGCAAATTCAAATGGACGTACTTGAAGTGTTGACGTGAGGCGATGGATGAGTTCCATCGCCTTCTCTTCACCAACCGCTTTTTCTAAAACGGATTTTGCAAAACCGATACCACCTTGCGTGATATAGTTTTGTGCCATCGCTAAATCATGGAATTCATCGAGAACACCCGCTTTATCTTCAGGATCAATCCGTTTCATACTTGAAATTTGTAACGTCAACCATTCCATCTCTTCTTCACTTAAATGCTTATATACATTTGCCGCGACTTCTGGACCTAATGAAATCATTAGGACGGCAGCCTTTTCACGACTATTCATCTCTAATTTCTTCATAGGATCAATCCTCCGCTAACCAAGTTCTAAGCAGTTTTGCAAATTCGTCTGGATTTGACGCTGCTAATTTTTCCAATTGTTTTCGTTTTTGAGCTTCATTGCTATTATCTTCAGTTGATAGCTCCGGAATTTCTGTTTCAATTGGAGTCCATTCCTCTAAGCTCTCTTCTTCGTCTTTTTTACGTTTACGAACCATGAAGAAAATCATACCTATGATGACTAAGGCTGCTGCACCTAATGCAAACCAAACCCACATAGGGATTGCTTCTGAAGTAGCCGTCTGTTTCGTTGTCGTGTTGGCAAACGGTCGGGACATGACAACTACTTTGTTCGTTAATTCCGCATCTGTTAACGTCGTTTTAGCATCTTTTTTCGTAATGGATGTTCGGATGATGGAATACATCATCGTCTGCAAGTCTGTTTGTAACTGTGGGTCAATTTGAGTCTGACCCTTTGGTGGTTCTACTATGATTTGAATTCCTAAGTCACGAATTTCATACGGTGCCCCAGAAATCTGTTTCGTGATTCGATTTACTTCATAGTTAATAATGTCGTGTGTTTTATCGCTCGTATCTCCAGCTTGACCATTTCCTGTCGGGAAATTGATTGTTTCATTTTCACCAGTTCCGGCAGTTCCTTGGTTCGCTGCACCTGTGTATGCTTCAGCTACTTTTTCTGCCGAAGTGACGATTCCTTGGATTTTATCTGGATCTACTGGTTCCACTAGCTTTTGTTCTTCTTGACGTTTCGTAACATCTACATCGGCTGTGACCGATACGAGTGCTTTTTGTGGTCCAAGAACAACAGAAAGCATTTGTTGGATTTGTTTACGTAAATCATTCTCCGTTGTTTTCTTAAGCGCCATCGGATCTGTACCACCGGCCGTTTGTGTCGCATTACCCGGTTCGTAGTACGTAAAGTACTGATCCATGATCGTAATGTTTTCTTCCTTGAGATTTGGAATACTCTTTGCAATCAAATGATATAGACCTTGAACCGTTTGGTTATTCAAGTTACTTCCTGCGCTTGATGTCAAGACAACAGACACCGTCGAAGATTCTTTTTCGTCAGATAAAAAGACGCTTTTTTCAGGAAGAGTGATCATGACTTTCGCAGATTCAATTCCGTTGACTTGCGTAATCAAGTTTTCAAGCTCCGTCTGCATCGTATCCCGTTCCAAAATATTCATTTCTTTATCCGTTGTTCCGAATCCCGCATTTTCACTAAAGAAGGAATAATCAATTTGACCAGACTTTGGAATACCAGCCGATGCTAATTCGACTTTTAAATTCTCGACATTCGCCTCCGGAACAAGAATTGTCACGCCATTAGCTTCACTAACGACTTCAGATGGAATACCATCCTCGTTTAGTTTTTCCGTCACTTGTCCGGCTTCTTGTGGTGATAATTTTGAATAAAGGGGTGTCATCGTTGGTTTCGACAACCAGAGAATAGCGACGATCAATGCTGCTAAAACGACGATAATACTTCCAAGAATCGTCGCCTTTTTAGCGAGTGACCATGATTTCCACGTTGTATTAATGGTGTTCCATCTTGCTTTTAATCCTTCGTTCATTCAACATCTCCCACGCTTTCCTTAACATTCACAGTTGCATACGCATCATTTCTTGGTATGCTTCGATGCCCTTATTCCGGACCTCAATGGCGAGTTGCATAGAGAGAGATGCTTCTTCTGTTTTAATCATAATATTATGTAGATCTGTCGACTTACCCGTCGCCAAATCTACTCGTGCTTGAGATGAAGCGCTTTGTGTAGCGTTTAATCCATTCATTGCTTGACTTAACACTTCGCTAAAATCACTTGGTGTGGTTTTAGGAGTCATTTGATTTTGAAGAATTGGTTGTAATCCTTGAATCGCTTGAATTGCCATGGTCATACATCATCCCTTCATTCTTACTTACCGATCTCCATCGCTTTAACGAGCATTGCTTTCGTCGCGTTAAGAGCTGTCACGTTTGCTTCATAAGATCGTGTCGCACCCATCATATCAACCATTTCTTTTAAAATATCGACATTCGGCATTTTGACATACCCAAGCTCGTCGGCATCAGGATGACTTGGGTTGTATTCTAATTTAAAAGGCTCTTCATCTTTTCGAAGTTCACTAACCGTCACACCATTAGCTGTTTCTTTAAGAACCGCTAATTTACGAGCATAGGGTTGCCACTGACCATCTACAAGTTCCCCCCGTGTCGTTTGAGCATTTGCGATATTTGCTGAGACCGTATCGAGCCGAAGACGTTGTGCAGTTAATCCTGATGCAGAAGTATGAAATCCACCGAACATACTCACTTTTATCTGCCTCCTCTAATTACTGATTGGATCCCTGAGAATTTACGATTCAACTGTTCTACTAATGCCTCATACTCGATCTGATTGCGTGATAATTCAGACATCTCGAAATCGATATCGACACCATTTCCATCGTTGCGCATAGAAGTCGATTGCTCAACGATTGAACCTTGTGCATCAATCTGAGCATGACGCTTTAGACTCATTTTCATTTGAGAGTCTAGTACATCCGAAAACACTAAACGCTGTGCTTTGTATCCAGGTGTATCAACATTCGCGATATTTTTAGATATTACTTTTTGAGAATCTACAGTACGATTGACTGCTTTGGTAAGTAAAGAATAATCGGAGCCTAACCAATCCATGTATCCGCCCTCCATATATGAATAGTTTGGAATTGAAGAATATTAAAACTAGTAAGTCATTAGTAACATATCTGAAATAATTGAAACAAATAGGTCAATGTTTGAAAAGGATAAATTTTAAAAAAAGGGTAATGAGATGTTGATTTTTCACCTTTAATTACCATTTTGTTCAAAAATGATAAATATTACCTATGCATCTACTAAAAGAAAAATGTTTAATTAATAAAAATGAACTAATTTATTATTTACATAAAATGTCTAAAGAAAGATTTAAAATATTTCGTTCATAAGCAACAGAATTGATTATACATCTAATGCGGATTGAAAAAAACACCAAATTGTAATTTCTTTGAATAAATATAAAAATAGTCCCTTCTCTTTTAACTTTTTTATCCACCCCTTTTATTGGTATTCCACTTCACTAAAACTCCATAAAAAAAACGATTCTTCTCACCATGGAAAAGAATCGTTCATCAGATACAGACGTTGGAATCACTAATGAAAATCCCCCTGTATCTCATCATTATTTTTTAGTTCGATTTAATTCGTTCTAATTCATAAAGGAAGTTGTCGTTCAAGATTTTAATGTACGTTCCTTTCATTCCGAGTGAACGTGACTCGATGACACCAGCACTTTCGAGCTTACGAAGCGCGTTGACGATAACGGAACGAGTGATACCGACGCGATCCGCAATCTTTGAAGCGACGAGTAACCCTTCATTTCCTTCGAGTTCTTCGAAGATATGTTCAATCGCTTCGAGTTCAGAATAAGACAATGAATTGATTGCCATCTGGACAACTGCTTTCTTACGTGCCTTGTCTTCTGCCTCATGTGCCTTCTCACGAAGGATTTCCATTCCAACGACTGTCGCACCGTACTCAGCAAGCACAAGGTCTTCTTCGTTGAAGTCTTCGACCATACGACCAAGGACAAGCGTACCAAGTCGTTCTCCACCACCGATAATGGGTACGATCGTCGTTTTCGACGTTTCGAACGTATCACGGTTGTCGACTGGGAATGCCGTATGTTCGCTATCGATGGCAATGTTTGCTGTCGTTTCAGTGACGTTAAATAATTTTTTCGTATAATCTTCCGGGAATTGACGTTCTTCTAAGAAACCACGGACCCGGTCATTTTCGATTTGTTGCTTGATTGCGATACCCAGTAACTTACCGCGCCGACTTACGATGAACGTGTTTGATTCCATGACTTCACTGAGACGGTCAGCCATGACCTTGAAATCAACATGTGTGCTCGCTTCCTGTTGTAACATCGTATTCAGCTTCCGCGTTTTCGCCAATAAATTCATTTTTTCTTCCTCCACTTTATAAGATGAACTGACTTAAGTCACGATCATCTGCTACTTTTCCAACTCGATCCGTCACGTATTGTGGCGTGATCGTCACATCCGTTTCCGGCATGTCTGCTGCTTCAAAGGATAATTCTTCGAGGACACGCTCCATGATCGTATACAATCGTCGCGCTCCGATATTATCCGTCTCATCGTTCACTTGTGCAGCAATCCGTGCGATTTCACGAATGGCTTCTTCTGTAAAGGTGACATGAACGTGTTCTGCCCCTAGTAATGCTTTATATTGTTTGAGTAATGCTTGATTCGGTTCAGTCAAAATTTTCACAAAGTCATCTTCTGTCAAACTGTCGAGTTCGACACGAATCGGGAAACGACCTTGGAGTTCAGGAATCAGATCAGATGGTTTTGCCATGTGGAAGGCACCCGCAGCGATAAATAAGATATGATCCGTCTTGACTGGTCCATATTTCGTGACGATTGTTGATCCTTCAACGATCGGCAAGATATCCCGCTGAACACCTTCCCGTGAAACACCAGCTGAATCATGTCCTTTTGTCGCAATCTTATCGATCTCATCGACGAAGATAATGCCCATTTGTTCTGCACGACGTACTGCTTCGTCATGGACTTCGTTCAAGTCAAGCAGTCGTTCCGCTTCTTCTGCCGTTAAGATTGGACGTGCTTCCTTGACCGTGAGTTGACGCTTCTTCGTTTTCTTCGGCATGACTTGTCCGAGCATATCCTGAAGATTCGCGAGTCCTTCCATGCCTTGTTGCCCTGAGAACAAATCAACTTGCCGTTCTTCAACATCGACTTCGATCATCCGATCTTCAAGTTGACCGGTCAGCAATTGCTGTCGGAGTAGCGAACGATCTGCTGTCGCTTCCGATGTATCCGGCTCTTGTTGCTTTTGGTTGCCACCGAACAACATTTCAAATGGATTCGTTCCGCCCCCAAGACCAGATGACGCTTTTTTGCCAGACAACGCATCAACGATTCGCTCATTCGCTACTGCTTCCGCTCGATCTTTGAGTGCTTCTTTTTTCTCATCTTTGACAAGACGGAGAGAAGCTTCCACCAGATCCCGCACCATGGATTCCACGTCACGACCGACATACCCTACCTCAGTGAACTTCGTCGCTTCGATCTTGACAAACGGTGCCCGGACGAGTTTTGCAAGCCGTCGTGCAATCTCTGTCTTTCCGACACCCGTCGGTCCGATCATCAGAATGTTCTTTGGTGTGACTTCATCTCGCATCGACGCATCGAGCAACTGTCGACGGTATCGATTTCGTAAAGCAATCGCCACCGCTCGTTTTGCATCTGCTTGCCCGATGACATGTTCATTCAACTTCTCGACGATTTGTCTTGGCGTCAATTCATGCATGGTCGTTGCCTCCGATCGTTTCTAGGATGATTTGATCGTTCGTAAAGACACAGAGTTCCCCAGCCGTTTCAAGCGCTGCTCGGGCAATTTCTTCTGCTGTGAGATGACTAGCATGTCGAGCTAACGCACGACCTGCAGCAAGCGCATAGTTACCACCTGAACCGATGGCAAGAATACCGTCGTCCGGTTCAATGACTTCACCGTTTCCGGATACGAGCAATAGATGTGTACCATCCATGACAAGTAAGAGTGCTTCTAATTGACGCAACATCTTATCTCCACGCCATTCCTTTGCTAGTTCAACTGCTGCCCGTTGTAAGTTCCCGTTATACATTTCGAGCTTTGCTTCGAATTTCTCAAAGAGTGTAAACGCATCTGCAACACTTCCTGCAAATCCGGCAATGACTTTGCCACCATAGAGGCGCCGTACTTTTTTCGCACTTTTCTTCATGATGACTTGGTTTCCGAAAGTCACCTGTCCGTCCCCGCTCATCGCGGATTGTCCGTTATGTTGAATCGCAAAAATCGTCGTTGCATGAAACATGAGTGTTTCCTCCCTTAGGCACGAGGATGTGCTTGTTGATAAACATGTCGCAATCGTTCCGTCGTTACGTGTGTATACTGTCCGGTCGTCGACAGCGATGCATGACCGAGTAACTCTTGGACGACTCGCAAATCGGCGCCTCTCTCCAGTAAATCAGTAGCGAAACTATGACGAAGTGCATGTGGTGTCACATGTTTCCCAACGAGCTGCTCCCCTTTTTTCATGATCTTTCGAATCGCATCCGTCGTTAATCGACGCCCTGAATGAGACAAGAATAACGCTTGTTCATGACCCGTGACTGGATCTCGTGATGGTAAGTATTGTTCTAATGCTTCTTTTGCAAAGGTTCCAATTGGCGCGATGCGCTCTTTCCCACCTTTTCCATACACATGAACGTAAGAGTTGTCAGACGCGAGGTCACGAAGATCCAGTTGAACGATCTCGCTGACCCGCATCCCCGTCGCATATAAAAGTTCCACTAGCGCTACATTCCGGTTACCGAGCGTATCACTCGATCGAAAAGCATCGAGGAAACGTTCATATTCCGTAGGAACGAGGAATGTCGGAAGTCCTTGTTGTCGTTTTGGTGCTTTTAATCCATCAAATGGATTCGGTTCATCGGTGTCACGTGTCAAAAAACGACCAAATTGTTTGAGGCAGGAAACTTTTTGTGCAATCGTTGCCTGCGCCAGCTCCTGATCGTAAAGAGCATACAAATAACGCCGTGCACTTGCCAATTCAATCGATCGTAACTGATGATCGCGGCAAAAAGCGGCGTATTGTCGAAGTGTTTGATCATAAGAGCGACCTGTATTCGGAGATAATTGACGTTCAATATGAACATACCGCATGAACTCTTCTAGCAGTCGCTCAAAAGCAGTGTCTATCTCCATGAATGCGCCCCCTTCTGACCATTTCATTCTCGAATCGCCCTTAGCATAGCACAGACCAAGTAGTCTGACAATAGACCAAAAACCGAAAAATTAACGAAATTATCGCGCTTTTGTGACAAATTAAGAAATGGGGAGAAAGAGCGCTGAATCACGCCTTTCTCCCCATCAAAAATCACATATCCGTAAAATCTTTGATTGCTTCAAGTGCTCGCTCTGCATAGAGCGCATACTTCTCTGGTTTTTTCATTCGAACTGGGTGACCAGCGAGTGCTGGCACCAATCCGAAGTTGGCATTCATTGGCTGGAAGTTCTTCCCTTCCGTCGTCGTGATATAGTGCGACATCGCACCCATCATCGTCTCTTGTGGGAACGCAACCGGTTCTGCCTCATTAATGAGACGCGCCGCGTTGATCCCTGCTGTCAAACCTGACGCTGCAGACTCGACATATCCTTCAACACCTGTCATTTGTCCAGCAAAGAACAAGTCGTCACGTGTACGTGTCTGATACGTTGGTTTTAACAAGTTTGGTGAGTTAACGAACGTATTACGATGCATAACGCCATAACGGACGATTTCTGCATTCTCAAGACCAGGAATCAGTCGGATGATTCGTTTTTGTTCGCCCCATTTTAAATGCGTTTGGAATCCAACAAGGTTGAATAATGTTCCGGCTGAATTGTCCTGACGTAACTGGACAACAGCATAAGGTCGTTTACCTGTCTTCGGATCTTCGAGTCCAACTGGCTTCATTGGTCCAAACAATAATGTTTTCGGTCCACGTGAAGCGAGAACTTCAAATGGCATACATCCTTCGAAGTAAATCTCTTTTTCGAATTCCTTGAGTGGCACGACTTCGGCATTGATTAATTCATCATAGAAGAGTTGGAATTCTTCTTCCGTCATTGGGCAATTCAAGTAGGCTGCTTCACCCTTATCGTAACGTGATTTCAAGTACACCTTCTCACGATCGATCGTGTCCCCATCGAGAATTGGTGCCGCTGCATCGAAGAAGTACAGATAGTCTTCACCTGTGAATTGTTTGAGTGATTCCGATAACGCAGCACTCGTCAGTGGACCAGTCGCGACGATCGTTGGACCATCTGGAATCGCTTCGATTTCTTCATGATGGACCGTGACGTTCGGATGGTTTTTCAACGTTTCCGTCACGTATCCTGCAAAGTCATGTCGGTCGACGGCAAGTGCGCCACCTGCTGGGACACTTGCTAAGTCTGCTGCTTTCATGATTAAGGAATCGAGCTGACGCATCTCTTCCTTTAAAACACCGACTGCATTCGTTAACTGGTTTGCTCGAAGTGAATTCGAACAGACGAGTTCAGCGAATTGGTCTGTATGGTGCGCGGGTGTCTGCTTGACAGGCCGCATTTCATATAAGTCTACTTGTACGCCGCGTTTTGCAAGTTGCCATGCTGCTTCAGAACCTGCAAGTCCCGCGCCGATTACCGTTACACGTTTCAACGGTCATTCCTCCTCTTGCTCCTGATCGATGCGTGTTTCATGATGTCCACAAGATGTACATTCTACTTTCACACCGTTCTTGATTTTCTTTTGTACCATCATACTGCTACAAACCGGACATGGTTCTTCGACCGGTTTATCCCATGAGACGAACTCACACTCTGGATAGTTCGAGCATCCGTAGAACAAACGACCTTTTTTACTCCGTCGTTCAACGATGTCACCTGTTCCACATGTCGGACACTTCACACCAATCTCAACTTGGATTGGTTTCGTGTTGCGACATTCTGGGAAGTTCGAGCACGCCATGAACTTACCATAACGTCCCATTTTGATGACCATAGCATGACCACAGACTTCACAATCTTCACCGGCGGGTTCATCCTTGATTTCAATCTTCTCAATCTCTGCTTCTGCTCGCGTCAGACGCTTCGCAAACGATTTGTAAATTGGATCGACGACTTCCGTCCACTGCATGTCACCTTTTTCGATCGCATCGAGTAACGCTTCCATGTCTGCCGTGAACTGAACGGTGATGAACTCTTGGAAATAATCACTGATCATGTCGATGACAAGTTCCCCAAGTTCTGTCGGTAAGAATTTCTTCTCTTCGAGCGTCACGTAGCCACGCTTTTGAATCGTGTCTAGCGTTGGTGCGTATGTCGACGGACGACCAATCCCGAGTTCTTCCATTGCCCGGACAAGACGTGCCTCCGTATAACGTGGTGGCGGCTGTGTGAAGTGTTGTTTCGGTTCAATCGCTGACTGCTTCAGTTCTTCCCCTTCATCAAGTGGAGGAAGTAATCCTTCTTTGACGTCGGTGACTGCTTCGTCATCTGTATCTTCGATGTAGACTTTCATGAAGCCTGGGAATTTAACCGTCGATCCGTTCGCACGGAATGTGACGTCGTTCGATAGGAGATCAATTTTAACGGTATCGAGAATCGCCGGCGCCATCTGACTCGCGACGAATCGTTCCCAGATCAATTTGTATAGGCGGAACTGATCACGTGAGAGATACGATTTGACGAGTTGAGGCTCGCGCATCGTTGAAGTCGGACGAACTGCTTCGTGCGCATCCTGAGAGTTTGCTGATTTCTTCTCTTTGCGTTTCTCACTTGCGATATATTCTTTTCCGTAAGCTTGTTCGATGAAACCATGCGCTTCAAGATTCGCTGTTTCAGACGTCCGGGTCGAATCGGTACGCATGTACGTGATCAAACCGACCGTTCCTTCTTTTCCGATCTCAATTCCTTCGTATAGCTGTTGCGCAATCATCATCGTCTTCTTCGCCCGGAAGTTTAGTTTACGCGCCGCTTCCTGTTGCAAGGAACTTGTCGTAAAAGGTAGCGCTGGATTTCGCTTCCGTTCTTTTTTCGTGACCGAATCGACCGTGAAGTCTTCCGAGAGTTGATTCAAGATTTGATCGACTTCTTCTTGCGAATGAAGTTCACGTTTCTTACCATCAACTCCATAGAAGTTCGCTTCGAGCTTTTCACCGTTTGCATCAAGTTCTAGTTTGATCGTCCAGTATTCTTCTGGCATGAACGCATTAATTTCTTGCTCCCGATCGATGATCATCTTGACAGCAACGGATTGAACGCGTCCTGCAGACAATCCTTTTTTAATCTTTTTCCATAATAACGGACTCATGCTGTAACCGACAAGGCGGTCCAAGATACGACGTGCTTGCTGTGCATCGACAAGATCATAGTTGAGCTTGCGTGGTCGCTTGAACGAATCCTTGATAGCATCCTTCGTGATTTCATTGAAGACTACGCGGCATTCCGTTGACTCATCAACGCCTAGTGCTTTTGCTAAATGCCATGCGATCGCTTCCCCCTCACGGTCGGGGTCGGCTGCGAGATAGATTTTTTGTGCTTTTTTCGCAGCTGTCTTGAGTTCTTTTAAGACCGGACCTTTACCACGAATCGTGATATATTTCGGTTCATAGTCATGTTCGACGTCGACTCCCATTTGGCTTTTCGGCAAGTCAATGACGTGCCCCATCGACGCTTTCACGGTATAGTTGGATCCGAGATAACGTTTAATGGTTTTTGCCTTAGCGGGTGACTCGACGATTACTAGATATTTTGCCATTGCAATCGCTCCCTATTAGAGGCGTACTCGTATTTTAATCTCACTTATCATAGTAGTCTCGATTCCCATTTGTCAACGTTCAGCCGAATACTTTTTGAAACTTCTTCCGGATCAAGGAGTGGAATCGCTCCTTCTGCGATCAATTGATTCGTTCCTGTAAAGAACGATTCAGTCGGGCAACCGGGTAGACAATAGACATCTTTCCCTTGATCGAGGGCGTGACTTGCTGTGTTCATCGTACCACTTCGTTTTGCTGCTTCAACGATAATCAACGATGAGGATAACCCAGCAATGATTCGGTTTCGTTCTAAAAATTGAATTTTTTGAATCGGTGTTCCGGGTGGGTATTCGGAGAGAAGAAGACCGTGTGAGAGGATCCGCTCAAAAAGAGTGGAATGGGAAGTAGGATAAAGTCGATCAAGTCCTCCAGCGAGAACAGCAATTGTTTTCTGTTGATGTTTTAAGGAAAGGCGATGAACGAGGGCATCAATACCATAAGCTCCACCGGAGACGGTGACGAGATCTGGATGAAAGAAGGATTGCAGGAAACGCATCCGGGAAAGATGTTGC
This sequence comes from Exiguobacterium sp. BMC-KP, assembly GCF_001275385.1. Lineage (NCBI taxonomy): Bacteria > Bacillati > Bacillota > Bacilli > Caryophanales > Exiguobacterium > Exiguobacterium sp. BMC-KP. Next base: position 1,266,941 of record NZ_LGIW01000015.1, read on the forward strand.
GGTGAAGGAGTTCGGCTACCAATGATACTGACGCGCGGAAGAGTCAGGTGAGAGGGATCACCGCGATAAAAGAGGGCATAGACAGGTTGAGGGATCGTAAGTAACATCGCCGGAAACAGCGGATCCCCTTTAACTAAAATCGACTGCTCGATCTGCTCTAGAAGTAGCGCTTGTTCATAACGATTTCGAAGACGTTTGGAAACAGGCAGTTCATGACTTGGAACGATGCCGAATTGCTCAATCAACTGGACGATCGTGTATGGTACCTGACACATCGCGAAGCGGACATACAGTTCACGTTTCATTAGATCAACGCTCCTTATTATATAGAAGAAAGCCGTCCTGATTTGATCAGGACAGCTTCTTTTTTTTGAATTATTTGACTGTGCTGTTCGTTACACACTCGTCATAGATACCTGCTTCTTTAATGACACGGATTAACGTCTCACCAATGATTGCTGGTGTTTCTGCTACTTCAATTCCGTTCGCACGAAGTGTCTTGATTTTTTCAGCAGCTGTACCTTTACCACCAGAGATAATCGCACCTGCGTGACCCATCCGTTTACCAGCTGGAGCCGTTTGACCGCCGATGAAGCCGATAACTGGCTTCGTCATGTTCGCTTTGACCCATTCAGCAGCTTCTTCTTCCGCTGTTCCACCGATTTCGCCAAGCATGATGACTGCTTTTGTTTCTGGATCTTCATTGAACGCTTTGAGCGTATCGATGAAGTCTGTTCCGTTGACCGGATCTCCCCCGATACCGACAGCTGTCGATTGACCAATACCTGCTGTCGTCAATTGATGGACAGCCTCATATGTCAATGTCCCAGAACGCGAGACGATTCCGACATGACCTGGTGTATGGATATATCCTGGCATGATACCAAGCTTCGCAACACCTGGAGTGATGACGCCTGGACAGTTCGGTCCGATGAGACGAACTGGCTTGCCATCGAGGTAACGTTTTACTTTGACCATATCAAGAACTGGAATACCTTCTGTGATACAGATGATCAGTGCGATGTTCGCATCTGCTGCTTCCATGATTGCATCCGCTGCGAATGCTGGTGGTACGTAGATGATAGATGCGTTCGCACCCGTTTTTTCGACTGCTTGTGCGACCGTATCAAAAACAGGAACACCACCGAGTACTTCCGTACCGCCTTTTCCTGGTGTAACACCGCCTACGAGGTTTGTTCCGTAGTCGATCATCTGTTCACCATGGAACATTCCTTGGTTACCTGTAATCCCCTGAATAATAACTTTCGTCGATTCGTTCACCCAAATACTCATCTTTAGCTCCCCCTTACTTCACGAGCGCAGCGATTTTTTCTGCGCCGTCTGCCATTGATGTAGCTGCTGTAATCGCTAGACCTGAATCTTTGAGAATTTGTTTCCCTGCATCAACGTTCGTACCTTCAAGACGAACGACGAGTGGAAGTTCGAGTCCGACTTCTTTTGTCGCCGCAACGATACCTTCAGCAATGACATCACATTTCATGATTCCACCGAAGATGTTGACGAAAATCCCTTTAACGTTCTCGTCTGATAAAATCAGTTTGAAGGCTTCTGTTACTTTCTCCTTCGTCGCACCACCACCGACATCAAGGAAGTTCGCAGGATCACCACTGAAGTGTTTGATGATATCCATCGTCGCCATGGCAAGACCAGCACCATTGACGAGACAGCCGATATTCCCATCAAGCGCGATATAGTTCAAATCACTCTTCGACGCTTCGACTTCACGTGGATCTTCTTCTGTTTCGTCACGTAACGCTACGATATCCGCATGACGATACAATGCGTTTGAATCGAAGTTCAACTTCGCATCGAGTGCGATGACTTCGCCATCCTTCGTCGTAACGAGTGGGTTGATTTCTGCAATCGAACAATCCTTGTCGACGAAGAAATTATAGAGTTTTGTGACCATACCGACGAACTTGTTGACGAGCTTCACTGGAACGCCCATTGCGAACGCAAGTTTACGCGCTTGGAACCCTTGAAGACCGACTGCAGGATCGACGACTTCTTTAATGATTTTTTCTGGTGTCGCTTCCGCCACCTCTTCGATGTCCATACCACCTTCACTTGAACCCATGATGACGACACGACCTGTCACACGATCAAGTACGATTCCAAGATAGTATTCTTTGTCAATCGCACAACCTTCTTCGACGAGAAGACGTTGAACGACTTTTCCTTCTGGACCTGTTTGGTGCGTGACGAGCGTTTTGCCGAGTAACTCCGTCGCATATTCCTTCACTTCTTCTTGCGATTTTGCAAGCTTGACGCCACCTGCTTTACCGCGTCCCCCCGCGTGAATTTGAGCTTTAACGACTTTAATCGGGCCTGACAATTGTTCTGATGCATCAACCGCCTCTTCGACGGTGAAGGCTGCGATTCCGTTTGGTACGGGTACACCGTACGAACGAAGTAATTCTTTTGCCTGATACTCATGTACATTCATGAAAAAATCCCCCTTAACCCCTTTAGTTTCGGCTCTTTCATTGTAGTTAAAATTGGAAGCGCTGTCTATCGTTATCGACCGAAAGCTTTATTTTTTCAGAATTTCATCTTGATCGAGACGATATAAAAAGGCAAATAACTCGGCGATGACACCATATAATTCTTCTGGAATCTGTTCTGATACTTGAACAGCATCAAGTAACGTCATCAACGTCTCGTCCTGTCGAATTGGAATATCATGTTTTAATGCTTCTTCCAGAATTCGTTCCGCGATATGTTCCGATCCCTTAGCGACGACTTTTGGGGCATGCATCTGTTCTTCGTAAGATAAGGCAATCGCTTTTTTCATATATGAAGATCCACCCTTCCGTTGCGCGTCGAGATGTCATGCGGTACGCGCTCTTTCGTCTGTTCGACCCAATCGAATCGCGTCAAGGCATAGCCCTGTTCCTCGAGTCGTGCTTGAATCTGAGGCGTATAGGCTTGCATGAACGTATCGACGTGCGCATTTGGATGGAATACAGAAATCGAAACGTTACGATCTGCAATCAAGACGTCAACTGCAACCTCGCCAAGCCTTGGTAATTGCAAATACAAGACGACTCGGGCATGATTCGGATCAAACGTCCGTTCGAACGGTGCTTCCATCATGAGGTCGACATCTTCAAACGGTCCAAACTGAGGTAATTGAAATAAATATACTCCTTTACCGGCTTCATTCGTTGCTTGAACGAGTTGTTGCGCTAAAATTTGATCGCTTGTCTTTCGATCAAGCGTTCGACCTGTCTCGTCCCCCTTTGCCAATTGAACGAGTTCCGTAAGGGCATGCTTTAACTGCTTTGCTTCTCCCTCCGTCACTGGTTGACCGAGTTGCCTTAGTAGTTCCCGTGTTTCCGCAGTCGGTACAGTCTGGCGTTGTAAAAAGGAATCGAGTAGCTGTGGTAAAGCTGACTTTTGCGGAACCGTCTCGGTCGATATGATTTTTAGGACTGGTTGCCCCTCTGCTGAAACGACTTGAAAACGATACATATTGCCTTCTTTTAGTTCAGCAGTCGTTCCTGCCGTCAAAACACGTTGACCGACTTGTAGCTCCATCAATCCGTCCGGTAGAAGCTTTAATACTTTACCGACGATGTTCGCACCTTCACGTAATGGTAGGTTCGCATGATCGATGATTTTAAATGGTAGTAAGGCACGATGTTCGATTTGCATGATCGTTTCCTCCTAGAGGCGTTCTTTGACAGGGCGGAATGTTTTTCGATGAATCGGTGTCACACCTAGTGTATCGAGTGCCTGCAAATGCGTCGGTGTTCCGTAACCTGCGTGTGATTCAAATCCGTATCCCGGATAGTTGATCGCATATTCTTCCATCATTGCATCGCGTGTCTCTTTCGCAACGACACTTGCTGCTGCGATCGAGACACTTCGCGCATCTCCTTTGATGAGTGAGAGTTGTGGTGTATCGCCTTCGAGTGTCATCGCATCAACGAGTAAGGCATCTGGTTGCAATTGACGGACAGCGTTTTGCATCGCCTGTTTCGACGCTTGATAGATGTTGATTTCGTCAATTTCAGCCGGTTCGATGATTCCAACAGCAATCTCAGCCACTTCTTGTAGATGCTTCAGTGCTGCTTGTCGTTGTGTTTTACTCATCTGTTTCGAATCCGTTAATCCCGGATGATAGAAACCGTCTGGTAAGATGACAGCTGCTGCAACGACGGGACCAGCCAGCGGCCCTCGTCCGACTTCGTCAACCCCGGCAATTCGCACGTATCCTTGCTGACGATACTGTTCCTCGAATGCAAGCCGTTCCTTAAAATCCATTCGTTGTTGCTCCTCGAGCGCGAATCGTCGTTCTGTCTGACGAAACAGTGTATGCACCCCTTTTCGCGCATCTGTCGCAAGTTCCTGCTTCAATTGAATAAATTCTTCTAGTGTTGCCTGGTACAATCGTTGTTTTAATTCTGCTATTTTCATACATCCTGCTCCTTTGAAAAAAACTTGGACATCAAAAGATGTCCAAGTCCGTTATTCATTCGTTTCCCACTCTTCGACCGTTTCAAGCGTCACACGTCCAAGCTTTTCCGTCCGGAGCTCATGCAGTAGCATTTCGCTTGTCCGCTCGAAATCGACATACCCACCTGAGACGAAGCCACGTTTTTTACCAATTGCTTCGAGTACATCGACCGCTTCTCCAGATACTTCGTCGAGTCGATAACGTTCACGTAACTGTTCCGGATACCGCGTCTTTAGCTCACGAAGAGCAAATAGCGCGATATCGTCGATGTTTAAGATATCATCCTTGATGGCACCGGTAGCCGCTAGACGGTAGCCGACGACTTGATCGTCGAACTTCGGCCAGAGGATACCTGGTGTATCGAGTAATTCCATCTCACCTGTCTTCATCTTGATCCACTGCTGGCGTTTCGTCACACCAGGACGGTCACCAGTGATCGCGATGTTCCGACCAGCGAGTCGATTAATGAGCGTCGATTTCCCGACGTTTGGAATACCGATGATCAAGGCACGAATTGCACTCGGATTCCGACCTTTTTCTCGCATCCGTGCATGTTTTTCTTTCATTAAACGTAACGCACCTTCATGGATTTGATTCAATCCCTTGTTATGCTTCGCATCAACCGCGACGACATCAACACCATCTGCTCGTAATGCGTTCATCCATTGTTCCGTCAATCGTTTATCCGCCATGTCTGCCTTATTGAGGACGATCAGTCGCGGCTTACCTGCTGTTATCTGTTCGACCATCGGATTACGACTCGACATCGGAAGACGTGCATCGACAAGTTCGATGACCACATCAATCAACTTTAATTTTTCTGTGACTTCCCGACGTGCTTTGGCCATGTGACCGGGGAACCATTGAATCGTCATTTCCTTCACCTCGTTCATATATTCCTGGACTTCTTGCTGATCATACGATACCCGAAAAAACATCCACTCCCTAGTATACGCAACTTCAGACAAGAAAAGAAGATGAGGTGCTTACTTTTCACGGTAAGCATCTCATCTTCTTTCATTTTAATCGACAGAGCGCAAGTCGTTGAATGGGTAGAAAACGAAGTTCGTCGTTCCGACGATTTGATCCTCATCCACAAAACCGATATCGCGACTATCTTTTGAATTTTGACGGTTGTCTCCCATGACGAAGACTTTTCCTTTTGGAACGGTCGTTTCTCCCGTTCGCTCTTCAAGCGTGAAGTCTTCCGTCAACGGTACACCACTCATCTGAGCTTTGTATTCTTTCAAGTACGGTTCGGCGACTTTCTTATCGTTGACATACAATGTATCGTCTTTGTAATACATCGTATCTCCCGGAACAGCGATGACACGTTTGATGTAGTCTCGTGTTTCTGTTGCATGGAAGACGACGATATCGCCTCTTTCTGGTTCATTAAAATAGTATGGGATCTTATTGACGATCATTCGATCCGCATTGTGTAAGGTTGGCATCATCGATTCCCCATCAACGATGACGGGTACGAACAGGAACGTTCGAATGATGAACGCGATGACGAGCGCTACAACGAGCGCCTTTACCCAACTGAATAACTCCTTCACGAATTCCACTCCCTTGATTAACGCAATTTCTTCCTAAGGACTAGTATACGCATAAACTGCAAAAAAAAGAAGCTTGTCCGGAGACAAGCCACTTTTTCACATGATTAACGACGAATTTCTTTAATACGCGCCGCTTTACCACGAAGGTTACGGAGGTAGTAAAGTTTCGCACGACGGACTTTACCGTAGCGAACGACTTCGATTTGTGCAACACGTGGTGAGTGGAGCGGGAAAGCACGCTCAACGCCAACTCCGTAAGAAATTTTACGGACTGTGAATGTTTCACTGATGCCGCCACCGTGACGTTTGATGACTACGCCTTCGAAAAGCTGGATCCGCTCACGCGTACCCTCGACGACTTTAACGTGTACACGGACTGTATCCCCAGGACGGAACGCAGGGACGTCTGACTTGATTTGTTCTTGTGTAAGTTCACGGAACAATTGTTGTGTGTTCATGAATGATTTCTCCTTTTTTCACCAATGTTCTTATCTTCATTTGCTTCAAGCATCCGACAGCGGAACATCGTTAATGGGTGGCTTTTGCCACATGTTTTAACTTATCATAGATTCAGTCGTTTGACAATCCTGAAATCGAGTCTAAATAACGCTGGTCTTCTTCTGTTAACGGTGCATCAACGAGAAGATCGGGGCGACGCTCATATGTCCGTTTCAGCGACTGTTCACGTCGCCACTGTGCAATGCGCGCATGATTGCCTGATAACAAGACGTCTGGTACCCGGTGTCCAGCATATTCAGCTGGACGTGTATAATGTGGATACTCGAGAAGACCCGTCGAGAACGAATCATCTTCGTGACTCGCGGACGCACCGAGCACGTCTGGTAAGAGACGAACGACGGCATCGATCATCGTCATCGCAGCAAGTTCTCCCCCTGTTAAGACGAAGTCTCCGAGCGAAACCTCATCCGTCACAAGCTGATCATGGATTCGTTGATCAAACCCTTCATAGTGACCGCATAAAAAGACCAGTTCTTCTTCTTTTGCCCACTCTTCTGCCATCCGTTGCGAAAATCGTTTTCCTGTCGGTGTCATGACGATAATTCGTCGCTTCCGTTCCGGTAGACTCGCGATCGCATCAAAAACGGGTTGCGGTGTCAACAGCATCCCCGCTCCGCCACCATATGGATAATCATCGACCTTGCCATGACGATTCGTCGAGAAGTCACGAAAATTAATCGTTTCAAGCATGACGCGTTCCTCGTCCTGTGCTCGCTTGACAATCGAATGATCGAGCGCTGAAAACATCTCTGGAAACAGCGTCAACACACGAATGTTCATTCCTCGATCAATCCTGGAAGCGGTGTGATTTGGATGCGTTTTTGCTCCACGTCAACGGAAGCGACGACTTGTTCGATATAGGGAATCAAGACATCTTTCTTTCCGTCCCGTTTGATCGTCCAGACATCATTTGCACCCGTCTCGAGAATGTCGGATACGACACCGATTTTCGTCTCACCGTCGTAGACCGTGCAGCCGATGATTTCGTGATAGTAAAATTCATGTTCGTCTAAGTCCTGCAAGTCTTCTGCGTGGACATAGAGTTTCAATCCTTTGTACTTCTCGACGTCATTGATATGATGCATTCCTTTGAGCGTCACCATAATGAATTGTTTATGTTTCCGGTAACCACTGATCGTCACCGGCGTATATGTGCCTTCAGAGCCAAGAAAGACTTCTTTCCCGACCTTAAAGCGTTCTTCCGGGAAATCCGTGCTTGCTAGTAGCTTTAATTCCCCTTTTAGACCGTGCGTGTTGGCGATTTTTGCAATTTCCAACCATTCCATTCGTTTCACTTCCTTTCTTGAATTAAAAAAAGGAGGTAAGCTTTCGCTCACCTCCTAACGTCTTACTTCGCGAGTTTCGCGTTGTGGAATTTCTCCATGATACCAGCTTGTGAGAAGAGGTTACGAACTGTGTCCGAAGGTTTAGCACCTTCAGAGAGCCATTTAAGAGCTAGCTCTTCGTTGATTTTAACTTCTGCTTCTGGTTTAGCAACTGGATTGTAGTATCCGATTTGCTCGATGAAACGACCATCACGTGGTGCACGTGAGTCTGCTACTACCACACGGTAGAAAGGTGATTTTTTTGCGCCCATGCGCTTAAGACGAATTTTAACTGCCATTCGTAAGTCCCTCCAAATAATAAATAATTTTTTCGTTTAGTCAAATTGACAACTTCATTAGTATACAACGTTACAGCAAAAGAGAAAAGACTTTTAAAAGAATGGAAGGCCAAAGCCTTTCTTTTTCCCTTTGCCCATCTGTCCGGAAAATTGTTTCATCATTTTCCGCATGTCTTCAAACTGTTTAATGAGACGGTTGACTTCTTGAATACTACGTCCACTACCACGGGCAATCCGCTTCCGGCGACTCGCATTCAAGATTTCGGGTTCAGTCCGCTCTCGCTTCGTCATCGATTGGATAATCGCTTCGACATACACGAGTTGCTTCTCATCGATTTGGGCGTTTTTCAACCCCTTCATCTTCCCTTTTCCTGCCCCAGGGATCATTCCCAACAGTTCGTCGAGTGGACCCATCTGTTTGACCTGCTGCAACTGCTCGATGAAATCATCGAATGTAAACGATGCATCGCGCATTTTGCTTTCTAACTCTTTGGCACGCGTAGCGTCCATTTGTGACTCTGCTTTTTCAATCAGCGTCAGCATGTCTCCCATGCCTAAAATCCGAGACGCCATCCGCTCGGGATAGAATGGTTCGATGGCATCGAGCTTCTCTCCAAGACCGACGAATTTAATCGGTGCTCCGGTGACTGCCTTGATGGAGAGTGCTGCACCACCTCGCGTATCTCCGTCGAGCTTCGTCAGAACGACCCCCGTCACGCCAAGTTTCTCGTTGAAACTCTCTGCGACGTTGACGGCATCCTGACCCGTCATCGAATCGACGACAAGGAAGATTTCATGCGGTTTGGCGATTTCCTTAACATCAACGAGTTCCTGCATCAGTTCCTCGTCGACATGTAGGCGACCTGCCGTATCGATCAACACGATATCGTGATGATGCTCTTTTGCATAATCGAGTGCACCGGTAACGATTTCTTGCGGACTGACCTGATCTCCCATTGAGAAGACCGGTAACTCCAATTGTTTTCCGAGTGTCTCTAATTGTTTGATTGCTGCCGGACGATAAATATCCGCTGCAACAAGCAAAGGACTACGATTATGTTTTTTACGTAAATGATTGGCTAGTTTACCAGTTGTCGTTGTTTTACCTGCCCCTTGCAGACCTGTCATCATAATGACGGTCGGAGGACGGTTCGCAAGCGTCAATGGTGATACTTCCGTACCCATCAGATTCGTCAATTCGTCATGGACGATCTTAACGACTTGTTGTCCTGGCGTCAAAGACGTCATGACATCCTGTCCGACAGCACGTTCCTTTACATCATTTACGAATTGTTTGACGACCTTGAAGTTGACGTCGGCTTCGAGTAGCGCTAAGCGAACTTCGCGCATCATCTCTTTGACGTCTGCTTCAGAAATCTTACCTTTACCTCGCATTTTAGCGAGACTGGCTTGAAGCCGTTCCGATAATCCTTCGAATGCCATTAAGAATGCCTCCTACTCTAATTGCTCCAATGTCTCAATGATCACTAGGGCTTCACCCGGAAGGTCGCATTGCTTTAGCTGATCGAGTAACTGTTTTCGCCGCTCATGTTTCTTAAACAGCGATAATCGTTCCTCATATTGCTCAAGCATGGCTTCCGTGCGTTTTATGTTGTCGTAGACTGCTTGTCGGCTGACTTCAAACTCATCGGCGATCTCACCTAAGGAAAAGTCATCTAAGTAATAGAGTGACATATAGTTCCGTTGTTTTGGTGTCAAAAGCTCCTGATAAAAGTCAATCAGATAGTTCATCCGGTTCGTTTTATCAAGTGTCATCCGAGCACCTCCGCAATGTTAAGTGAAATTCCTTTACAGATAGTATAGTACAGCCCTCACAGTGTGTTGTCAAGTTTTTTTCTTTACATGAAACGTCGCTTATTCTGCGCTTTCTTCCGTGTCGACGTTTTCTCTTTCTTCAAAGACATCACCAAACAGTCCATATACGAATTGTTCTGCATCAAATGGTTGTAAATCATCGATTTTTTCACCGAGACCGACGAACTTGACCGGTAGATTCAGCTCGTTCTTGATGGCAAGAACAATCCCACCTTTTGCTGTTCCGTCAAGCTTCGTCAAGACGATCCCACTGACGTTCGTCGCTTGTTTAAAGGCTTTTGCTTGCACCATCGCATTTTGTCCTGTCGTCGCGTCAAGTGCCAGTATCACTTCATGTGGCGCTCCTGGAATTTCACGTTCGATGACGCGTTTGACTTTTTCAAGCTCGTTCATCAAATTGACCTTATTTTGAAGGCGTCCTGCTGTATCACAAATCAAGACGTCGACTTTACGTGCTTTCGCTGCTTGAACGGCGTCGTAGACGACAGCAGCTGGGTCTGATCCTTCCCCTTGACGGATGACCGGTACACCAGAGCGTTCGCCCCAGACCTGCAGTTGATCAATCGCACCCGCACGGAACGTATCTCCTGCCGCTAACATGACACTCTTACCTTCTTGTTTTAATCGATTCGCAAGTTTCCCGATTGTCGTCGTCTTCCCGACACCGTTGACACCAACGAAAAGAATGACGTTCAGCTCATGATCGAGATCGAGTGCTGTCTCTTCCTCTTCGACTAACATGTTCGCGACGACTTCGACGAGGACGTCTCGGACTTGTTTTGGATCTTTGACGTTACGGCGTTTGACTTCTGTTTTTAACTCCTCGACTAAATCCATCGTCGTCGTTACACCGACGTCGGCTTGGATTAAGACTTCTTCTAACTCTTCAAAGAAATCTTCATCGACTTCGCGGAAGCGGTAGACGAGATCATTGACGGCACTCGCTAGTCCGTCACGTGTCTTTGTCAAACCTTCCGTGAATTTCGTCGTGACTTCTTGGGTCGAAGTCGTCAAGCGGTCTTTCAGTTTTTTAAAGAAACTCATTGTTTAATCTCCTTTGGTTCTTCACTTAATGTACGTCGTGCCTCTTCTAGTTTAACGGATAACACTTCAGATATCCCGTTTTGCTGCATCGTGACACCATATAGAACGTCTGCCGCCTCCATCGTCCCTTTACGATGGGTGATGATGACGAACTGTGTATCGCGCGCCAATTGATGGACGAACTCTCCAAATCGAGCGACGTTCGCTTCGTCAAGCGCCGCTTCGACCTCATCGAGAACGCAGAATGGTACCGGACGTGTCTTTAAAATCGCAAATAATAAAGCGATTGCCGTCAAGGCACGTTCTCCACCTGACAAGAGCGACAGATTCTGTAGCTTTTTACCGGGTGGCTTCGCAACGATATCAATTCCACTCGTCAACAGGTCACTCGGATCAACGAGGACTAGATCGGCTTCTCCGCCACCGAACAACTCGCGGAATGTTTCCCGGAAATGCTCACGGACAGCATCATACGTTTGACGGAACAACCGAATGACTTCTCGGTCCATCTCTTCGATGACGCCATAGAGATCCGTTTTAGCAGCGACAAGGTCATCTCGTTGCGCCGACAGGAACGTAAACCGTTCATCGACTTCCGCGAATTCCTCAATCGCACCGATGTTGACGATGCCGATCTCTTCGAGTTGGCGTTTAAGCAGATGAATTTCTTCTTTCGCTTCTTCATATGATAGATCGAGCGGTGCAATCAACTCGAGCAGTAACCCCATCTCATCGAGCATTTCTTGTCTTGTTTCAAGACGTGTACTCGTTTTCCCTTGCGAAAGACGCAGTTGCTCAAGCGTCTGTTTCGTCGTTTGTTGGTCGTCCTTCGTTTTCGCTTCGCGAATCCGGATCAATCGCAGAGATTCCGCTTTTATTTGAATCCGTTGTCCGATTGCGACGAGATCAGCTTCGACTTGTTGTTGTTTTTGCTCCTGTTCACGCTGTTCTGCGTGTAGAGCATCGATTTTCGCTTCATCGAACCCTTCGAGAACATGACGTAAGTCACGTCGTTTATGTCCTCGTTCGAGTTTCGCGTGACTCACCTGTTCCGTCAGACGTTCGATATCTTGAGTAAGCTGCGCTTGTTTCATTTGAATCGTCCGCTCTTCGAGAACCGCCTCAGCCTGTTCCTTCTTCAGTTCGTCCATCGTGACGGCACCACGGGCTTGAGCATCTTTAAGACGATCAAGGGCTTGTCTGAGCTCTGTTTGACGCGCTGTCCATTTCGCAATCTCGACTTCGGACGTCTCGATGATCCGGCGTGCTTCCTGTTCTTGTTCAAGCACGCGTGCCATTTGTCGATCTTCAACCGATAATTCAGACGTCGTGACAGCGAGATGACGATTTGCATCCGCTAACGTATCGCGCGATTGTTCCAATTGTCCTTGTAATGCTTGGATCGTTTCCGTGCGCGCTCGCGCAGTAGCATCGAGCGTCTGAATTACCTCTCGAAGATCTTCTAAGCGGCGTATCTGCTCCCGAATGACAGCTTGCCCACGTGTCAATCCCTCTTTTAACTCTTCGAGCTCACGCGATTGACTGAACAATGGTGTACCTTTTTTACGACTTCCGCCGGTCATCGTTCCACCGACGTTGACAACGTCACCTTCAAGCGTGACGAGACGATAACGATGACCTGTCGAACGGGCAATTTGGTTCGCCTGTTCAAGCGACTCGACGACAAGTGTCGTCCCGAGTAAGTTCATTTTTAACTTTGTCAACGTCTCGTCTGTCGTCACGAGATCACTCGCGATCCCGACGAATCCAGACATCCCGCCGACTTGTTCTTGTACCGAACGGTTGACTTCACGTGCTTGTAGCGATGCGAGCGGCATGAATGTTGCTCGCCCAGCATTTAATCGTCTGAGTTCTTGAATCAAACGGCGACCGGTCGCATCGGTATCGACGACGATATTCTGCATCGCTCCACCGAGCGCTGTCTCGATTGCTGCTTCAAAGCGCGCCGGTACCGAAATCAATTCTGCGACCGCACCGTGGATTCCCGGATGATGATCCCGTTGTTTCAAGATCGTCTTAACCGCACCGAAGTAACCACTATAATCCGCTTTGACGGATTCGAGGAATTCAATCCGGTCTTCCGTCTTATGGCGACGGCGCTCTAAATCAGCAACGGATTGTTCGACTTGACGTAAGACGTGTTGTTGTTCGTTTCTCGCCGTAAGTGCCGCTGTCTCTTCCTCGGTTGCTTGATCTAGCTTCGTCCGAATCGAAGCAACGTCCGCTTCGAGTCGAGCGACGTCTTCTTCTAGCTGGCGACGAATTGACTGCTTCGAACCACTATCTGCCGTAAAGGAGCGTTGCTGTTCTTCCGCCTGTACGAGATCTTGCTTCGCTCGATTGAAAGCATTATTCGTCGCAGCCAACCGGCTTGCCACTTCAAAAGCTTCCGAACGTAACACTTCGGCTTCTTTATCAAAGTCACGATCTGTTTGTGTCAGCGCTTGATCAGCACGTTCTCGCTCAGCCGTGATGCGTGTCACTTCCTGATCGACCTCTGCTTGGCGTTCTTGCAAAGCGGTTAGTTCAAGTTCCAGTTCCTTGACACGTTCTTCGACGACGGCGACTTCTTGCTCAAGTCGCTCCTTCGTCTCGGTGCCGTGCTTCTCACGCTCTTTCGCTAGGTTAAGGGCGCCTTGGATCTCAACGAGTCGCGTCGAAACATATCGGAGTTGCTCCTGTAATGCGTTTTCTTGTTGTCGTTCTTCTTCAAGCTCCGATTCTTGTTTTTCCCGGGACACGACGGTCTCTTCATAGGTTGTCTTTTGAGACGTAAGTCGTTCTTCACATTGTTCGATGTCACGCGCCAATGTTTCGAGTTCCGTCTGATACGTCGTGATCTCTTGTGCGAGAATACCTCTCTCTAATTCGTCATGACGTTCGCGAGCGACGAGATACTCTTTTGCAAGTGCCGCTTGTTCGCGTAACGGCTCGATTCGACCACCAAGCTCATATAAAATATCATCGACACGCGATAGATTCGTTTCCGTATCACTTAGTTTTCGTTCTGCTTGTTTCTTCCGGTGACGATATTTCAAAACGCCTGCCGCTTCCTCAATGACAGCACGACGTTCTTCTGGTTTCCCTGAGATGACTTGTTCGACTCGTCCTTGTCCGATGATCGCAAACGCGTCACGGGACAGACCTGTGTCCATGAATAGGTCGAGAACGTCCTTCAGACGACACGGTTTTTTATTTAAAAAATAATCGCTATCTCCATTGCGACTGACACGCCGCGTGACGCTGATCTCTTGATAAGGTAACGCGACCGTTCCCGACTCATTGTCTAAGACTAGCGTCACCTCAGCAAATTGTTTCCGATGTTCGGACAGACTACCAGCAAAAATGACATCTTCCATTTTTGCTCCACGTAGCGATTTCGCCGATTGTTCCCCGAGTACCCAGCGAACAGCATCCGATATATTTGATTTTCCACTTCCGTTCGGTCCAACGACTGCCGTGACGCCTGGAAGGAATTCTAGTTCAGTTCGACTAGCAAAAGATTTGAAGCCATTGATTTCAATTCGTTTTAAGTACATCTTGATCACCCGTATGTTTAAATTTCTTTTGAATTTCTTTCAGTTTACCATAGCCGAAACGCTAGCAACATGATAGGTTTTAAGGTAGTATCACGCGAAACAAGAAGAAGAGGAGCGAATAACACGATGACGATTGAACAAATGATTGAAGCGATCTTAGATAAATTGAACATCATCAACAAAGGGGTCATTAAAGCAGACCAGTTCGATGGCTCAAAAAACGAAGACTTAAAAGAGATTTATGAGTTCGTCATGATGCGAGACTCGCTATCACTCGCAGAAGTCGACGCAATCGTCGACGAGTTGAAATCCCTTAAGACCGTTTAATCGAGTAAGCACCACACGATAAAAGCCGATCATCTCTCAAGCGCGTGAGAGATGATCGGCTTTTTGTTGCTTAAAACTGTTTCTTTAATTCAAGTAAAGCTTGTTTTGCTGCTTGTTGTTCTGCCTCTTTTTTCGACCGCCCTGTCCCGATACCTTCGAGTTCATCAGCAACTTGGACACGTGAGATGAACTCCCGACTATGCGCTGGACCACGTTCTTCGATGATTTCATACTCAATGACACCTAGACCGACACGTTGAATGGCTTCTTGTAATTGACTCTTAAAATCCGTCTGCTCTTCGAAGAAGCCTGTCGCCACTTTCGGAAAAACCGCTTCGGCGAGGAATCGTTCGGCTGCTTCGATACCTTGATCGAGATACAAGGCTCCAATGAAGGATTCGAAGACATCCGCAAGCAAGGCTGGACGATTCCGACCACCGGTCAGTTCTTCCCCCTTACCTAACAGAATCATATCGGAAAACTGATAGTGATTCGCAAATTGAACGAGTGACGGTTCGCAGACGATCGCCGCTCGCAATTTCGTTAATTCCCCCTCGGAACGTTCCGGGTAGTGTTCGAATAGATAGCGTGATACCGTCAATTCTAGGACCGCATCCCCTAAAAATTCAAGGCGTTCGTTATCTCCTTCAGACTCGCGTTGTTCATTGACGAACGAAGAGTGTGTGAAGGCTTGTTTTAATAGCTCGACATTAGAAAACGTGATGTTAAGACGCTCTTGTAACGCTTCGAATTTCTGCTCGATTTGAGCGAGCGTTCGCGCATCTTTACGCCGTTTTACATAGGGTCCTTTTCGGACGCGACGTCCTTTTTGATTCGTCATAGTTCCTCCTAAACAGCTAAAGCCCACCGCAAACTGCGGTGGGTCAGCTTCAATGATCAGACTTGTGTTTCGATGTAGCTAACGACATCGCCGACAGTCTTCAAGTTTTCTGCTTGCTCATCTTCGATCGTGATTTCGAACTTGTCTTCTAAGTCCATGACGAGTTCCATAACTTCTAGAGAGTCAGCACCGAGGTCGTCTTTGAACGATTTATCGAGTGTGATTTCACTTTGTTCTTTTCCTAATTTTTCTGCGATTGCTTCTTGTACGTCTACTAAGATTTGTTCTTTTGTCATTTTAAAATCCCTCCATGAGTTGAGTATATAAGATGATTGCCGATTTGGCAAAGTACTACCGTTACTTCTGTTACATCGTCATGCCGCCATCAACAGCAAGTGTTTGACCGGTGATGTAACGGGCTTCATCTGAAGCGATGAAACTGACGAGTGATGCGATATCGTCTGTTTGACCGAAGCGTTTCAACGGAATTTGCCCAAGTGACAGGTTCCGCTGTTCTTCCGTCAATTCATCCGTCATGTCCGTTTCGATGAATCCCGGACAGATCGCATTGACTGTGACGCCTTTACTAGCGAGTTCCCGTGCGACGGATTTCGTCAGCCCGATCAGTCCCGCTTTCGCTGCGACATAGTTGGCTTGTCCCGGATTGCCGGAAATCCCGACGACCGACGCGATATTGATGATACGACCGCTTGTTTTTAACAACGGACGCGTCGCCGCTTGTGTGACAAGGAACGCCCCTTTGAGGTTCGTATCGATGACAGCATCAAAATCCGCTTCCTTCATGCGCATCAATAAGCCATCACGCGTAATTCCGGCATTGTTGACGACACAATCCAGTTGACCGAACGTATCAATTGTCTGTTTGATCATTTGCTTAACAGCATCTGCTTCAGCCACATTCGCTTGAATCGCGAGTGCTTCACCGCCTGCTTCTTTGATCTCACGGACGACAGCTTCCGCCTTGTCCGTACTTCCTGCATAGTTGACGACGACACGGAAACCGTCTGTTGCCAATCGCTTAGCGATGGCAGCGCCGATTCCACGCGATGCGCCCGTGACGAGTGCTACTTTACTCAACGAATTCCCTCCGCTTCCAATTGCTCAAGTGTCGTGATGCTGATGATTTTCGCATCTTTTTTGATTCTTTTCACGAGACCGCTAAGCGGAGACGACGGACCAAACTCGATGAATGTATCAGCACCTTCTTCGATCAGACGCTCGACACATGATTCGAATCGAACAGGTGAGTACAACTGCTGAACGAGCAAACGAATCAATTCATCAGGTTGATCGTGGAACGCACTGTCGACGTTCGAGATGAACTTCGTCTTCGCCGCTTCAAACGGTGACGAGACGAGAATGTCTTCGAATCGTGGTGCGAATGGTGTCATGAGCGACGAGTGGAACGCACCCGAAACATCGAGTGGTAACACACGTTTTGCCCCAAGTTCTTTTAACTTCGCTGTGGCAGATTCAACCGCTGCGATTTGTCCTGAGATGACGAATTGTCCAGGACAGTTGTAGTTAGCGATTTGAACGATTTCTCCCGTTGCCGCAATTGATTCGACCGCGTGATGCGCTGCTTCGACATCATTCATGCCGATGACCGCCGCCATCGTCCCACCTGTGACTTGATTCATGAGTTTTCCGCGTTCGCGGACGAGATAGACGGCTTCAGACGGTGTGATGACAGAAGCTGCGACTAGCGCGCTGTACTCTCCGACACTATGTCCGAGTACGAAATCAGGTGTATGTCCTTGTGATGCATACTGCTGTGCGAGTAGCGCACTATGTGCGACGATGGCTGGTTGAGCGATATCTGTCGCTTTCAATTCGTCCTTCGTTCCTGTCGTCATCAGCGTCGTCAGATCCAGACCAATTCGCGTTCCGAGGTCAGCGAGTGCTTGGCGTGTCTCTTCTTGCGTGATGAGCGTCTGTCCCATTCCAGGGGTTTGTGATCCTTGTCCCGGAAACATCCAAACTGTTTTCCCCATCTCGTCTCACTCCTTCTTAACGTGCTTCAGTTGCTTTCGCCTGAACGATTTTGGAAACGACTTCTTGTTCGACCATCTTTTCCGCCTGAGCAAGCGCCCGGCTAAACGCATAGGCATTACTTGAACCATGTGCCTTAATGACCGGAGCCGCAATCCCAAATAATCCAGCCCCGCCATATTCTTCATAGGCGAGCAACTGCTTCATTTTTTTCAACTTCGGTTTTAGTACGAGAGCGGCGAGCTTTGATGTCCATGAGCTCATGAATTGTTCCTTCATCACGCCCATGATCATGCTTGCTGCACCTTCAGTACTTTTAAGTAACGTATTACCGGCAAAACCTTCCGTGACGATGACATCGACGTCACCGCTCATCGCTTCTCTCGCCTCGACGTTCCCAACGAAATGAATCGGGGCTGTCTCAAGTAACGGATACGTTTCCTTCGTCAGTGCATTCCCTTTACCGGCTTCTGATCCGATATTGAGGAGTCCGACTTTCGGACGCGTGATGCCGCGAACTTGTTCTGCGTAGACAGAACCCATGATGGCATAATCGAGCAAATGCTCTGCCTTCGCATCCGGGTTGGCGCCAACATCTAAGATGACGACACCTTTCCCATTACGTGTCGGGAAGGTCGGGGCCAGTGCAGGACGGTCAACTCCTTCGATACGACCGATGACGAACAATCCGGCAGTCATGAGCGCTCCCGTGTTGCCTGCTGAAATCAAGGCATCTGCCTCTCCCGATTTCACCAGGTTTGCAGCCACAACGAGTGAGCTATCTTTCTTGCGGCGAATCGCACGTACCGGTTCATCTTCTCCGGTGATGACGGATGCCGCGTGGACAATCGTCACGCGCGGATCCTCGATTTTGTATGAGCGTAACTTCAACTCATCTCCGACTAATCGGATATCGATGTTTTCGTTTGGACGTTCTGCCAAGTAGGCAACGACCCCTTCTACGCTGGCACGAGGTGCGTGGTCGCCCCCCATAGCGTCAACTGCTAAAATCATTTTGATTCCTCCTTACTACTTCGATACACCGTAAATTCACCAATGAAGACACATTCTTCACCGACATAACTCTCTACCGTGATGTCAGAACGTCCATCTTGACGATGCGAACTGACGAATGCCTTGGCAACGACGCGTTCCCCGACATGGACGGAACGTGTGAACTGGACGTTCGCACGTGTCGTCAACGCAAGTTCATCGTCGATGAGCGCAATCGCAAGCGAGTTCGCCTGTGCGAACAAAATATGTCCGCGGGCGATCGCATTCCGACTAAACGCATGTTCCGGCAAAATCTCAAGGATCGAGATGGCAGATGTATCGAGTTTCAGGTCAATCATATCACCAATGACTTCATTTTCAGTCAACGTACGCACATCATCCAGGCGTTCGGTCGCGACGTGCTTAATTCGCTCCCGTAATTCCGGAATCTTTAATTCCATCCGGTCCAGACGAATCGTTTGGATACTGACACGAAATCGTGTCGCCAGCGCTTCATCCGTTATGAACGGATTTTGCTCGATTGTCTGTAATAACTCTTGTTGTCTCTCTTTTTTAGGTACCCGCATGTATGTTCCTCCCACAAGAAGGATGACCACTATTATTACCTGGTACTAACAGTAGTATATATCCCTTGTTGTTCACTTTCAAGTATTATTCGATTCTTTCTCCTTCAAGCAGCCCTTGCCGTTCGATAAATTCACGTAAGATACTATATTCTGGCGCTTGCCAAAAGGCATCCGATCGCAGTAATCGGACCGCATCCTGTCGTGCCGTTTCCATGACTTGAATGTCGAGTGCTGGATCGGTCAAGACGAATCGCGGTAACCCACTCTGTTCGGTTCCGAAGAAATTACCAGCACCACGCAACTTTAAATCTTTCTCCGCTAATTTAAAGCCGTCGTTCGTCTCCGTCATCGTTTTGATGCGTTCCTTCCCCGTGTCTGAAGATGGATCAGCAATCAGAATACAGTAAGACTGGGCGTCCCCTCGTCCAACGCGCCCTCTCAACTGGTGGAGTTGGGCGAGTCCGAAACGTTCCGCGTCATGAATGACGATAATCGATGCGTTCGGCACGTTCACCCCGACCTCAACGACTGTCGTCGAAACAAGGATTTGAACGGCGTTTTCCTTGAACGCCTGCATGACATCATCTTTTTCGGAAGACGTCAGGCGCCCATGCATCAAACCGACTTGATACGGTTCGAACCGCTCGGTCAGTATTGCATGTAATTCAATTGCATTTTGAACCTCAAGTGATTCGGATTCCTCGATCAATGGCGTGATGACGTAGGCTTGTCGTCCTTGCGACAATTCTTTCTCGACGAACCCGAAGACGCGCTCCATCTGTTGCGGTTTCGCCCAGTAGGTCTCGATTTCCTTTCGTCCCGCCGGCATCTCATCGATGATCGAAACATCCATATCGCCGAAAACCGATATCGCAAGCGTACGCGGAATCGGTGTTGCTGTCATATATAATACATCTGCTTGTTCTGCTTTTGCCCGCAGACGTTTCCGCTGTTCGACACCGAATCGATGTTGTTCATCGGTGATGACGAGATGTAATGCCTTGAACTGAACCGTATCTTGAATCAATGCATGTGTTCCGACTAAGACGTCAATCTCTCCCGTTACAAGCGCTTCTAGTAAGTGCACGCGTGCTTTTCCTTTAACGGAACTCGTCAGTAGACCGACGCGAATCCCAAATGGTTCAAGCAATGGAGCGAGCGACGCCGCATGCTGTTCCGCTAAAATTTCTGTCGGTACCATCAAAGCACCTTGTTTTCCAGCACGAACCGTCGCAAATAGTGCAATCGCTGCGATGACAGTCTTTCCGCTTCCAACATCCCCTTGCAACAATCGATTCATCCGTTCGCCACGTCCGATGTCGTCTAAAATTTCTTTTGTCACGCGCTGTTGCGCGCCTGTCAGTGGAAACGGTAGACTCTGGATGAAATTCGCTATATCCGCTTCATGCAGAGGCAAGGCAGCCCCTTGACCTTTTCGTCGTCCAAGACGTAACGCCTGTAACTTCAGCTGAAAATAAAGGCATTCCTCATACACATAACTCCGACGAGCTGCCGTTAACTCTTTTCGATTCGTCGGGAAATGAAGTGCCTTTAGCATCGTCATCCGGTCTTGCAATCGGTATGTCTTGCGAATACTGTCAGGAATCCGCTCACCTAACGTCTCCGTCTCTTTAAACGCTAAGTCAACGACACGACGGAACGTCTTCATACGCATATCGCCACGTAACGAGTAAACTGGTGTCAATTCACCCTCAATCGCTCCAAATTGCAATTCCGTCGCAGAAATTGTCATCCGGTGTAAATCCCATTTGCCACTAACCGTCACTTCTGCTCCGAGTTGCAGTTGGTCTTTGTAAAATGCTCGGTTGAACATCGTTACGGTCACACTATACCGTTCTTCGACGAGCAAGCGGAAGGTCAAGCGATTTTTTCCTTTTCCGTAATAGCGCACAAGTGGTTCAGACTGGACTTGTCCCGTGAATTTGACTTTATCTTCGTGAATCGCTTCCGTTAGACTTCCCGTCACGAAATCGTCATAACGAAACGGGACGTGCTCAAGCACGTCCGCAACGGTGAGAATATTCATCTCTTCTAGTTTTTTCGCCAAATCCCGTCCGACACCTTTTAATGTCTTGACGTCACGTGATGGATTCATTCGATAACTCTCCGAAGATTTTTGCTTCGAGCCAGCGACCCGTTGGCGTATTTGCGAGTCCACCTTTTGCAGTTTCGCGAAGCGCAGATGGCATCATCTGACCAATTTCATGCATGGCTGAGATGACTTCATCGCACGGAATCCGTGACGTGATTCCAGCGAGTGCCATGTCGGCAGCGACGACTGCATTCGCTCCACCCATCGCATTTCGTTTGACGCACGGTACTTCTACGAGTCCGGCGACCGGATCACAGACGAGTCCGAGCATGTTCTTCAGCGCAATTGCAAACGCGTGTGCCGATTGATCCGGTGTCCCGCCTGCCATCTCAACGATCGCAGCTGCTGCCATCGCTGTTGCTGAACCGACCTCTGCCTGACAGCCACCAGCTGCTCCGGAGATCGACGCATTGTTCGCAACGACGAAGCCGAACGCCCCGGATGTGAACAAGAAACGTAACATCTGCTCACGCGTCGGATTCAAGCGATCTTTGACCGCAAACAACGTACCAGGTACTACTCCGGCACTCCCTGCCGTTGGTGTCGCACAAATTTTCCCCATGGCAGCGTTGACTTCGTTCGTCCCGATTGCCTTACTGACAGCATCAAGTAGCAGGTCTCCTGACAAACCTTTACCTGAAGCACGATACCGCTGAAGCAACACAGCGTCCCCGCCTGTTAATCCAGTCACCGACTGGACACCTTCTCCATCAAGTGAACGAGCAACTGCCTCTTCCATGACTTGTAGGTTTCGCTCCATCATCGCATAAACTTCATCCCGCTCTAAATGACGAACCGTCATCTCTTGTTCGATCATGACTTCCGAAATCGGAATGTTTCGTTCCGTCGCGATGGCGACGAGTTCTTTTACGGATTTAAACATATCTTCACTCTCCCATCATGACGGCACGCTCGACTTGAGGTAACCGATCGATTTCTTCCAACACTTCTGCTGTAATTCGGTCATCAATTTCAATCGCCATAAGTGCTTGTTTTCCTTTTTCGTGCCGTGAGACTTCCATGTGACCGATATTGATTTCGTAATCAGCCAGTATGCTCGTCACGGCAGCAATCGCACCGAACCGGTCATGGTGTAAGACGACGAGTGCCGGTCCCCCACCGGACAAACGAAGCGGTACACCATTTAGTTCTGTGATCTCAATCGTTCCCCCACCAATTGAAATCCCGACAAGTTCAAACTCTTCTATGCCATTCGTCAAGTGGACACGTGCCGTATTCGGATGATCCGTCAATGCTTCACTCGTCTCAAAATGAATCTCGATCCCTTTTGATTTTGCGATATCGATCGATTGTGGAATTCGGTCGTCAAACGTGTCGTATCCGAGTACACCGCCAATGATCGCGACGTCCGTGCCGTGTCCACGATACGTATCAGCAAATGACCCATAAAACGTGATATGGATGACTGTTGGTGTTTCCCCGAACAATTTCCCCGCCATCAATCCAATCCGTGCAGCTCCCGCTGTATGCGAGCTTGATGGACCAACCATGACTGGTCCGATGATGTCAAAGACGCTACGATATTTCATCTCTTTTCCCCTCTCTATGAAACAAACGAAATCCCACCTCTATTATCGCAGATGGTGGGATTCGTGAAAAGGCTAGTCGCCTTTTTTCAGTATGATGGTTTTATTCGACGCTTAAAATGTACGAATAAAGTGGTTGTTTGCCGTCGTGCACTTCCACTTCAGCATCCGGATTGACCGATTCGATATATTCGACGAGTGACTCGACTTCTTCCGTTGAGACGCCTTCACCGTAAAGAACCGTGATGATCTCATCGTCTTCCGTGACGAGTGTATCGACGAGTTTCTTAACAGCACCAAGACTTGATCCGTCCGTAGCAACGATTTGTTTTTCAGCAATCGCCATATGATCGTCTTTCTTGATTTCTACACCATCGATGTTCGTATCACGTACAGCATATGTGACTTGACCCGATTTAACAGCTGCAATCGCATCTGCCATATGCGCTTCGTTCTCTTCGACAGTCGCTTCCGGGTTATAGACGATTATTGCCGCCAACCCTTGTGGGACTGTTTTTGATTTCACGACCGTCACACCGCAAGAAGCAACAGATGCTGCTTGTTCAGCGGCCATGATGATGTTCGAGTTGTTCGGGTAGACATAAACGTGTTCCGCGTGTGCATCCTCAATCGCCTTAACGATATCTTCCGTCGACGGGTTCATCGTTTGTCCGCCTTCGATGACGACACTGACACCGAGTGATTTGAAGAGTTCACTGATTCCTTCACCCATTGCGACTGTCACGAGGGCAGCTTTCGCTTTTGCCTTCGGTGCAGCAACTGGAGTGACTTGGTTCGCGCCTTCTTCTTCAAGGATTGTTGAATGTTGTTGACGCATGTTTTCAATTTTAACAGCGACGAGTTCGCCAAAGCGTTGTCCTTTTGTGATGACTTCTCCTGGTGTTTCAACGTGAACGTGAACTTTAAGGAGTTCTTCATCCGCGACGACGAGCAACGAATCACCGAATTCCGCTAATTCGTTTCGGAAGTCTTCTTCGCTGAACGGTGCATTCGCGAGCTTGTCATCCTGGAAACGCACCATGATCTCCGTGCAGTAGCCGTAGTGGATTTCTTCTGTCGACATGAAGCTTTGAGCCGTTTTGTGATGCTCTGCTTCGACGAGTGCTTCCATGACAGGCGCATGCGGCTTATCCAGTTCTTTTCCTTCAAGCGTTGCAAGGAATCCTTCATAGATACAGACGAGACCTTGACCACCTGAATCAACGACACCTACTTCTTTTAATACTGGAAGAAGATCGGGTGTTCCGTCGAGTGATACTTTCGACGCTTCGACGAGCTGACGCATCAACTCTAAGAAATCCGTCGTCGTCTCAGATTGTGCGATAGCCGCAACAGCTGTTTCACGGGCAACCGTCAAGATTGTTCCTTCGACTGGCTTCATGACCGCTTTGTATGCTGTGTCGACACCTTTTTGTAACGCATCTGCGAATTCCTTCGTATCAATCGTCGTTTTTCCTTCGATTGATTTTGAGAATCCACGGAACAATTGACTCAAGATGACGCCCGAGTTTCCGCGTGCACCCATTAATAATCCACGCGCAAATACGTTCGCGACTTCCGATACAGAATCCGCTGTCGATTTACCTGCTTCTTTTGCACCTGAAGTCATCGTCAAATTCATGTTCGTTCCCGTATCACCATCTGGCACAGGGAAGACATTCAATGAATCGACGAAATCTGCATTTTGATAGAGATTCGCCGCGCCATTTTGAATCATCTTGACTAACTGCGCTCCTGTTAAACGATCTACACTCACTAAAGTTTCCTCCTCTATTCCCGCCTTAGACATTCGTCAAGCGGACTCCTTGGACAAAGATGTTCACAGATGTCACGTCAAGACCTAGTGCCTGACTGAGCGTGTATTTCACGCGACTCTGTACGTTATTCGCCACCTCTGAGATTTTCGTTCCATAACTTACGATGATATGCATATCGATATGGACCTGCTCTGAAGCCTGTCGAACGATGACACCGCGTGCAAAGTTCTCACGTTTTAAGAGTTCAGCAAGACCATCCTTGATTTGAGATTGGGATGCCATACCAACGACACCAAAACATTCCATTGCTGCGCCGCCCGCAAGTTGCGCGACGACATCATTATCTACATCAATCTTTCCATAGGTCGTTTTCATCTCGATCGCCACCTGAGTAGCCCCCTTTGAATATTGTATTCTTCTCATAATTCTACTATAAGGACCTACTATTGAAAAGTCGCCGTACTGACTATACAATGAATAAGTGAAAAATAGTAGCGGTCAAATGAACTTTTACCATCATCCTCATCCATTATTTTAAATTTCGAGGTTGCCTGTCAAGTTTTTTTCTTGTCAGCTACTTTTTTTATGTTGCAACCGCCTTGACACCATGCTAAGATAGCAAAGTGTCTATTAGGACGAACGCAAAACAACATAAAAGGAGGCGGAACGCATGGCACGTAAATGCTACGTTACTGGGAAATCGCCAAAGTCGGGTAACAACCGTTCACACGCATTGAACAAAACAAAACGTACTTGGGGAGTCAACGTACAAAAAGTACGTATCCTCGTCGACGGTAAGCCGAAAAAGGTTTGGGTTTCAGCTCGAGCTCTTAAATCAGGTAAAGTCGAACGCGTATAAGGCGCAACACCGGATGGGAATCTTCCCCTCCGGTTTTTTTATACCCTCATTTATTTTTCTCATAAACTAATTGTCGCTTTTATTGAAAACGCTTACAATAGGAAGGTACTTTATTTTGTCAGAATTGGGGGAAGTCATCATGCAACTCAAACGAGAGATGACGAGTCGACACCTGTTCATGATCTCACTCGGTGGGATCATCGGAACAGGCTTATTTCTAGGGTCAGGGTTAACGATTTCACAAGCGGGACCTCTCGGGGCGGTCCTCAGTTACATCGTGGGTGGGACCATCATGTATCTGACGATGTTATGTTTAGGAGAGTTAGCGGTCTATATGCCGGTCTCAGGGTCATTTCAGACCTATACGACCCGTTTCATCGGACCAGGAATCGGTTTTGCCGTCGGTTGGATTTATTGGCTCGGCTGGGCTGTGACGGTTGCACTCGAAATCACGGCAGCTGGCAGTTTGATGGATCGTTGGTTTCCAAACGTGCCGGTCGTCGTCTGGTGTACTGTCTTTACGGTCTTACTATTCGGTCTGAATGCCGTCTCAGCAAAAGCGTTCGGTGAAGCAGAATTCTGGTTCTCAAGTTTGAAGGTACTCGCGATTCTCTTCTTCATCGTTCTCGGCGGCGCTGCTTGGTTCGGTTGGTTACCGATGGAAGCAGATCGTCCAACATCGTTGTTCGCGAACTTTACGGCAAGCGGTTGGTTTCCAAATGGAATCCTCGGTGTCTTGACGACGATGATTGCCGTCAACTTCGCTTTCCAAGGAACCGAATTGATTGGTGTCGCGGCTGGGGAGTCCGACACACCTGAAAAATCGATTCCAAAAGCGATTCGGAATACAGTCTGGCGTACGTTCATTTTCTTTGTCTTATCAATTACAATCGTTGGTGCCTTAATTCCATATGAGACAGCTGGAGGAGTCAGTAGCCCGTTCATCATGGTCTTTGATGCGATTGGTATCCCGTATGCTGCTGATTTGATGAATATCGTCGTTTTGACAGCACTATTATCTGTTGGAAACTCAGGACTTTACGCTGCAACGCGAATGTTATGGGCAATGTCGCAGGAAGGAATGATTTCAAAAAAATTATCTTACGTGAATGCACGTGGTGTACCTATGCGTGCCTTACTCTTTACAATGATGTTTGCGATGCTTTCGCTACTGACAGCATTTTTCGCAGAGGATACCGTCTTTATCTGGCTCTTGTCCTTAGCCGGTCTCGGTGCTCAGGTCGGTTGGATTTCCATCTCTGCGTCTCAGCTCGCATTTCGTCGGCAGTTCTTACGAAACGGACATGATCTATCCGAATTGAAATTCAAGACACCGCTTTATCCGGTGTTACCGCTGATTTCATTGACGTTAAACGTCGTCGTCCTCGTTAGTCTTGCGTTTCAAGCGGATCAACGGATCGCCCTATACATCGGTGTTCCATTCTTCCTCGTCATGTGGGGAAGCTATCATCTCTTCGTCAAAGGAAAACATCTAGCAGCACAAAGCGACATCCGTGTCGCTCCCTCTCAACTCGAAGAATAACGATATGAAAAGAGGCCGCGGATCATCCACGGCCTCTTTTCATATGCTTGTTCTATTCCTTAAGTGTTCGCATCATCAGTAGTTCTCCTTGATGGAGCTCTACTTTCGCTTCTGACGCACTCCATTCATTGCTGACGGTCAATGAGCCTCCAACAGGAACCGAATGCGCATCGAGTGGGTATTTGACTCCAGATAAGCTTAGGATCGACGCCACAAGTGGAATGAATGAGAGATAATGATAGCTTCCTGCCTTAACTGCATATGTCCCCACTGCCAAATACCGTACCTCTTCTCGTTTCGTGACGAGTCGTGCCTTAGGATATTGTTTTAACAAATAGACATTTTGAACGGTCATGTCGAGTCGTCCGCCTGTCGCTCCAATGATGATGATCTCCTCACCCCGTTTCATCTCTGATACGGTACGGAGGGAAAGTTCGAGATCCGTTTCATCTTTCTCTGCCGGATGGACGATTGCATCTTCAGGTACATAGCCAAGTGAATCAAAATCACCAATCATCATATCGCATGTCAACCCAAACGATTCAATCGTTTGAACACCACCATCAACACCAACGATGAAATCACCGGGCTGGCAAAACGTCCGTAAGTCAGGTACCTCTTCTTGCGGACCCGCACAGACAAGAATCGCCCGCATATTAAACACCTCGTGCTGAATAGCGAAGTAAGCGTGGTGCAGTCGTGAAGAGAAGACCTGCGACGACACCACAAAGAACGTAAGACGGAACCATGTATGTCGCATTATAAATCAACGAATATGGTATGACTGGACCCTCAGCATACTCGGCAAAAAAGACGATTCCGCTGATGACATGACAGATATAACGGAGTCCCGCTCCTAAAAGCGTCGCAAGTAGGACAAACGTCATCAAGCGTTTCTTCTGTCCGTTACGCGCGGCTTGTCTAACTTGACGTGCAAACAGCCCACTTAATCCGACGACTCCATATGCAATCGTATAATCGAGTAGTGGTTGAACGACCGTCAAAACTTGTGGGGCGAACATCAATTGAATCGTACCGACAAGTGCTCCAGTGACGACACCTCCGACGACACCATGGCGAAACGCCATGACGAAGATGGGAAGCATCGCTAAGCTGATTGAGCCCCCTTGTGGCATTTTGAATGGAATCAATAAATCAAAGACGACTCCGAGACTGGCGAAGATGGCAATTTCCATCATCATTTGTAACCGTTTCATGCTAATTTCCTCCTTCATGGAATAAAACGGGACGCAAAAAGGCAGTACGACGAACGCCGTACTGCCTGCGTGCGCCACATCCCTACGTCCGTTTGAACGGAACAGGTTCGAAGGGTTAAAGTCAAAAGACTCCTCTCAGCCGCTTTTCAAGCGACACCCCTTGCGGTCATCATATTTCGTTTTCTCGTTCTTATTATACGGCAGCCCCTTGACGAATGCTAGTGATTGCTTCCGCATAATCCGATGCATTGTAGATCGCTGATCCTGCGACAAGGACGTTGGCACCATTATCGATGCATAACTTTGCCGTTTCCGGATTGACCCCACCATCAATCTCGATTTCAAATGTAAGACCACGATCTGCCTTCATTTGTGCAAGTGTTGCGAGCTTCGGCATGACACTCTCGATGAACGCCTGACCACCAAAACCTGGATTGACTGTCATCAACAAGACCATATCGACATCCTGAAGAATGTGTTCAATCATCGATAGTGATGTATGTGGATTCAAGACGACCCCCGCCTTCGCACCTGCCGCTTTGATTTGTTGCAAGACACGATGGACATGATTCGTCGCTTCGACATGGAACGTCACGATGTCGGCTCCTGCCTTGACGAAATCTTCGACGAATCGTTCGGGTTGATCAATCATCAAATGGACATCAAGAACCATATCTGTCTTTTGACGTAGGCTGCTTAACACAGGTAAACCGAATGAGATGTTCGGGACGAACTGACCATCCATGACGTCGAAATGAATGTAGTCTGCTCCTGCCGCCTCAACCGCTTTGACATCACGCTCGAGATTCGCAAAATCTGCTGATAAGATCGATGGTGCAATTTTAATCATCTTCAATACCTCCGGGCTCGATACTTGATTTCGTCTATAAACATACCATAATTTTCATAGCGGGAGGACATGATTTCTTGTGCCTCGACCGCCTCCTTGACGGCACAACCGGGTTCATTCAAATGCAAACATCCCCGGTATTTACAATCGTCTTGCACAGCCACGAATTCAGGAAAACTCCATCGCACATCCTCTATTTCCATTTCATAAGGAAAGTCTAAATTCGAGAACCCTGGCGTATCGGCAATCAATCCTTCCGCAAGCGGCATCAACGTAACGTGACGGGTTGTATGACGCCCACGTCCAAGTGATTTCGAGATGGCACTCGTTTCTAGATCAAGAGATGGTTCGAGTGCGTTCAACAGCGAGCTTTTTCCGACACCTGATTGTCCGGCAAGAACACTTGTTTTGCCTGCAAGTAATGGTCTGACTTGCTCGACACCTGTCAACGTCTCACTCGATGTCTCGATGACCGTATAGCCAATCTTCCGATAAGCAACAATCGCGTCTCGGACAGCCGGTCCCTTGACATCATCGAGCAGATCCATCTTCGTTAACAAGATGACGGGTTGAATTTCCTTCGCTTCGATCAATACGAGAAACCGATCAAGCAGATGGGCTGAAAAGTCAGGTTCTGCTGCTGAGACGACAAGCAATGCTTGATCGATATTCGCGACAGGAGGACGTACTAAAAAATTGTCACGCTCCTTCACTTCAAGAATATACCCGGTCTCACTCTCGATATGAAGGACGACTTCGTCTCCAACTACCGGACTGATACCACGTTTCCGGAAGTTTCCTCTTGCTCGTGAACGGACTTCCCCTTCTGGCGTCATAACGTCATAAAAGCCGCCCTGCAACCGTATGATCGTTCCTTCTCGATTTTCTTCGATGCGCTGTTCCGTCATCCTATGCACTCCTTTTTCATCACATTCATTGTGCGTCTTTTGCTTGATTGTACGTGATGGTTTTTGAACGATACACCGTATCGTCTTTATAGATCGTAATTTTTCCTTCTTCTCCCGGATCAATTGTCACCGGCACGTCGAACGTCTCATCTTGATCAATGGATTCCTCGATGACAGTCCGTTTCCCTTTCGCATCTTCCGTCTCGATGCGGATAACTTGTTTAGGCGGCGTATCTTCGTCCTCTTCAGATACTGCATCGTACACGACTTTTTCTGGGAACGTTGCTGTTACTGTTTTTTCTTCCTCCCCTTTAGAGATGAAGACGGTCACTGAGTCGTTTGGTTCGACTTGGGCACCTGCTTGCGGAAACTGACGAATGACTTGGTCGAGCTTCACGTCACTCGAAAATTCTTGTTCGAACGTTCCGTCTAACCCAACTTTATCCAAGTAAGCTTTTGCCTCATCACTCGATAAGTTTGTCAAATCTTTCAATTCGAAAGAGGATGTCCCCTCAGATACAGTAATCGTAATCGTTTGTTCTTTAGCGATCACTTCCGTTCCAGCGGAAATCGACTGCCGGATGACATTTCCTCGATCTATCTCATCCGACTTCTCTCGCTCGACTTCGACTTTTGCGAATCCAGCTTCTTTTAACGTTGCAATCGCTTCTTTTTCAGCCTCATCTGTTACATCTGGCACTTCGACTGGCTCACTTCCCGTAGAGACGACTAAATTAACTGTCGACCCTTTTTTCACCTGTGCTTTTTCACGAGGTGTCTGACTGATGACGTCACCCTCATCGACCGTATCGCTACTTCGTTCTGTCGTTTCAACGACGAACCCGAGTTTCTCTAACTTCGTTTCCGCTTCGTCTCCATCCATTTTGACGACAGATGGTACGGTGACGCTTGGATCTGGCCACATCGCAAACGTCGTAGCTGCTCCACCAAGTAACAAAAGCAATAAGAGAACGATCCACCAGCGTTTTTTCTTTTTCTTCTCCGATGATTTCGGTTGAACTGTAGTGACAGAAGGTGATTCCGGTTCCGATTTTGACTCTTCTGGCGCTTGTACTGGTGCCAAGACCATCGTCTTTTCCATCTCATCCTCTTCTGCACCACGGATGCCTTCATTTGCTCGTTCATCAGACAATGCCGTTACCATATCTGTTTTAAAAGCTGCAACGGACTGTTGTCGATCATGAGGTGCTTTTGAGAGCGCCTGCATGATACAGTTTTCAAGTGCTTGCGGCACTCTTGGATTCAAGACAGATGGACGGCGCGGCGTATCTTGGAGGTGCTTCAGCGCAATCGCGACCGGTGAGTCTCCTTCAAATGGTACTTGCCCTGTGACAAGTTCGTATAAGACAGCACCGAGGGAATAGATATCTGATTTCTCATCCGCAAATTTACCTTTAGCTTGTTCTGGTGAAAAATAGTGAACGGACCCAAGGACAGACATCGTATGCGTCAGCGTCGCATTCGACATCGCTACGGCGATTCCAAAATCCGTTACTTTGACGGTACCGTCTTCTCGGATCAACATGTTTTGCGGTTTAATATCGCGATGGATGATCCGGTGTGCATGAGCGTGATCGATCGCATCACAAATTTGAGCGATGATATCGACTGCTTGTGGCACAGGTAATGCTTGATTTTCACAAAATGTCTTTAATGTCATACCATCGATATATTCCATGACGATGTAATAGATGGCATCTTCTTCGCCTACATCATAGACGGCAACGATGTTTGGATGATTCAAGCTGGTAGCAGCATGTGCTTCACGTTCGAATCGACGGATGAACTGTTCGTCATGCGAGAATTCAGTCCGTAAAATCTTAATGGCAACATGACGCTTTAAAATCTCATCATAGGCTTGATAGACATTTGCCATCCCGCCACTTCCAACTAGCCGTTCTATGCGGTAGCGGTCATTTAATCGATCTCCGTATCGCATATTCAGACCCTCTTTCTTTCTTTGAACCGGATGGCGGCAATCGTAATATTATCTGCGCCTCCTCGAGCATTCGCTTCTTTCACCAATCGTCCGACAATTTCTTCAAGCGGTTCATCTTGTAAGATGATTTGCTCGATAACATCGTCCGGTACTTCATCGGTTAATCCGTCACTACAGACGAGGACGAGATCATAATCTGGAGCATCTCTAACTTGGATGTCAACTTCAACCGTTTCGTTCGAGCCAACCGATCGTGTGATGACATTCTTGCGTGGATGGTTTTCGACTTCCTCATCAGAAAGTTCTCCCATTTGCCGTAACATATTGACGTATGAATGATCATCCGTCAATTGCTTCAACGTCGTTCCTTCAAGAGCATACACTCTACTATCACCGACATGACCAATGACAAGCAACTCCTCGACCCAGCATACACAGGCAATGGTCGTTCCGACGATTGCGAGCTGCTCGTCTTTTGAAAACTGAAGAATGCGATCATTCGCCTCAGCTACGCGTTGTTCAATCCATTCTGATAGTTCCATAGGACGGTCGGGCATACGCGAAAAAGATGTCTCGAACACCTCGCGAACGATGGCACTCGCAATATCACCAGCAGCGTGACCACCCATACCATCTGCAACAACGGCAAGTCCACGCTCTATATCCCCGACGAGTAACACTGTATCTTCGTTTTTTGTCCTGACTTTTCCAGTAGTCGACAGATGAGCTAACTCCATGACAGTCCTCCGTTCGTATCAATCTTCTCGTTTTTTAAAGGCCGCGATGTAGAAACCATCTGTTCCGACTGTCGTCGGTAACAGCTTGAGTTCTGCACGATCCCCAATTAAATGACGGACGGATTCTGGCATCCGTGTAGCAAAGGACGCATCGAAGTCAAATCCCTGACTGAGGATGAATGCCGTCTGTTCTTCATTTTCCACTGGATCTATCGTACACGTCGAATAGACGAATGTTCCACCCTTTTTGACGAGTGGTAAGACAGACGTCAAAATATCTCGTTGAATCTTCGGGAGTTGTTCAAGTTGTTCTGGACGCTTCGTCCATTTGATGTCCGGCTTTCTCCGAATGACACCAAGTCCTGAACAAGGCGCATCGACAAGAATCCGATCAAACGATTCTGCTTCGAAGCGTTCCCCTGCTTTGCGTGCATCTAACGCTTCTGCTTTGACAGTCGTCAGACCTAATCGCATCGCCTGCTGATCAATCAATTTAATTTTATGTGGATGAAGATCAAGTGCTTGTAATGTTCCTGTCGTCAAGCCTTCAGCAATATGCATTGCCTTCCCACCAGGTGCTGCACAACTATCGAGAACATAATCAGACGTTTTTGCTCCGAGCGCACGCGCGACGAGCATTGAACTCTCATCCTGCAAGGAAAGATATCCCCGTTCAATCAAATCGGTTTTTTGAACACTTCCACGTTCGATTTCGAGACCGTCTGGCGCAACAGCAGATGGTTTTGCCGTCACACCTTGGTCAAGCAGAAGCGCGATTGCTTCTTCCGGAGTCGTTTTCGTCCGATTGATGCGAACCGTGACCGGTGCAGGCGTATTATTCAACTGACAGATGCGTAGCGTTTCATCCGTACCGAACAGTTCGATCCAACGCTCGACGAGCCATTGCGGATGACTCGTTTCAATACTAATCCGTTTTGCAACCGGCTCAATCTCGTTGAAATCAGGCATACCTGCACGTAGTACGTTCCGAAGGACCCCATTGACAACTTTTGAGACATGGACTTTCCCACGTTTTTTGGCAATTTCAACAGCTTCATGAATGACGGCATGATCCGGGACACGGTCAAGATAAAACAACTGATAGACACTCATTCGTAACAACGGACGCATGAATGGATCGAGTTTTTTCTGTTTCGCTAAATATGGTTCTAAAATATAATCAAGCGTCAATTCACGACTGAGCGTCCCGTAGACGAGTTCCGTGAACAAGCCGACATCCGACGCCGAGATGGCACGTTTTTCAAGCATTTGGTGGACCGTAATTGTTGAGAAGGCGCCACCTTGTCCGATTTTCATTAGTGTCGTTACTGCTGCGTCGCGTACATTCATGCGTTCTCACCTACTTGTTGTCCGAGTTCAAGCGATTGACCGATCCCCCGCATGAACGTGGCACCATCCATTCGTTTTTTTCCTGACGGCTGTAAATCAATCAACTTCAACGCTGTCTCGGAACCCGTTGCGATGACTGGACCATCAGCTTCTAATGCGATGATTTCACCCGGTCGTCCCGTTCCTGCGACTTTCGTTGCGAAAAAGACTTTTAATCGGTCTGTTCCAAGCATCGTATACGTACTCGGGAATGGATTCATCCCACGAATTTGATCGTAGAGTGACTCACCCGGTAGCGTAAAATCAAGTCGTTCCCGCTCACGTGAAATGTTTGGTGCAAATGTTGCTTCTTCCTCGACTTGCGCTTCCGGTGTCAATTCACCTGCTAATAGATGTGGTAACGTTTCAAGTAAGAGGCGCGCTCCTGCGTCCGCTAACTTCTCAAACATCGAACCGGCTGTATCGTTCTCTTCGATTGGAACGATGATTTTTGACAACATATCACCTGCGTCTAGCCGATCAACCATATACATAATTGTCACGCCTGTCTCTTTTTCTCCATCAATGATCGCTTGGTGAATCGGTGCACCTCCACGATATTTCGGTAAGAGTGACGCGTGAACATTAATCGCCCCAAAACGTGGTGCTTCGAGAATAGCTGTCGGGACGATCTGACCGTAGGCTGCTGTGATGATGAGGTCTGGATTTAGATCAAGCACGTCCTGGTAATCATCACGAATACGCTTCGGTTGCAACACAGGAATGTCGTGTTCCATCGCGACGAGTTTTACAGGTGTCGGTTTGACTTCTCGTTTTCGTCCGACTGGTTTATCCGGTTGTGAGACGACGCCGACGACATCATATCCGGCATCGATGACTTCACGCAGCGTTCCTGCTGCAAACTCAGGCGTACCCATGAAGACGACGCGCGGTTTTTCTTGTTCGACGAGTTTATCCGTGAACAGGACACCATCTAAATGATCCATCTCGTGTTGAATCGCTCGTGCAAAAAAGCCATTCGCTTTAATTTTGATTGTTCGTCCGAGACGATCCTGTGACTTGACGACGATACGGTCAAACCGTTCGACTGGTCCAAAGATCCCCGGCATACTGAGACATCCTTCATCATCGATTTGCGAACCGTCCGCTTCGATAATTTCCGGATTGATCAGCTCAATTGGTCCCGTCTCATCATCGGTATGAACGACGGCTACACGAATCGGCTGGTTGATTTGCGGTGCGGCTAAACCAACCCCGTCATATTCGTACATCGTATCGAACATCCGGTCGATCATCTTACCGAGCTTCTTATCGAATTTCGTGACAGGTTCACACACCTGTCGTAATACATCACTTGGTACTTCTACTACTTTATACATACAGACACCTCACATGAATACAAATGGATTCAAGTCAATCGCGACTTGTGTTTTTGATTTTTGACGACGGGATAAGATATCACGGAGATGTGTCCGGACATCCTCCTGTCCTTTATGTTTAATTAAGACCTGTTGCCGATACATATTTTTCAGTCGAGCGAGTGGTGCATCAAACGGTCCATTGACGACTAAATCCTCAGATTCAAAGGCACGAAGCTCGGAAGCGATTTGCTGCGCTTCTGCTTGTGCTTCGAGCGGATGCGCTGCTGAGACTGTAATCAGACCAAGGAACCAAAACGGTGGATGCCCGCCGAGCTTGCGCAACTGCATCTCTCGCTTATAGAACGTTTCGAAATCATGCTGTTTGGCAGTTTGAATGACGTAATGTTCCGGATTATACGTCTGGATGATCGACTGTCCGGCGAGTTGACCTCGTCCGGCACGACCGGATACTTGAGTGATCAACTGGAACGTGCGCTCACTTGCCCGAAAATCTGGAATACCAAGCGTCGCATCGGCAGCAATCACCCCGACGAGTGTAACGTTCGGAAAGTCGAGACCTTTTGCGATCATCTGTGTTCCGAGCAGAATGTTTCCTTCTTTGCGTTCAAAGGCATCGAGTAACTTCTCATGCGCTCCTTTACGCGACGTCGTGTCCTGATCCATCCGGATGATTCGCGCTTCCGGAATCAAATGCGCCAACTCTTCCTCAATCTTTTGTGTACCGGTTCCGAACTGACGAATTTTCGTCGATTCACAGGACGGACAAGTCTTGGGCATCGCGGCTTCAAACCCACAATAGTGGCACTTCAACCGATCTTCATGCTGATGATACGTTAAATTGACGGCACAATGCGGACATTGCAACGTCTCCCCACAATCCCGACATAAGACGAACGTCGTGTACCCGCGACGGTTCAAAAGTAAGACTGTCTGTTCACCGCGTTCGATGCGTTCTTTGATCCCTTCGACTAATGCGAGGCTAAACGGCGTACGATTACCCCGCTCCAGTTCCTTACGCATATCAACGATGTCGACAGGCGGTAATTCCCCACCGAAGCGTTCCCGAAGCGGTAAATAGCGATAGACCCCTTTTTGTGCCCGTGCATACGTCTCAAGTAATGGCGTCGCACTACCGAGTACAACCGGACAGCGATGATAGGCCGCTCGCCACTTCGCAACATCTCGCGTGTGATAGCGTGGATTTTCTTCTTGTTTATAGGTTGTTTCATGTTCTTCATCGAGAATGATGATTCCGATGTTCGTTAGCGGTGCAAAGACGGCGGACCGTGCCCCGACGACGACATCGACTTCCCCTTGAGCAATTTTGCGCCATTCATCATATTTTTCTCCGAGCGATAATCCGCTATGCAAGACGGCAACACGTTCGCCAAAACGACGTTTGAACCGTTTGACCATCATTGGTGTCAGACTAATCTCAGGAACGAGCAAGATCGCTTGTCTACCGCGTTCAAGTTGGGCATGAATCGACTCAAGATACACTTCCGTTTTCCCGCTTCCTGTTACACCGTGTAACAAGAACGTTCCGGTCTCTGCTTCAGCGGTAATCGACGAGACAGCTTCCTGTTGTTTCTCTGTTAAAGAGGATGGAACAAAGATATCTTGGACGAGATGTTCATACGGATTCCGTCGCACATCGATCGTCTCGACTTGAATGATGTGCTTTTTCTCCAGTGCATTCAATGTCGCACTCGTTGCACCTGTTGCCTGCTTCACTTCACTCCACAGGGCGTTCGGGAATTCCTGGATATAGGTATAAAGCGCCGCTTGTTGGCTCGCTTGTTTCGTAAAGGTTGCCTGTTCCTCAAGAAGACGGATTCGTTTATCCGTTTTAGATGTCTTTTTTTCGCGAATGACCGGTTGAAGTGTCACTTCAGCTTGCTTCGCTGCCGTCAAAACGATTTGCTGCACTTCCGTTGGTAATTGACTCATTTTCTTACCGTGATAGATCCGCAGGGGACCTGATTCTACCATGACCAGTTTATCATAACTCACCTTTAAGGCAGCAGGCAGCATCGCGAGTAATGCCGTCGCTTGAAAACACAATGTCGTTTCTGATAGATAAGCGGATAACTCGAGCAATTCCTCCGTATAGGTTGGCGTTTCATCGAGAACACGCACGATTGATTTGACGTTTGTCAAATCAGACGTCGCTTTCGTTCCGACGACAATCCCAAGCAACGCACGTGGACCGAATGGCACCTCAACGCGCATCCCGGGAACGATCAACTCTTGCCAGAGTTCCGGAACAGCGTAATCAAACGGACGATCGACGGTTGCTGCTGCGACGTCGACGATGACTTCGGCAATCATGCCAACGCCTCTGCAAATTGACGCATGAGTGTTTTCGCAAGCGTCGATTTTAATTGCTGGTCATAACGCGTGACGGAATCGTTCTTTCCAAAGACGACGACTTCATTTTCATCACTGACGAATCCGATATCAGATCGTGACACATCATTCGCGACGATGAAATCGGCTTTCTTTCGGACGAGCTTTTGTTTCGCGAACATCTCGACATCGGTCGTCTCAGCCGCAAATCCGACTAATAGCTGATGTTGTTTCTGCTCACCAAGCGTCTTCAGAATATCGGTTGTCTCTTCAAGTTCAATTCGAAGTGGTCCGTGGATTTTCTTCTGCTTCTGATCGTATTGGACAGATGGTCGATAATCAGCAACGGCTGCGGACATGATGACGATATCTTGCGTCTCATAGTCACGTAACATAGCCTCGAGCATCTCTTCTCCCGACTCAACGGCAATCGTTGCGATACCAGTCGGTAACCCGATCCGAAGTGGACCATGGACGAGCGTGACATCAGCCCCTGCATCTCGTGCCGCTTCCGCTAGCGCAATACCTGTTTTCCCTGAAGAGTCATTCGTTAAGTAACGAACCGGATCGATCCGTTCTACTGTCGGTCCTGCACTGATCAAGACTTTTCGTCCGGCTAGATACTTCTCTTCAAAGAAGGTCGATAATGTGGCAACCAAATCTTCAGGCTCAGGCAGACGTCCTTTTCCGACCCAACCACATGCGAGATTGCCGACTCCCGGTGCAATCACCTGGACACCGTCCTGCTTCAATTGTTCAATGTTCCGGACTGTCGCAGGATGTTCAAGCATGTTAACATTCATCGCTGGTGCGACGATGACGGGACACGTCGCTGCAAGAATCGTCGTCGTAATGAAATCATCCGCGATTCCGTGTGCGAGTTTTGCAACTAAATTCGCTGTCGCTGGTGCGACGACGATCAAATCCGCTTCGTCCGCTAAATCGATATGAGCGATTTTTGAAGGATCGTGCTCGATGAAGACATTGTCGTAGACCGCTTTTCGTGTCAGTGCCTCGAATGTCGTCTTCCCGACGAACTGTTGGGCATTGCGCGTCATCGCGACTTGGACATGTGCGCCTGCTTGAACGAGTTTTGAAGCGAGTGCAGCTGACTTATAGGAAGCGATTCCACCGCCGACACACAGTAGGATGTTTCGGTTGGTTAACATGTAGGTATCCTCCTTATTGAAAAAAACAGCCACGATGACAAGTGGCTGCTTCAAAATTAGTCTTGCGGTTGGTTCGTGACGGATATTTCTTCGAAATAAAGCTCTTCTAAAGCTTTCCCGACCGGTTTATGCGATTTTGGGTTCGTGACTTTCACGCGTTTCCCGTCTTGGATTTGACGCGCACGCTTAGCGGCAACTGTAACGATCGTATATTTCGATGGTACTTTCTTTTGAAGCTTATCAACTGATGGATATAACATATCACTTAACCTCCATGGCTTTTTTATATAGGGACGCGACACGTTCCCGACTGCAATGTTCCGCTGTGACGATTGCTTGAATACGATCACAGGCTTTATGAATTTCGTCGTTCGTCACGACATAGTCATACGCATCCATCATCTCGATCTCTTCTTTAGCGACGAGAAGACGTTGCTTAATGACTTCCTCCGATTCCGTTCCACGCCCTACGAGGCGGTTCCGTAATTCCTGGAGGCTTGGAGGTGCAAGGAATAAGAAGACAGCTTCCGGAAAATGTTCTTTGACCTGCATGGCCCCTTGAACTTCGATTTCGAGAATGACGTCTTTTCCTTCATCTAGGATCTGGTTCACCCATTCAACTGGTGTTCCATAATAGTTCCCTACGAATTCAGCATATTCCAAGAGTTGATTGTTCGCAATCATCTCTTCGAATTCTTCACGCGATTTAAAGAAATAGTGGACACCATCTATTTCTCCTTCGCGCGGTTGGCGCGTCGTACAGGATACCGAGTAATGCAGATCGTTATCCTGATCTTCGCGCAAGGCACGACAGACCGTTCCCTTTCCGACACCACTTGGACCAGATAATACGAGTAATAAGCCACGCTCTTTGAAAATCACTTCAAAACCCCTCCATCTCACAAACTTCACATTGTTTCATATTAGCAGTAGAGACGGGAAGTTCGCAAGTCATCTTTTTTTAGCTCGACTGCTTTATCATACCATAACGATGCCATTTCTGTTACCTTTAGAAAGTGAGAACGAAATCAAGAAAGAAGGTAATCGTATGGCTTTTGACGGATTGATGACGACACGTGTCGTCGAAGAACTCCAACCGCTCGTCGGAGGACGGATCAATAAGGTATACCAACCTTATACATTGGATTTAGTATTCCAGATCCGGGCCGAGCGAAAAAACGTATTATTGCTCGCCTCTGCGAATGCCATGTATGCACGGATGCACATTACATCGGAAACAGTCAGCAACCCGAGTGAACCTCCGCTCTTTTGTATGATGCTCCGTAAGCATGTCGAAGGTGGGTTCATTGAATCAATCGAACAACTGGAACGTGACCGAATCATCGTCCTGCGTGTCCGCTCCCGAAACGAACTCGGTGATGAGGAAGCGAAAAAAATCTATGTCGAGTTGATGGGACGTCACTCAAACATCATTTTGACGGACGGGCAGGATAAGATTCTCGATGCAATCAAACACTTGCCCCTCAGTCAAAATACATTCCGAACCATCATGCCAGGCATGACCTATCAACTCCCACCGGCACAGGATAAAGTCGATCCACTCACGGGAGATATCGAAAAGACACTCCACCGGATTGACTGGAACGCCGGTAAACTAGATCGACAGCTACTTGGTCTCTTCAGTGGTCTGTCTCCACAAATTGCAAAGGAAGTCGTTACGCGGGCAGGTCTTGCGAACCGGATGAATCTCGCTACCGCTTTCCAGGACGTCCTAAAAGAACTAAACGGCCCTTATGTATTGCAACGGATGGAAGGCGGCAAGGAACGCTTTGCACCGGTCCGCTTAACGGAAGGATCGGTCATCGATGAGAAGACATTCGAGACGAGTGGTCAAGTCCTCGACGCATTCTTCCATCAAAAAGCAAATCGCGATCGTGTCAAACAACAAGCGGCTGATCTCGAACGGTTCATCAAGAGTGAGTACGATAAGAAT
Organism: Exiguobacterium sp. BMC-KP; assembly: GCF_001275385.1. Taxonomy (NCBI): domain Bacteria; kingdom Bacillati; phylum Bacillota; class Bacilli; order Caryophanales; genus Exiguobacterium; species Exiguobacterium sp. BMC-KP. Next base: position 1,308,046 of record NZ_LGIW01000015.1, read on the forward strand.
ATCTTAAAGCGATCAAAACTCGAAAAAGATTTAGAAGCGACGTTACGGATGGACGAATGGAAGCATAAAGGGGAACTACTGACGACCTACCTTTATCAGCTCGAACGCGGAATGAAAGAAGCGACCGTCGTTGATTATTATGATCCAGATGGTGCTGAAATCACGATCACGCTTGATCCTCGTTTTTCACCGAACGAGAACGCACAACGTTATTACAAACGGTATAACAAATTAAAAACCGCCAAAGTCGAAGTCGCGCGCCAGCTTGAGAAGAATCAGGCTGAGATTGCGTATTTCGAAGGTTTGCTTGCCCAACTCGATGTCGCATCACCAGAAGATATTCGGGAAATGCGTGAGGAGCTCGTCGAAGAAGGATATCTACGCGAACGTCAAAAGAAGAAAAAGAAACCCCAGCTCCCACAACTCGAAGAATATCGTTCTTCGACCGGTCTCTCGTTCTTCGTCGGAAAGAATAATAAACAAAATGATTACGCGACGTTCAAATTTGGACGCCGATCCGATACATGGCTACACACGAAGGATATCCCGGGATCCCATGTCATCATTCAAAGTGATACACCGGATGAGACGACATTGAAGGAAGCAGCAATCGTCGCGGCTTACTACTCGAAGGCACGGGAATCAAGCCAAGTTCCCGTTGACTTCACGGAACTACGCTATGTCAAAAAACCGAGTGGTGCGAAACCTGGATTCGTCATTTATACGGATCAAACGACGCTTTACGTCACGCCAGATCCAGATGTCGTCCAGTCTTTACGCCAATAATTTTACACAAAAACCGCTGTATTCCTACTAAAGAATAAGGAATACAGCGGTTTTTCGTCGTCATTTCATTTTTTCTAATTGTTCCCGGTAATCGAGCAGATGCCCATGGATGATGTCTTTCGCTTCACTTAATTCTTGATCAAATGAGAACATCGCTTGTTTTCGTTCATGTGAGAAAATGACATCATAATGATGGCTGAGTAAGAAATCGATTTCCTGACCGAGCGTTTTTTCCTGTTCTTCTGTCATCGGGATATCTCGGTGACTCGCAATACTTTCAAGTAAGACGAGCAATTTGTCTTCGAGATCGACGAGTTCCTTCAACCGAATGAACGCTTCACTTTGACCACTTGCCATCAACGGATACTTTTGATCTTCTTGGAGCATCAACATCATCTCTTCATGTTTGAGAATTTGTTTACGCACAGCAAGCAAGCGACCATCATCTTGCACAAGGCTTCGCCAATCTTCCATCAACTGTTGCGTCGTCTTCTTAACGAGTAACAGTAAGCGATCCTCATAATGCGGTGGGAAGACGATATAATTGACGACGACGGCAGATAATACACCGACGACGGTCAATAACGACCGTGATAAGGCGTAGTGCACATAATCGGCAGTCGGACTCTCGAACATCAATACGATCGCGAAAGCAGCGAACGTCGACATATCTGTTCGCCCAATCATCGAATTGAGCACGAGTGAGACGACGACAGCGAGTCCGATCGTTAATGGATTCGCACCAAGTGTTGCGACAATCGCAAGTCCACACATCAATCCGAGCACTGTTCCGAAAATTCGATTGAAGACGATTTTGAATGAACGATGGATTGTCGGTTGCATCGCAACGATTGCTGCTACGGCGCCCATACCTGAGTAAATACCGAACACATACCAGGAGATGCTAAGTGCAAGAGCAACTGCAATCCCCGTTTTGACCGTCCGTAATCCAATCCTAAATTTTAACTTCACTCGAGCGTCACCTGCCCGACTTCACTATTGACTGTCACTTCTGGCTTCTCTTGTTTTGACAGTTCATAAATCGTCTCGTCCTTATTCTTTTGTTTCGTATATCGGTCAGAGGCTTTAATGTCGCCTCCCGTATCGATCGTAATCGTACCAGCTGCTTTATCCGGTTTTAATTTTATTGCACCGTCAATCGTTGTAACATCAAGGCTCAACTTCGCCATATATTCTGCCAGCGAAACACTCTCGGCTGTCACTTGCGCATGGACGGCATCCATTTCCTTGACGGAAATCGCTTGTGTTGCATTCAGTGTAATCTCATCACCTTTTACCTTATCGAGACTCATCGATTCACCACTCATCTCAATCGTTTTCGCGTAAATGCCCATTCCTTTCAACGTTCCAGCATCGACATCAACACGGTTCATATAGCTTGGTAGTCCAACTTGAATCGTATAATCTGCCGTCTTTTCACTCGGACGATTGCCTAGTCGGGACAGCCAACCATCTCGCCCTGTCACCGTCACTGTATTCGTCGACGTACTGATTTTCAGTCGTTTTCCACTCGATGCACTATCAACGAGCTTGATTTGGACGTTTCCATCTGTGCTTCGTACGAATTGTACCGTCGCGTGCGGCGCCTCGATAGCGAGTGATTTGTAGCGATTCGTCGTCTTGAATGACTCGCCACGTGATAATGATTCTGTTGAGACGAGTAATGTGATCGTATAGATGATGATAAGTCCGAGAATGACACCACCGTACAAGTAAATTGGCCGTTTCACTGGTCCTCTTTCACCTATTCGGTTCAATCGGGCATCCATCTTTTGTTTTTGTTTATTTTTTAAGCGCGTAAACGATGATTGTTTTCGTTTACGCACACTTCTACTATTATGCTCTTCCATGTCAGTCCCTCCATCTCATGTCTACCATTATTCCGAATATCCGAATCGGCTGTCAACAGCCCCCTTCTTATCATAGAAGAAGTTCACCGTTTCGCCATCGGGCGGAAGAAGGAAGACTACCCCCAATGAACCACTGACATTTCCAAAAATAAGCCGACAAAAAGGAGAGGAACGATGACGTGTCCTCTCCTTTCATAAGATACGAATTACAGTTCGAGTGACTCACCGATTGCAAGCGGATGACCGGTTTGACCTTGAGCTTCAATCTTTTCGCAGAACGCTTTTGCATCTTGTTTAATCAAATCAAATGTATCGTAATGGATGGGGACAACAGCTTTTGCTTGCAACATATCTGCCGCAATCAATGCGTCATCCGGTCCCATCGTGAAGTTATCACCAATCGGTAAAAAGGCTAAGTCGATTTCGTGATGAGCGCCGTAAAGGGCTAAATCCCCGAACAGTGCTGTATCACCAGCATGATAGATTTCTTTGCCTTCAATCGTCAGCAAGAATCCAGCTGGCATTCCCATATAGGTAATGGTTTGTTTTTCTTCGTCAATGATGCTTGATGAGTGGAATGCCTGTGTCATCTTGACTTTACCAAACGGAAATTCAAATTGTCCGCCAAGATTCATCGGATGAACGTTAAGCCCTTTAAAGCTTAAATACGTCGCCAGTTCATGTGTTGCGATGATCGTCGCCCCCGTTGCTTTTGCGATACGCTCCGCATCAAGCATATGATCGGCATGCGCATGTGTTAATAAAATAAAGTCTGCCTTGACGTCATCTGGATTCGTCGTCGCTTTTTCATTGCCACTAAAGAATGGATCGATGACAAGATGGTGACCATTTGTTTCAATCGTTACTGTTGACTGTCCGTGATAAGTTAGCTTCATTTACTTCACTGCCTCTCGATTAGGATTCGGATAATTGATTCCCTTCCCCCCATGCGCATAAACCTTTCATGGCAGGTTGCAGTGTGAATGCCACGTCCGTCAACTTATATTCGACGTGCAGAACTGCCTCGTCGTATTCAATTCGTTCAATCATTCCGAGTCGTTCGAGTTCTTTTAACTGATCGGTCAAGACTTTACGAGAAATCCCAGGAATCGCACGTTGTAACTCTAAAAAACGTTTCGGACCGTTCTCTAACGTGCAATATAATTGTGGACGCCATTTTCCGCCGATGATGGCGAGCGCCCGATTGACCGGAAATTGTTCTGTCGACATATTGTTCTCTCCTCCACAGTAGTTACTTCAAAGTGCGTACTATGCAATCGAGTGTAGCGTAAGTTAGAGTATGCGTAAATCATTATGCAAAAGGAGTGTTACACATGACGTATCCACGTAATTTTTCGCACATCGGTCTTTCTGTACCAAATCTCGACGAAGCCGTCCATTTTTATCAAGAGGTGATGGGCTGGTATATCATCATGGAACCATCCGACGTATTAGAGGATGACTCCGCGATTGGAGTCATGTGCACAGACGTCTTTGGTGCAGGATGGAACAAGTTCCGGATTGCTCACATGGCGACAGGTGACCGGATTGGCATCGAACTGTTCGAATTCCCGAACAATGAGCAACCAGAAAACAACTTCGAATTCTGGAAAACAGGTATCTTCCATTATGCGATTCAAGATCCTGACGTCGAAGGACTCGTTGAAAAAATCGTTGCTCACGGTGGCAAACAACGGATGCCGATCCGTGAGTACTACCCGGGAGACAAACCATACCGAATGGTCTACTGTGAGGACCCATTCGGCAACCTCGTTGAAATTTACTCTCATTCATATGAACTGACGTATTCGGAAGGAGCGTATTAAGATGAAAGCATGGTTAAACCATTCAGGTACAGCAATTGATCAATGGACGTTCGAAGAAGTCGAGACACCAACGCCTGGAGAAGGGCAAGCTTTAATTCGTGTCAAGACGGTCGCGTTAAACCCCGTCGACTATAAAGCAACGAATAATCCAGCATGGACGTTTCCCCATATTCCAGGTGTTGATTTAGCTGGCGTCGTCGAACAAATCGGACCTGGCGCAGAAGTGAAAATTGGCGACCGTGTAGCGATTCATACCAATCTACAACGCAATGGTGCATTTGCTGAGTTCGCGCTCGTCGATACACGTGCCCTCGCTCTGATTCCGGAAGACGTCTCATTCGCTGAAGCCGCTGCGATTCTGTGCGCTGGGATGACTGCTTATGAAGCGATCGTTCAAAAGATGAACACGACAGGTAAAGAGACGATTCTCATTCATGCTGGTGCAGGTGGTGTCGGCGGCATCGGCATCCAACTCGCAAAACGGCTTGGTCTTTCCGTCGCGACGACTGCTTCGACGGAAAATCATGAATGGGTGAAGCAACTTGGTGCAGACCTCGCCATTGATTACAAAAAAGAAAACGTCACAGAGGTCATTCGAGACTGGACGAAAGGTCGTGGTGCGGACTTAATTTTCAATACGGTTGGTCGAGAGGAAGCTACAGCGGATCTTGGGCGTCTTGCATTCTCAGGTCAACTTGCCTTTATTGCTGGCGGTCCTGATCAATCCGTCATTAAGCCATTCACACTCTCCCCTTCGATTCACGAAGTGGCACTTGCTGCTGCTTACGCAAGCGAAGATGACCGAGCAATCCGTAACCTTGGGCTTATGGCAAGTGAATTACTGAAACTCGTCGCAGCAAAAGAACTCGATCCACTCGTCACGGAAGAGATTCCAGCAGCGGACATCGTAAAAGGATTACAACGTTTATCCGAACGTCACGTCCGTGGTAAAATCATCGCTAAATTTAACTAATATTTGCTGTGGCACAAAACAGCCGACTGTCCTTAGATAATAGGACGGTCGGCTGTTGTTTTACTTTATGATTGCTTAGACGTGCACTCTGGTTAACGATACCTCTCTTGTTTCTTAATATGTAAGGATCGTCCGACTAACTCGAAGCCAACGTGCTGATAAATTTTATTCGCTGTTTGATTTGCCCAATCGGTATATAGCGTCACGACTGGGTAAGATTGCAGCAAGTGTTCAGAGAGTTTAGCTACGAGATAAGAAGCATATCCATTTCCGCGTAGCTCCTTTGGAGTATAGACGTAAGAGATCGTAATACCGGTTTGTGTCGGACGCGTAGCTGCTGCCATTGCAACGAGCATTGATCCACTGAACAATCCGAACAAACTTCCTTGTTCGATGTGTCGCGTCATCGACTGATGGAGTTGCGTGAGTTGTCGATCGGACGGACGCGATTCGACTTCATTCAAAAAACCCGTCGCAAACTGGATTGCATGCCGTGATTCTTGTTTCGGGATCGCTTTAAAAATGACACCTTCAGGTATGCGCGGCATCACTACCTTCGTCAAGGCATACACTCCCTGCTCCATATGCACATCATAGATCGAATGCGGTAATAACAGCGGTTCTAAGATCGACTGTTCTCCAACGAACCCTGGACTATCCAAAATACGCGCTAGCTTTCGGATACCCTCTTTTGAAAACACATCACCTGCAACGATCGCTTGCTCCGGTATCGTTTGCAAAATGACGAGTCGTCGATTGCCTTCTTGTGCCGTTGCCATCAGGAGCGGCTCATCCCCCCGTTCCAATATACCTAGAATCAACTGATGCGTATCTGGACGTTCAAGTAGAAACGGAAGGACGACCATTTTGAATTGTTCATAATCACGATAATGTGTCACCATAGTCGACGACCTCCTTTATTTCTATAGTGTACCAAATCATATACTAGAAATCGTAGGTCGTCCGACGGAATCTATCGGTTTTTACACGTTTGCGGTAAAACGTTCGCTCCAAGCAACTGGGTCCTTCGACCAATCTGCCAATTGTTCCTGTTCTTCTACTGTAATATCACCTTGTTGTTGTGCCGTTTCGAGTAACGCTTCGAACGTCAGTAATGCATCCGCGTCAACCTTCGCGTCTCGGAGATTGTTCTTCAAGGGTTCCATCCCGTAAGAGAAGATCGCTTGGATCCGAATGACGTTCGCTCCCTTTGCTTGGAGTGCTTCTGCTGCCTCAATTGCAGACATCCCCGTTGATAATAAGTCTTCAATGACGACGACGCGTTGGCCTGGTTGAATGACACCTTCGATTTGGTTACCTTTCCCATGTTTCTTACTGCCACTACGCACGTATACCATCGGTAACCCTAATCGTTCCGCGACGAATGCCGCGTGAGGAATACCTGCTGTCGCTGTTCCGGCAACGACTTCGATTCCTAAACCCTTCACTTTCTCAGCTAGGGCATCGGCAATCAAGGAGCGGACTTCTGGGTACGAAAGGGTCAACCGATTATCGCAATAGATCGGCGAACGGAGCCCACTTGCCCACGTATACGGATTGTTTGGAGATAACGTGACAGCTTTGATACGGAGTAATGCATTTGCAATTGGATTTACCATGATAATTGACCCTTCCATTCTTCGAGTAACGTTTGATAGATCTGTTCGGGCTGTTTGGCACGTGTAATCGGGCGACCAATTACTAAATCCGTCGCTCCATTTCGACGCGCATCAAGAACGGTCGCGACTCGCTTTTGATCATCTGCTTCACTGCTAGAAGGACGAATACCTGGTGTGACAAAACGGAAGTCCGTTCGGCAACCTTTGATTAGTTCAGGAAGATCGAGCGCCGAACAGACAATACCATCTAGTCCTGCTGCATCTGCCAGTTGCGCATACTCACGAACGACTACTGGCATCGCTCCTTCAATCTTTAAGTCGCGTAACATCGCTTCATCCGTCGATGTCAACTGTGTCACGCCGATCAGCTGTGTCGCGGCGTTCGTTTCACGAAGTCCTTCTCGCGCAGCAATCATCATCTCTTTCCCACCGGCAACATGGACGTTCGTTAATTCGACGCCTAATTGTCCGATGATGCGCATCGTCCGGCGCGCCGTCTCTGGAATGTCATGGACTTTGACATCGAGGAATACCGCGTGCCCACGTTCGACGAGTTTGCGGACGAACGGTCTTCCCGCTGCATAAAACAATTCCATCCCAACTTTTACGGCTGGTCGTGTCTCTTCGAACCGTTCGAGGAACGAAAACACTTCTGCTTCGGTCGGAAAATCAAGCGCGATGTAAAGTTGATTCATATGCTTTCCCCCTGATGTCTAGAATATGATCGATGCCAAGTTCATCCATGCGACCCGGTAACTGCTGGATCAATTCTTGACAGATGTATGGATTGACGAAGTTTGCAGTACCGACGGCGACAGCGGAAGCCCCGGCGTAAATCATTTCTAAGACGTCATCGACTTCCATCACGCCCCCCATCCCGATGATTGGAATCGAGACGGCTTGAGCGACATCATGAATCATCCGAATCGCGACTGGTTTGATCGATGGACCAGATAATCCACCAATCCGGTTGGCAAGGATTGGCTGTCCCGTTCGGACATCGATTCGCATCCCAACGAGTGTGTTGATCATCGTCAGTCCGTCCGCACCTGCTGCTTCGACGGCACGCGCCATCTCGACGATTGAAGTGACATTCGGTGAAAGCTTAACGTAAACCGGTTTGCTCGAGACCTGTTTGACGCGACGCGTTAATTCAGCGGCAAGCAACGGATCCGTTCCGAACTGGATTCCACCTGATTTGACGTTCGGACAGGAGATATTTAATTCCAGTGCATGAATGCCAGAATGACGACTCATTTTTTCTGCAACAAGCTCATACTCTTCCGGTGTCGAACCGGCGACATTCGCGATGATTGCTGTATCAAACGTCTCGAGGAACGGTAGTTTTTTCGTTAAGATGCCATCAACACCCGGATTTTGGAGACCGATTGCATTCAACATCCCCATTCCACTCTCCGCGACACGCGGCGTCGGATTTCCGTAACGTTCTTCGCCCGTCGCTGCTTTGATCATGATTGCCCCAAGCTCTGATAAATCATATAACTTCGCGTATTCCTCACCGAATCCAAAACATCCAGATGCCGGCATGATCGGGTTTTTCAAGGAAAGTCCCGGCAACTCGACACGTAATCGTTCCGTCATAATACGACCTCCTCTGCCCGAAAGACTGGACCATCGGAACAAGTCTTGACGTACCCGCCTGTTGGTGTTTTACAGACACAGGCAAAACAAGCACCGATGCCGCATCCCATTCGATTTTCGATGGAGAGATACTTATGCTCAATCGGTTGTTGCTGGAGCGACCGCAACATCGGCTCTGGCCCGCAAGCGAGCAACACATCATAGCTTTCCGGACGTAAGGCAACCGTAACGAACCCTTTCGTTCCATGCGTCCCATCGACCGTCGTGACCGTCGTCTTACCGAGCGCTTGGAATTCCGCTTCGTAAAAGACGCTCGTTGCCGTATCAAATCCTAGAATCGCTTCACATGTCACACCACGCACGACGAGTTGACGCATCGTCTCATACAGCGGCGGCACCCCAATCCCTCCACCAACGAGAACGACCCGTTGATCTCGGTTGATGGCGTTGATCGGAAAACCGTTTCCGAGTGGTCCGAGGGCATCGATTTTGTCGTCGGGACGCAAGGAAGCTAGTTCTGCTGTCCCTTGTCCGATTTCTTTAAAGAGAAACGTAATCAGGTCATGATCGACCCGAGCAATCGAGATCGGTCGGCGTAAGAGTGGACCGACGCGTAGATGCATGAATCGCCCCGGCGCAATGTCTTGCGGTTGCTCGAGGCGACAAACGAGTTCCGTCGCGCCTTGAGCTACCGTTCGTCGAGAGACGACCGTCAAGAGTTGCTTCATTGGATCACCACTTTCTTTTCGTGTGTGAAGGCTTGAATCGCACTCGCTTCGAACGAGCGACTCTCGATGACGCGTAGAATCGCTTCCGCCGTATCGAGTGATGTTAGACAAACGACTTGATTCTCCGCTGCTGCCCGTCGAATGATGAAGCCGTCTTTTGTGACTTGTGAGTCGCGACTCATCGTATTGATGACATACTCGATCTCACCTTTTTCAATCACGTCGAGCATCGATTCGGAAGACGAGTCGATTTTACCGACCGTCTGAACCGGTAACCCTTGCTCCGTCAAGTACGCTGCCGTCCCTTCCGTTGCAAGCAACGTGAATCCAAGTGATGCAAAGCGTCGTGCAAGATCCGTCATTTCTGCTTTGTCTGGATCTGCGACCGTCAAGAGGACACGACCGTGTTCTGGAATTGCCATCCCGGAAGCAAGTAATCCTTTGTAGAGTGCTTTTTCGAGCGTACGGTCCGTTCCGATGACTTCTCCAGTCGATTTCATTTCTGGTCCGAGCGTTGGATCGACTTCTTTAAGCTTCGCAAACGAGAAGACCGGTACTTTGACTGAGACGAGTGGTTCTTCTGGTAAGACACCACTTGTTAACCCGTAAGAAGCGAGCGTTTCACCGAGAATGATGTCTGTTGCGAGACGCGCGACCGGAAGACCTGTAACTTTCGAGATAAACGGCACCGTTCGGCTGGCACGCGGGTTGACTTCAAGGACATAGAGAGCGCCGTCCGCGTAGACGAACTGGATGTTGAGCAATCCCTTGATACCGAAGGCTTTGGCGATCCGCGTCGTATAATCGACGATCCGGTCCTTGATGACTTGTGATACGCGTTGTGGTGGATAGACTCCGATCGAGTCACCCGAGTGAACCCCGGCCCGTTCGATATGCTCCATAATGCCGGGGATGACGACGTCCGTTCCATCGCAGATCGCATCGACTTCAAGCTCGATTCCTGTCAGATACCGATCGACGAGGACTGGTCGCTCCGGTGAGGCAATGACTGCATGTTTCATGTAATGTTCGAGTTCTTCTTGCGCATAGACGATTTCCATTGCTCGTCCACCAAGGACATATGATGGGCGAACGAGTACCGGGTACCCGAGTGACGCCGCTGCTGTGACTGCTTCTTCAACCGTCACCGCTGTTTTTCCTGGTGGTTGTGGAATGTCGAGTGCTGTTAATGCCGATTCGAACTGTTTTCGATCCTCTGCCCGGTCTAGATCTTCAAGCGACGTTCCAAGAATTTTCACACCTTCTGCCGCTAATGATTCGGCTAAGTTGATCGCCGTCTGTCCACCGAACTGGACGATGACACCGAGTGGACGTTCGTTTCGGATGACTTCGAGGACATCCTCCGTCGTCAATGGTTCAAAGTAGAGCCGATCGGAAATCGAGAAGTCGGTCGACACGGTTTCCGGATTGTTGTTGACGATGATCGCTTCATAGCCAGCTTGACGAATCGCTTGAATCGAATGGACTGTCGCATAGTCGAACTCGACTCCTTGACCAATCCGGATCGGACCCGATCCTAAGACGAGGATCGAAGAACGGTTCGTCGCGATTGCCTCATTTTCGCGTTCGTATGTTCCATAGTAGTACGGCGTATCAGAGGCGAACTCTGCCGCACACGTATCGACCATTTTGTAGACTGGATGAATCGTTTGCGCTTCACGCATCCGGCGAATCTCTGTTTCCGTTTGTCCTGTAATCCGAGCAAGCATTGGGTCACTGAATCCATACCGTTTCACATGAAGGAGCAGTTCAGGCGTCAAACCAGTAGCGACCGATTGCTCAAGTTGCCAAATGTGCTGGAGCTTTTCGAGGAATAAGCGATCAATTGCCGTCCAAGCATGAATCTGTTCGACGCTATAGCCGCGGACAAAACCAGCGTACAAGGCGAAGAGTCGATCATCCGTCGCCTGGCGAATCGCTTGTTGCAACGCATCATCTGCCATTTCGATGAAGCGTGGCATGTACAAATCCGCTGTACCGATTTCAAGCGAACGAACGGCTTTCAGTAATGCCTCTTCCATCGTCCGTCCCATTGCCATGACCTCACCGGTCGCCTTCATCTGAGTTCCGAGCGTCCGGTCTGCCGTTTCGAATTTATCGAATGGCCAGCGCGGAATTTTAGCGACGACATAATCGAGTGCCGGTTCAAACGAAGCAAAGCTCGTCTCGGTGATCGGGTTCTTTAATTCAGATAAGGCATACCCGACGGCAATCTTCGCAGCAAGCTTTGCGATCGGATAACCGGTCGCTTTTGAAGCAAGTGCTGACGAGCGGGAAACACGTGGATTGACTTCGATGACATAGTAGTCGAAACTCGTTGGATCTAGCGCGAACTGGATGTTACATCCACCTTCGATTCCAAGTGCGCGAATGATATCGAGCGAGACGTTACGTAGCAATTGATAATCACGGTCCGATAGTGTTTGCGTCGGAGCGAAGACGATTGAGTCTCCGGTATGAACACCGACCGGGTCGAAGTTTTCCATCGCACAGACGATGATGGCTTGGTTCGTTGCATCACGCATGACTTCGAATTCGACCTCTTTCATCCCGGCAATCGATTTTTCAAGTAGTACTTGTGTTGCTGGACTTGCCTTGAGTCCCCCTTCGACGATTCGCGTGAACTCTTCTGGTGTATTGGCGATTCCACCACCCGTTCCTCCGAGTGTATATGCCGGACGGATGATGATTGGTAGACCGATCTGTTGTCGGAATTGTTGTGCTTCTTCGAGCGTATGCACGATTTCACTATCCGGTACGCCATGTCCGCGTCTAAACATCAGTTGACGGAACAAATCACGATCTTCTGCCTCTTCGATGGCTGATAATTTCGTTCCGAGCAACTCGACATTGTATTCAGCAAGGATACCAAGACGATCTAGTTCAACAGCCAAGTTCAAACCCGTCTGACCGCCAAGTGTCGCAAGTAAGGCATCTGGTCGTTCCTTCCGGATGATTCGCGAGACGAACTCCGCTTGAAGAGGCTCGATGTAGACACGATCCGCAACTGTTGGATCCGTCATGATTGTTGCCGGATTCGAGTTGACGAGGATGACTTCATATCCTTCTTCCTTCAAGGCTTGACACGCTTGTGTTCCTGCGTAGTCGAATTCAGCTGCTTGTCCGATGACGATTGGACCGGACCCGATAACGAGAATCTTCTGGATATCTTGACGTTTAGGCATGAGAGACCTCCTGTTGTTTCGTGATTTCTTCTAAAAACTGTTGGAATAGACCGTTCGCATCCATTGGACCGGGTGATGCTTCCGGATGATACTGAACTGAGAAGACGGATGCTGACGTATGACGGATGCCTTCGACCGTTCCATCGTTGATTGCGAGATGCGTCACTTCAAGCACGGTATCGCGCAATGAGTGTTCGTCGACGGCATATCCATGGTTTTGCGACGTGATGTCGACACGACCTGTCCGGATATCTTGCACGGGATGATTCGCACCCCGGTGACCGAATGGCAGTTTGAACGTATCCGCGCCATGTGCTAGTGCGATCAACTGGTGCCCAAGACAAATTCCGAAGATGACGACTTTCCCTGTCAATTCTTGAATCAGCGGAATCGCTGTCGGGACATCCTTTGGATTCCCTGGTCCGTTCGACAGCATCACACCGTCTGGACGATAGCGTAAGACTTCCGTTGCGCTCACGTCGTATGGCACAACGACGACTTCACAGCCCCGTTTGACAAGTTCGCGGACGATTCCGAGCTTCGCTCCGAAGTCAACGAGGACGATTCGTGGTCCAGCTCCTGGGATGATATACGCTCGTTCCGTTGAAGCACGTTTGACTTGATCTGTCTCGATTGGTGCATCTTGCAGGTGGTTTAATTCCTCTTCTAGGTTGAACTCTCCGTCAACGAGTCGACCGCGCATGACGCCTTTAGAGCGAATATGTCGTGTTAATTGACGCGTATCGACTCCACTTAATCCTGGAATATCAAGATCTCGAAGAGCTTCATCGAGCGACATCTCACTGCGGAAGTTCGACGGTGTTTGACAATGTTCGCGAACAATCAATGCTTTAGCGAGTGGACGCGTCGTTTCATAGTCTTCTCGATTGATTCCGTAATTGCCGATCAACGGATTCGTCAGCACGATCATCTGATCACAGTAAGATGGATCCGATAGCATCTCTTGATAACCAGTCATTCCGGTTTGGAAGACGACCTCTCCTGTTGTTGTCGTGTCCGATCCAAACGCCGTTCCTTCAAACGTCATACCATCCTCTAACACCAGTGTCCGTTTACGCATGTGCTGTGTCCTCCTTGAATACGATTTCTCCCTTGACGAGCGTCATGACTGGGAATCCTTTTAACCGTTCTCCTGCGAACGGTGTGTTCTTACCTTTTGAACGGAATCGTTCCGGTGAAACCGTTCGCTCCGTCTCTAGATCAAGCAGGACTAAGTCTGCTTCCGCCCCCACTTCAAGTTTGCCGTAAGGTAGTTCAAAAATCGCTGCTGCCTTGTCCGTCAAATTCCGGATCAGTGTCTCAATTGTCATCTTGCCTTCAGCGACGAGCTTCGTATAAAGGAGCGGGAATGCTGTCTCGAATCCTGTGATGCCAAACGGTGCGCGTTCGATACCGAGTGCCTTTTCTTCTGCCGCATGGGGCGCGTGATCGGTCGCGATACAATCAATCGTTCCGTCTGCTAGTCCTTCGAGCAATGCTTGACGATCCGCTTCACTTCGCAGGGGAGGGTTCATTTTAAAGTTCGGATCCTGGTCTTTAATGTCCTCATCGATCAATACGAGATGGTGCGGTGTGACTTCTGCCGTCACACGGATGCCTGCTCGTTTGGCGTCACGAATGACACGAACGGATTCTTTCGTCGAGACATGACAGACGTGATAATGACAACCGGTCTCTTCGGCAATCAGGACATCCCGGGCGATATGGATGCTTTCTGCAAGTGATGGAATGCCTTGCAAACCTTCCCGTCGACTGTAACTTCCTTCATGGACACATCCCGCTTTCAACGAATCATCTTCGCAATGCGCAACGATTGTTTTTCCAAGGTGGGCTGCTTGTTGCATCGCCGTTCGCATGACAGCTGCCGTCTGGACCCCGACACCGTCATCCGTGAATGCCACAGCATCCGTTAATTGATCGAACGCGACGAGTTCTTGTCCGAGTTGATTTTTTGAAATCGCCGCGTAAGGCAAAACCCGGACAGATGCCGTCTCTTCAATCTTTTGGAACAAGGCATCAAGTGTTTGCCGATCGTCCGGTACGGGACGCGTATTCGGCATCGGGCAAATCGTCGTGAATCCTCCTGCTGCAGCCGCTGCCGTGCCGGTTGCTATCGTTTCCTTATGTTCGCCGCCTGGTTCCCGGAGGTGGACATGGATATCGACGAATCCTGGTGAGACGAATAATCCGGACGCATCGATGACCATTTCCCCAGCTTGCGGTGTTGCTGCTAAATCCGTAATTTTCCCGGCTTCGATTCGAATATCCCCCGTCCGAACTTGTCCCGCCTCGTACCATCTTGCATTCTCAATTCGTGTTGTCATCTTTATCGTCTCCTTTGATTGATTTCGTTGAAAAGCACCATTCGAGAATCGCCATGCGGGCAAAGACACCGTTTTTCATCTGTTCAAAGATTCGCGATCGCGGGTGTTCGACCAGTTCGTCAGCAATCTCGACTCCCCGATTGACCGGTGCCGGATGAAGCACGATCGCGGAATGCTTCAGGCGGTTCATCCGCTCATGTGTCAATCCATACGTCGCGTGATAGACTGCTGGATCAAATCGAGTCGTCCCGTCATGCCGTTCGTGCTGGACACGCAGTAACATCAAGATGTCGCACTGTTCGACGGCTTCATCCATCGGAAGATACGGTATCCCCATCGCAGGGTCGTACCACTCAACTGGTCCTGATCCATAGACGATGGCACCGAGTCGCTTTAAGATATCCGCATTCGACCGGGCGACGCGACTATGTTGTAAGTCCCCACAGATGACGACGACTTTTCCTTCGACCGTTCCGTACGTCTCGACGATCGTCATCAGATCGAGTAAGGACTGGGACGGGTGTTGACCGCTCCCGTCTCCCGCATTGATGATCGGAATATCGAGCGTTGCTAGTAGTTCTTCGTAATAACCGGTCGCCCCGTGACGAATGACCAACCCATCGGCGCCGATTGCCTCAAGCGTCTTGCACGTATCGCGTAACGTCTCCCCTTTTTGCACGGATGACGTCGCTGTTTCAAACGGCAGTAGATGCATATTCAAGCGATGCTCTGCCATTTCAAAGGAAGAGCGTGTCCGGGTCGAGTTTTCAAAGAACAGATTGACGAGTGTCTTATCGGAAAAATCTGGTGCTGGCTCGCCCCGTTTAAAAGCGAGACTGCGTTCAATCAACGAATTGATCTCTGTCGTGGATAAGCTTTCTAAATTGACGAAATGCCGGTTTTTTAGAATCGTCTTCATATCATTCACTCCTTTTCAGGTCATGAAAAAGGCGCACCTTCTAAGTGAAGGTGCGCCGAAAGAAGGCAGAGTGATTCCCTGCATCTTTTCATGGCCTTCACTTTATCGTTCTCTCGGAACGTCTTAAAAGTTGTTAGCTACGGATTGAGTTATAGAGGTTTCCGTTGTTTCTTCGACCTGCTCTGTCGTTTTCGGAAGGACTAGATTCAGGATGATTCCAAGAATCGTCGCCAGTGCCATCCCTTCGAGAGAGAAGTTGCCGATTTTGAGCGCCGCGCCTCCGATGCCTGTGACGAGAATGACGGCTGTGATCGTCAAGTTCCGTTTATCGGCAAGGTCAATCTTACTTTCCGTCAGCGTCCGGAGACCGTTCGAAGCGATGACTCCGAATAAGAGGATACTAATCCCGCCCATGACCGGTGTCGGAATCGTCTTGATGAATCCTTCGACGTATCCAAGGAATCCGAAGCTGATCGCAAGCACTGCTGCACCACCGAGGACATAAACACTGTAGACGCGTGTGATCGACATGACTCCGTTGTTCTCACCATACGTCGTCACCGGTGGTCCGCCAAGCATCGACGCGACTGTCTTCGCAATCCCGTCGCCCAGTACGGTCCGGTGCATCCCTGGATCAAGGAGCGTCTCGCGCCCGATGATGCGTGATGTCACTTTTTGTTCGCCGATGTGTTCCGTCAGTGTGACGAGCGTCACGGGAACGATCAGAAGCAAGGCGGCTGTATTCCACGATGGTGTGTAATTCAGGAACGGAATCGTGAAGTCCGGCACGTGGAAGAACGTGGCTTGTTGCAGTGGTGTGAAATCAATGATTCCGACAGATGCCGCGACGAGATAACCAACCGTGATCCCGAACAGGATCGGTATCGTACTCCACATCCCTTTTAAATATGTCATCGCGAGAAGTGTGACACCGAGTGTCACCATCGCGACGAGGAAATACAGTCCGTTGTACTTACCGTCTGCTCCATTCATCGCCATGTTGACAGCGGTCGGCGCAAGCGATAACCCGATGACCATGATGACCGGTCCGATGACGACCGGTGGGAGTAAGCGGAGCAACCAAGCAGCTCCCGTGTAGCGGATGAGGAGTGAGACGAGTCCGTAGACGAATCCAGCGACCATCCCACCGAGTAAAGCATCCTCGACACCCCACCGTTCACTGACGGCGATGATCGGGGCGATGTAGGCAAAACTTGAACCAAGGTATGTGGGTACTTTAAAGCGGGTGACGGCGAGGAAAATCAGTGTGCCGACTCCGCTTGCGACGAGCGCGACCGATGTGTTGAGTCCCGTTAAAAGCGGGACGAGCACGGTCGCACCAAACATCGCGAAGACGTGTTGTAGGCTGAGCATCAGCCAGTTTAGAGGATGGGTAGGTACTTCTTGTACATCAAGTACTGCGGCATGTTTTGCCATATGGATGACTCCCTTTCTGGTCTCTCTGGACCACCTTAAAGGTTTTGAATTTTAGCGTTTAATGAATACTTGATCGGCTTCATCGACTTCAGCGAGCGCGACGACGACTTGCTCATCGCGTGACGTCGGAACGTTTTTGCCGATGAAGTCCGGACGGATCGGTAACTCCCGATGTCCGCGGTCGACGAGGACAGCGAGTTGAATCATACTCGGTCTTCCGTGGTCGACGAGTGCGTCCATCGCGGCGCGAACCGTTCGACCTGTGTAAAGCACGTCGTCAACGAGGACGACGATTTTTCCGGTGATGTTTTCCGGTAGATCAGAACCTTTGATTTCCGGCTCTAAACTGCGCTTTGACAAGTCATCCCGGTACATTGAGATGTCGACAACACCGAGTAAAACCGGTTTGCCTTCGATCTGTTCGATCCGCTTCGCAAGGCGGCGCGCGAGTGTCTCGCCACGCGTCTTGATTCCAACGATCATTAAATCAGCAATGCCTTTGTTACGTTCGATGATTTCATGAGCGATCCGTGTCAATGCACGTCCAATCGCGGCTTCATCTAAGATGACGGCTGGTTTCATAGTTTCTCCTTTCATACAAAAGACCTTCTGCGGAAATCCGCAGAAGGTCATCGAA
Organism: Exiguobacterium sp. BMC-KP; assembly: GCF_001275385.1. Classification (NCBI taxonomy): domain Bacteria; kingdom Bacillati; phylum Bacillota; class Bacilli; order Caryophanales; genus Exiguobacterium; species Exiguobacterium sp. BMC-KP. The sequence continues at coordinate 1,325,995 of NZ_LGIW01000015.1, forward strand.
GACAGAATCATGGCATACGTATTGTATGCATGCCTACGCACGTTTGTGGTAGGTTCTCCCTTTCGCAGCCTCTCCGGACTCGATTAAAGGTGATACTAGTTTGGTAGGATCGTCGCTCGGACGACCGAAGTGTCAGTAGAGGATGTCTCGCATCGCTCTCTAGGTGATACTCTACCGTTTTATTAGAAAAACGTCAAGACTCTAATTCAAGTTTTTTCAGTTGACCAATCTCGAATGTCATCTCTTCTGGGAGTGGTGCTTCAAAACGCATCCATTCGCCTGTCCGTGGATGTTCGAAGCCAAGAACCGCAGCGTGCAAGGCTTGACCATTCATTTTCATCGTCTTACGTGGACCGTATTTCGGATCACCGGCAAGCGGGAAACCGATATAGCGCATGTGCACACGAATCTGGTGTGTCCGACCTGTTTCGAGTTTACATTCAACGACTGTGAATCCTTCGTACCGGTCGAGAACACGGAAATGAGTTACGGCAGACTTCGAATTCTTATCCGTCACCGTCATCCGTTGACGATCGTTCTTGTCGCGTCCGATTGGTGCTTCAATCGTTCCGAGTTCGTGTGGAATCTCACCGTGTACGAGCGCGATGTAGAGGCGTTCCGTCGTTTTCTCTTTCAGCTGATGCGCGAGTGATTCATGCGCTAAGTCGTTCTTAGCAACCATCAACAGACCAGAGGTGTCCTTATCGATCCGGTGAACGATTCCTGGGCGTTTGACACCATTGATGCCTGAGAGATCCTGACAATGATGTAATAAGGCGTTGACGAGCGTCCCTGAGACATGGCCTGCCGCTGGGTGGACGACCATTCCTTTTGGTTTGTTGACGACGATGACATCCGAGTCCTCATAGACGACTTCAAGCGGGATATCTTCTGGTAAAATCTCGAGTTCTACCGCTTCCGGGATGTGAACGGCAATCGATTCCGTTCCCGATAATTTATAGTTCGGTTTAACGACACGACCGTCGACTTCGACGCGTCCCGCTTTCAACCATTCCTGTACTTGCGAACGCGACCATTCGTTTTGTTCTGCGAGCCATTTATCAATGCGCCCTGTCGCTCCATCCGCTTGTACGGACCATGTTTCTACTTCATTCATTTATCCATCGTTCCTTTCTTAGTCAACCGTTCTTCGAACATGACGCTGATCAGCATCGTAATGACACCAAACGTCAAACAGACGTCTGCGACATTGAAGATTGGGAAATTATAGCCGAACGGGAAGAAGTGGAAGAAATCAACGACTTCTCCTCGTGCCATTCGATCGATGAAGTTCCCAATCGCACCACTGAGTAGTAACGCGATGCTCCAAGCAAATACCTTATTTTTCGTGCCTTCCTTGTAGAGGAAGTAAATCAATCCAATGACGACGACGACCGTGACGATGAAGAAGAACCCGAATTTGCCTTCAAGCATCCCCCACGCCGCGCCTCGATTTCGATACGAGTTGAGATAAAAGAAATCCGGAATGACCGTGATCGCTTGACCAATCGTCATATTTTGAACGACGATCCATTTTGTCAACTGGTCGACTCCAACGAGTAAAGCAGCAATCCCTAAGTAAAGCCACATCCTATTGTCCTCCGCATCCAAAAATAATGAGGGACGTCCTGCGAAGTCGCAGCCGCCCCTCCCTTTGTATCATTATAAAGAATTGACGACCTCAGTACAACGTGGGCAAAGCGTCGGATGAGCCGGATCTTGTCCGAGTTCCGTCGAATATGTCCAACAACGTTCACATTTTTCACCGTCAGCTTTTTGAACCGTGATGCCTGTCGTCTCATACATCTTATCCGCTGTTTCAACGAATTCGAGTTGTGAGACTTGGAGTAACTGTTCGAGATGATCAATCGTTTCGAGCAAGGCTTTCGTTTCTTCTTTCGGCGCAAGCAGAAGCTTCGCTTCAAGTGTCTTACCGACGAGTTTCTCAACACGTGCTTCCTCGAGTGCTTTCAAGACATCATTGCGGAACGTCAAGAACGCATTCCATTTCTCGATGAGGGCAAGTCCTTCTTCTGAGACTTCGACCGTTTCCGGAAGGTCCGTCAAGAAGATACTCTTCGTCTCTACAGCTGGTACGAACTCCCAAGCTTCGTCTGCCGTGTGTGGCAAGACAGGTGCCATCAATTGTAACAAAGCGACAACTGTATCATACATGACCGTCTGAACCGCACGACGTGATGTGGCGTCCGCTTTTTCGATGTACAGGATATCTTTCGTGTAATCGAGATAGAACGATGACAAATCAAGGACACAGAAGTTGTGAAGCAATTGATAGACCGACATGAAGTCGTACGCATCATAGGCAGCTTTTACTTTACCAACCAGTTGGTCAAGTTTCGTCCGCATGAAACGGTCTGACTCTGGTAAGTCTTCGAATGCGACACGGTGCGTTGCAGGATCAAATTGATCCAAGTTTCCGAGGAGGAAACGAACCGTATTCCGGATTTTCCGGTATGACTCTGAGACTTGTTTGAAGTTATCCATCGATGCACGAACATCGGCTTGATAATCGACAGATGCCACCCACAAGCGAAGAATCTCAGCTCCGAATTGTTGCATGACTTGAATCGGCGCGATTGTATTTCCAATCGATTTCGACATCTTGCGCCCTTGACCATCGAGGACGAATCCGTGACTGACGACTGCTTTGTATGGTGCTTTTCCTGTCGTTGCGACGGCTGTCGATAACGACGAGTTGAACCAACCACGGTATTGGTCAGATCCTTCTAGATAGAGATCCGCTGGACGTGTCAATTCAGGACGTGTCGCGAGGACACCCGCATGTGATGAACCAGAATCGAACCAGACATCCATGATGTCCGTTTCTTTTTTGAAGATACCGTTCGGGCTTGCTGGATGTGTGAACCCTTCAGGAAGCAAGTCGACTGCGTCACGCTCATACCAGACGTTTGATCCGTGAGCTGCGAACAGATTCGCGATATGATCAATCGTTTCCGGTGTGACGATTTCCGTACCATCTTCAGCGTAGAAGATTGGAAGTGGTACACCCCATGCACGTTGACGCGAGATGACCCAGTCGCCACGGTCTTTGAACATGTTGTGAAGTCGTGTTTCGCCCCACTCTGGTACCCACTGGACACCTTTGATTTCATCAAGGATTTCCGCACGGAAGTCTTTGATTGAAGCGAACCATTGTGGCGTCGCACGGAAGATGACCGGTTTTTTCGTCCGCCAGTCATGTGGATACGAGTGTTTGATGAACGACAGTTTTAAAAGTGCTCCTGCTTCTTCAAGCGCAAGACCAATTTCTTTATTCGCATCTTCATAGAACATGCCTTCGAATCCAGGCGCTTCCGCTGTCATGACCCCTTTATCATCGACTGGGCAAAGGACGTCAAGACCGTACGCTTGACCGATGCGGAAGTCATCTTCCCCGTGACCTGGAGCGGTATGAACGACACCTGTCGCTTCGGCTGTAACATGATCGCCGAGCATGACGAGTGATTCACGGTCATAAAGTGGATGTTTCGCTTTCATGTACTCGAAGTCCGCACCATTGAAGACGCGTCCGACAGTTGCATCTTCCCATCCGAGTGCTTCGATGACTTCAGGAACGAGCGTTTCTGCCACGATATAGCCTTTTCCTTGGTACTCGATCCGTGCATATGTTAATTCAGCACTGACAGAGATTCCAAGGTTCGCTGGAATCGTCCATGGTGTCGTCGTCCAGATAACGAAATGATCCGTCGGCTCAAGGATGTTTTTCCCATCCATGACTTGGAATGCGACATAGATTGCAGCTGAACGTTTATCCTGATATTCGATTTCTGCTTCAGCTAATGCCGATTCAGAAGAAGGTGACCAATAGACAGGTTTTTTCCCTTTGTAAATATAGCCTTTGTTTGCCATATCTCCGAATAACCGAATTTGAGCTGCTTCAAATTCCGGCTGAAGCGTGATATATGGATTGTCATAATCCCCAAGAACGCCAAGACGTTTGAATTGGTCACGTTGGTGATCCACTTGCTCCAGTGCATACTTCGCACACAACTCACGGAATTCTGCGACTGTCATCGATTTACGATCAACACCGGCTTTTTGAAGTGCTGTTTCAATCGGTAATCCGTGTGTATCCCAACCTGGTACGTAAGGCGACTGGAAGCCATTCATTGATTTATAACGGACGATGATGTCTTTTAAGACTTTATTTAATCCGTGACCCATATGGATATCACCGTTCGCATACGGAGGACCATCGTGGAGGATGAATGTTGGTTTCCCAGCATTCTTTTCCTGTACAGCAGCGTAGAGGTTCATCTCTTCCCAACGTGCTTGCATATCTGGTTCACGTTTTGGTAAGTTGCCTCGCATTAAAAATTCCGTTTTCATCATCAATAAGGTTTCTTTGTAATCCATCTGACCATCTCTCACCTTTCGCTTTAAAAGTACAAAAAAAGCCAAGCTCATCCCTGAGATAGGGACGAGCTTGGCTGAACTCGCGGTACCACCCTACTAATCCTGCTCTTCCATTCGAAGACACAGAACCGCTTAAGTACTCGATAACGGGAGTGAACCGGCATGGCTTACTGTTCAGCGAACGTTCAGTCATGCACTCCAAGGGGATACCCCATCTTTTTCGTTGCTCGGGCTTCCACCATTCCCCGATTCGCTGTCAACCGTCAAAGATGCGACGTGTCCTTATCATTGATTTTATTTATACGACATCGTCGTCATTATACGCAACTGCTGGAACATCGTCAAGCGCTCCACGAGAAGAGAAATCAAACGCATCCCAGTCGTGGCTCGTTAATAATTCCATCTGCGCATCGATCAACACTTTGAACCGATTGCGGTAAAGCTCGATTTTCTTGCGCATCTGCTCGACTTCGAAGTCCGTCCGTTGCGCCCGACGCTGTGCTGCGTCTTGCAACTGCTCTGCTTCGCGTTCTGCTTGTTTTAGGATTAAGCTAGCTTCTTTTGAAGCATTCGCTTTCACTTCCTCAGCTGCTTCTTGTGCAACGATGATCGATTTATTTAATGTTTCTTCCATCGAACTGAAGTAATCGACGCGTGCTTGCATATTTTGAATGACTTCCTGTTGTTGACGATTCTCACGTAACAACAATTCGAAATCCTTGATGACTTGATCCAAAAATTCGTTAACTTCATCTTCGTCATAGCCGCGAAACTTTCGTGTGAACTCCTTATTATGAATATCGAGTGGCGTTAATGGCATGATGGATTCCTCCTTCGCATTTATCTTATCCTTTTAAAATACCGTATTGTAGTTTGATCCGGTCCCGCTTCGTCGATCCAAGAATTGCAATCAACTTGACGCGTCCTGTTCCACGTAGTGAGAGTAAGTCGCCTTCTTGAAGCATGAAACTCGAATCATCCACTACTTTATAATTGACCTTACTTTCACCCTGTTTAATGAGCGCCTGTGCTTTTTGACGCGAGAAGCCGAGAATTTCACTCACGACTGTATCGAATCGAAGTGAACTTACGAATCCGAGTGTCTCTTCCCACTCTTGTTCCTTCACTTTCAAACGATCTTCTGCTTCTACACGCGAAAGACGAATCTTCGTCTTTCCAGCTCGTTCAACGTTTGCTTCGATATATGTCGCGACTTCGTCTGCGACGGCAAACTGTACTTGATCCTGGATGATGACGTCACCAAATTTGGCTCGTTTCAATCCGACGTTCAATAATGTACCAGTGACTTGACGATGAGAAAGTTCAACGAATTTAGTAGGATAATGAATGCGATAAATGGAAATGTCAAAGTCATCCGCGTTGTATTCATAATAATCTGGTGCGAGGATTGCCCGTTTACGTTCAGAGCCTTCAAAACCGCCCTCAAAAAAGAGGGCGCATTTCGAACCGACGAGTTCTTGTGTGATTTGTTGTTCACGAGGATCTAGAAAATCTGTTAATTTGAACGTATAGGTCGCTTCCACATGATCAATCCAGTTCAAGACTGAATCGACGAATTCCCGCTCGCTTCCGCGATAATGATCATAGACACTCATACTAAAAAGATAGCTCGGATACCAGATTGAGCCAAGTTCAAGACGAGGAAGGCTACAATCGGCGAGATATCTAGCATGCCCCCGATAGGCGGGATGATTCGACGGAAGGGCGCTAGGAATGGCTCGACTAACATTGCGAGCACTTGTCCGAATTTTGAGTCACGGGCATTCGGGAACCACGATAGTAAAATATAAACAATCATGACATAGCTATAATATTGCAGCAATGTGCTTAATGTACGACCAATCGCGTACATTACTTGTGAATCCATACTTACCACCCCTTATGATTAATATCATCTTCTCCAAGTAAATTCGAGATGCTTCCTGCTAACTCGACATTGTTCGGGACACAGAGGAGGGTATTCTGACTGATCGTCGTGATCGTTCCATCAAGAGCGAACACAACACCAGATAAGAAGTTAATCATCTGTCGTGATTGATCTTTTGACATACGCTGCATATTGACGATGACCGCACGATTCTGACGAAGATGTTCCCCAATTTCTTGGGCTTCGTTAAAGACACGTGGTTCACTCAAGATGACTTGCGATTTCGCTTTTTTCGTCCCGTGAAGCGGCACGATATTCGATTGTCTCACACTGTCCTCCTTTTGAGTAACACTCGGGGTAGATTCCTCGTAATACTCTTCGTACTCTTGTTGCGACGTACCTCTACCTTTATTTATTGTAGCATCATTTTCATATTCAAGTTCATCTAAATCGTCGCTGTTGCCGAGAAATAGATTTTGCATTTTTGATTTAAAGCCCATATCCATTCTCCCTTCTTCTCGTTTAGGTGTGAACGAGCGTTGTTCCAATTCGGACGAACGTCGCCCCTTCTTCGATGGCAATCTCAAAATCAGATGACATCCCCATGGATAACTCTGTACATGGAGCATACGACAATTTTTTCGCCTTGACCTCTTCTTGCAATGTTTTTAACGACCGGAATACCTCACGTATACGTGCCTCATCTTCTGTTAATGGTGCCATCGTCATCAATCCGATGACACGAATCGCTGGATACTGACCGATTTCATGTAAAAACGATGGTAGATCCTCCGGTGCGATCCCTTGCTTCGATTCTTCCCTAGAAACATTGACTTGAATAAAGCAATCAATCGTCCGGTCTGTCCGTTTATTGATCTCTTCCGCCAGATGAAGGCGATCGAGGGAATGTAGCACGTCAATGGCATCGATGATTTGACGAACTTTACGTGTCTGTAGTGTGCCGATGAAATGCCACGTACAAGCTGATCGTCCAAGTTCTGCCTGCTTTTCAAGCAACCCATCCGGTCGATTTTCTCCGAGATGTGTCACGCCCGCTGCTAATAATTCAGAAGCAACTTGACTTGAGACTGATTTCGTCACACCAATCAGCTGTACCTGCTTTTTGAAAGAACTCTTTTCAGTTGCTTGTTCCATTCGTTGTGTAACATCTTGTACATTTTCAAGAATTGACATCCAATGACTCCTTTACGATCAAACTTGCAAACCGACCACCGTGGTCGCCGTGGCGATAAGAGAAGTAATCTTCCGCCTGACAGTGTGTACATAGACCTGAGTCAAGGACATCGCCCACTCCACATCGTTCAGCTAGCGCAGCATTCGTTTTTTGTAGCGATAACATCGCTTTTCCATCTTCCTTGCGTATGTAAGGAGACTCGTCTAGTTCGAGCGCATCAATGGCATCGATGACAGGTTGATCGACTTCGTAACAACAATCACGAATCGATGGACCGATGACCATCTGAATAGAAGATCGACTAGCACCCGCACGTTCCATTTGTTTTACTGTTTCTTCGACGATATTACTAACGGTTCCACGCCACCCAGCGTGCGTATTCGCGATGATTCCTGTCGTCGGATCACAGAAAATTAATGGAACACAGTCAGCAAACAACATCATTAGTAAGACATTCGAATCGGTCGTCACCAATCCATCTGTACCCGGAATCGCCGTTTCGTAATCCAAAGCACCGCGCCCAGACTCAAGTGTCGTCACTTGTTCGACATGATTACCGTGAATTTGCTGTGCCCAAATCGAGTTCTCAAGTGATAAATCAAGCTGGCGTGCGATGACTTGTCGGTTCTGAATGACGCCATCCCGATCATCGTTGACATGCAGTCCTAGATTTCCATTCTCATGTGGTGCTGCAAATTTCGTCGTAAAGGCGGCACGTACGGTACCAGTTGGTGTATCCCATTTGATCCATTGTCCAAACATGTTCATGCCTCCCTCAGTTTTAAAAAAAGAGGCGCCGCTTTCGCGACACCTCTTGGTTTAGCAGTCGTGTCACTGGAACATCGATTAACGATTATTCCGGCGAAGGAAAGATGGGATGTCCATCGTTTCTTCGACATCTGGCGCTTTAGCCGGTTCAGGATTCGAGCTGACAGGTGTCTCTTCGACTTGTGGTTTTGACTCCTCAGTTGGTGGTGGAGTCGCTTGTTTTTTCTTCAAGAGATTCTTCATCATCTCTTGTGCTGACGGAATTTCGAAATCGAGTGGTTCATTTTCGAATTCTGTCGCGATAACCGTGACGATGATCTCATCTTCTAGGTTGTCGTTGATGACAGAACCGAAAATCAAGTTGACTTCCTCATCTGCTGCACTCTGGACGATTTGTGCTGCTTCCGTTACCTCGTACAAGCTGAGGTTCGCACTACCGGTAATGTTCATCAGAACACCTTTTGCTCCTTCGATCGATGTCTCAAGCAATGGGCTCGAAATCGCCTTTTTCGCTGCTTCTGTCGCACGGTGTTCACCTGTTGCAACACCTACACCCATCAATGCAGAACCTTTTTCAGTCATGATCGTCTTCACATCAGCAAAGTCGAGGTTGATGAGACCAGGTACAGCGATCAAGTCGGTAATACCTTGTACACCTTGACGCAAGACGTTATCCGCTTCTTTGAACGCTTCAAGCATTGGTGTGTTACGATCAACGATTTCAAGCAATTTATCATTCGGGATGACGATTAACGTATCAACTTTTTCTTTGAAGTTCTGGACACCTGAGACGGCATGTTGCATGCGTTTGCGTCCTTCAAACATAAATGGTTTTGTTACGACACCGACTGTCAATGCACCGATTTCTTTTGAAATCTCAGCGATGACAGGAGCAGCTCCCGTTCCTGTTCCGCCACCCATTCCTGCTGTGACGAAGACCATGTCCGCACCTGAAAGGATTTCTGTTAATTGTTCACGACTCTCTTCTGCCGCTTTTTTACCGATTTCCGGATTGGCACCAGCACCAAGACCGCGTGTTAATTTTGCACCAAGTTGAAGCTTCACATCAGCTTGTGACATGTTCAATGCCTGCGCATCCGTGTTTACGGCGATGAATTCTACGCCTTGGACACCGTGTTCAATCATTCGGTTGACGGCGTTCGAACCGCCACCACCTACACCGATGACCTTGATTTTTGCTACTTGGTCCATCATTTCATCAAAATGCAACATAAAAAGGGCCCCCTAATATTTTTTACTCATTGGATTTTTTGTAGGCATTAACCAAAGAATTTCTCAAAGAAACTGCTGAATGACTTTTTCTCTTTTGGAGGCTGTTCACGTGTCGACCGTTCTTCTCGAGTAGGTGACGTCTGTTCGTTCATGAGCAGTGCATCCTGTTCATGTCCGTGCGCTACGACTTCCTTCTCTTCCGCCCGATCAAAACCTGATTTCGATACGGCGCTTCTTGAAAGGACATAACGTAGCATACCGGCTGCAACCGCATATTTTGGATGACGAATACCGAGACTGGCAGGTTGATAGACGTTGACGCTCTGCTTAAAGATTCGTTTTCCTAACTGGTCGATGCCAGGTAGTGAAGAACTTCCTCCACATAAGATCAAACCACTATTCATGTGAGAGTACCCAGCTTGAGTCATTCGTTTTTGAATCATCTCGAAAATTTCCTCGAGTCGTGCTTCAAGGACAAAGCCGATTTCTGACTGTGGTTCAAAACGATGTTCTCCGTTGATCGTGACGTAAGAAACTTTCTCTTCCGGATCACCGAGTGCTTCAAGCGCCACACCGTACTCTTCTTTTGCCAGTTTTGCATCTTGGTACTTACAATTCATCTTATACGTCAAATCACGTGTCAGATGATCGCCACCATATGGTAACGTCGTCGAGTAGACAAGATCGTTCTTTTCATAGATTGAAAGTGTCGTCGTCTCGTGTCCGATGTCAATGATCCCAACACCAAGTTCGAGTTCATCAATCGATGCTGCGATTCTAGATACCGCTAAACTCTCCAGCACATATCCAGCAAGCTCTAAACCAGCCCGTTCAATGGAACGTTTAATGCTATGTAGGATCGTCTTCGCACCAATAATGAGCTTCCCTGTTACTTCGAGACGATAACCGATCATTCCTCTCGGATCAGTGATTTCTGTCTGCTGATCGACTGTAAACGTCTTCGGCAAGACATCCACAACACTTAGTTCGTTTGGAATTCGCATGACCATTGCAGAATGTAGCACATCCTTCACATCATCATCCGTGATTTCATTATCCTCACCTTTGATCGACGTCATGCCTTGGCAATCCTTCACTTGAATGTGTTCGCCAGAAATAGCGACATATACTTCACCAATTGGTTCACCAAGTGTACGTTCCACTTCTGTGACCGCTTGTTTAATGGCATGTACTGTTTGATCGATGTCAACGATGACACCTCGTTTAACACCCGCGGATGGTGCAGAACCTTCAGCAAGAACGTTCAGCGTTCCACCAAGTAGTTCACCGACGATGAGTTTCACCTCCGATGTCCCAATGTCGAGCGCGGCAATCGTACCTTTCGTTTCCATGGGAGTGACACCTCCACTTTCATAATACTAATCCTTTTTATTCCTAATTATATTCTAGGAATGGGACAGGCTTCTTCTCGTTTAAGTCTACACTATATAAATACTTACGAAAAGAAGTTATTGCCCGTCTTAGCGTCCTAATAGATTACGATTTGATGACGATTCGAACAAAGGTCGACGAATGAAAACACACGTTTGTTTTTTATTCATCACCCTAGTGTGAATCTTCTATTTTTTCCCTTTATATGGTTTGAAATAGATGCCACCATCAATCGTAATCGTTCCTGTCTTTCCTTTCGGTAAGGCAGAAATGACTTTAACGTATTCATTCAAGGAATTTGAAAAAGCAGACGTACTAAGTAATACCGTATTCCCATCCGTCATGAATAATTTCAGACCGCCTTTGTCAGTCTTATCATTTGCGACGATTTCTGAGATCCGGCTGCGTACTTTCGGTTCGATTTTAACGAGTTCCTTCGTTAATCGATTTAAGGACTGATCTGTGAACCCAGTCAAGATTGGTGCGTCGAACAATTCTTCCTTCGATTTTCCAGGAATGATTGTCCCGTCCGCAAGTACGATTCGATCCCCCGGTTTATCCTTCGCATAAGCAATTTCTTTCTCTTCCGTCACCGTGACACGATATTGATGTAAAAATTGCTTTTGCATCGTCGCTTCCTGAATGCCTGGAACCTTTTCAATTCGTTCAAGAACGTCTTCTTCCGATATATTAAAGGCATGTGTCTCGTTCACCTTAATTCCTGATGCCTTCAAGATATCTGATGTTTTGACATTAAGGTTACCATCGATATCAAATCGAGCGACCCGAGAATAGCTCGACTGTAGATAAAAAACAACACCGACTAGTAGTCCAATCAAGATTAAGACATAGATAAGTCTTCGGTTAGCTTTTTTGCGACGTTGTTCACGGATATAAGGTATCTTATCCTCGAGACTGCGGACGTTCTCGTCCTCTTGTGGTCGTCCTGTCCTCCGTTCCCTCACGTCTTATTCCCCCTCTATAACGTAACAGTTCATTTCCCTATCGGTCTTTTCCTGCAATAGTTTAGTATTTTTGTTCCGTCAGCCGTAACAATTCATCGACTAAGTCACGTGAAGCATTCGGCATACCAAGAGCTAATGCTGCTTGAGACATCTCTTGTTGTTGTGCTAATGCTTTTTCACACGCCTCAAATAACCGATCACCTGACAGCTCTTGTTCACGAATCAATAGACTTGCACCTGTCTCGACGAGCGATGAGGCATTGACTTCTTGATGATTTTCCGTCACGTAAGGACTTGGGATGAGGATACTCGGTAATCCGAGTGTCGTCAGCTCGGCAAGCGTACTTGCCCCTGAACGCGAAATGACAAGTTGACTGGCTTTTAGGATGTTTGGTAAATCATACACGAATGGACGAAGTTGAATCCGTTCTGGAACGGAGCCAACACGTGAAGCAATCGTATCGTAATGAATTTGACCGGTTACGAAGAGTAGTGACCATCCTGCTTGTTCAACTTTTGGCATCATGTCAACGACTGCTTCATTGATGGCAGGCGCACCACGACTACCACCGTAGATAACGACGAGTGGACGACCTTCCTCAAAACCGAAACGTTGCCGCTCTTCGAGTGGATTGATTTTAAGCTCTGCCACTTCAGAAGCACGCGGATTACCAATCAAAACAGTCTTTGATTCATTTTTGCCGAAGTGGTGTCCTGAACCTTTAAAAGAGAGCGCAACACGATCGACATACCGTGCTAAAAATTTATTCGTGATACCTGGTAAACTGTTCTGTTCATGGACGAGTGTCTTGAATCCCATTTTTGCAGCCGTATATAATACCGGTCCACAGACGAATCCACCTGTACCGACGACGATATCCGGTTGGAACTGGCGCAGAAGTTTGCGAACACGACGAACACTCTTGATGAATCGGATTCCGGTCTTGACGTTCTCAAAAGATAACGAACGACGAATACCCGAAATTTCGATTGATTCAAATGAAATTCCCGCTCGGCGAACGATATCTGCTTCTAAACCATTCTCCGTTCCAATATAAAGGACCTCACATGACGTGCGTTGTTCAAGTTCCCGAATCATGGCAAGCGCAGGATAGATATGCCCCCCTGTACCGCCTCCAGAGACGACGATTTTCATACTGTTGTTCCTCCTACCTGATGTACGGCACGAACGAAATGCTCGCCGCGCTCCTCATATGTCTTATATTGATCCCAACTTGCAGATGCCGGAGACAAGAGAATGATATCACCAGGTTGTGATGTTTCAAACGCCACCTTCACTGCTTCATCCATTGTCTCAACGACTGTCGAAGGATAACCGTTTTCTGATGCAAGCGTCCCAAAACGGTGACCCGTCTCACCAAGTCCAATGACATGTTTAACATGCTTCATTGCACCAAGTAACGGTGTTAAATCCGCTCCACGCTCGAGTCCACCACATAACCAAATGATTGGTGCTGTAAATCCAGATAAGGCTGCTTCTGTCGCGACATTATTCGTCGCTTTCGAGTCGTTGTATACTTTTCGACCAGCAATTTCACCGACGAACTGTGTCCGGTGCTCTACACCACCGAATGTCCGTAGCACATGCTGGATGTCAGATACTGCGAGGTTAAATGGTTCAACTAGTGTTAAGGCTGCAAGAACGTTCTCGACATTATGTCCACCGCCGAGAGCGAGTTCATCGACAGGTAAGATACTCGTCCCATTGATCGTCAACGTATCATTCATGACTTCTGCATACGCCGATTGACGACGCGAGAACAAGAGCGGCGTTACTTTAGCAGACGTACCGAGCACACGAACGGATACGTCATCTGCGTTCAAGACAAGACGATCTGCTTCTTTCATGTTCTTGAAAATCCGAGCTTTTGCTTCACCATATGATTCAAAATCACCATGATAATCCAGATGTGCCGGTGATAAATTCAAAAAGGCTGCCGTGTACGGTCGGAATTGCTCAATCCCCATCAATTGAAAACTTGATAATTCAATGACGATGATGTCATCTTGTTTCGCCTGACTTGCGATTTCAATTGCCGGGAATCCAATGTTTCCTGCCAAATGAACACGCCGAGACCCCGTTTTTAACAATTCGTGAACAAGTGTCGTCGTCGTCGTTTTCCCGTTTGATCCTGTAATGGCAATCCACGTCGCATCTGTTGCTTGATACGCCATTTCTACTTCTGTCCAAATCGGAATATTGCGTCGTAGCGCTTCTTGTAATAAATCGATTTGATACGGAATTCCTGGATTCTTGACGATTAGATCGATGCCATCGAGTAGTGCTAACGGGTGCTCACCGTAGACCGTTTTGACGTCGAGTGATGCAAGCGCTGCTTGATCACTCTCGGACGGAGTTTTCCCGTCATTCACTGTTACCTCTGCACCGACACTCACTAAATAACGAGCGGCTGCGATTCCACTTTTCGCCGTTCCGAGAACGAGCACTTTTTGATCATTCCATTGTCGTTGTTCCATTGTTGAATCGCTCACTTTCTCTCTTCGTTTTTTTATTGGATGAATAGGTAGGCGATGAATGCCATCAAACAGCTGATTCCTGCGAATGTACCGACGATCCGCCATTCACTCCAACCGACCATTTCGAAGTGGTGGTGAATTGGACTCATTTTAAAGATTCGTTTCCCTGTCGTTTTAAAGGAGATGACTTGTAAAATGACTGATAATGTCTCAACAACGAAGACGATACCGATTAAGACAAGTAGTAATTCCAGTTTTAACACGATCGATAGCCCGGCTAGCGCAGCACCAAGTGCAAGTGAACCGGTATCACCCATAAAGATTTTTGCTGGATGAGCATTGAATATAAGGAATCCAATCAATGCACCAACTGCTGAGAAAGCAAAACAAGCTGCTCCCACTTCATCTGCGATGAACCAACTGTATAATCCGAAAAACAGGAATGTTGGAATCGCTGTAAACGAGACAAGACCATCTAGACCGTCTGTCAAATTGACCGCATTCGAGAAGCCGACTAACCAGAACAAGGCAACAAACGGGTAGATGATTCCAAAATCAAGCTCGAAGTCTGTAAACGGAATCGACAGATAGGTCGCATCACTCGTAAAACCACCGCTCAACCAGACGAACAACACTCCGACGACGATTTGTCCTATTAATTTTTGTTTCGAATTCAGACCGAGGTTACGCTTCTTGACGACTTTGATGTAATCATCGATGAATCCGATGACGCCGTAGGCTAATGTTAAAAAGAGTAACGATAACTGTGTCGTCGATAAATCGCCCATGACGAGTGCACCGAGAACACTGATGATCATCGCCACAAGAATGACGATTCCACCCATCGTCGGTGTTCCTGATTTGACTTGGTGCCATTGTGGTCCCTCTTCCCGAATTTCCTGACCGAACTTCAGTCGGTGTAGAAACGGAATCGCTTTAGGCATGACGAGCAGTACAACAAGAAATGCAAGAATAAGACTGATAAATAATGTGATCATAGCAGACACCCTTTTTCAAAAATTAGTTTTCGTTCAGATAGGTCAATATCCGTTCGAGCGCCATCCCACGTGACGCTTTCAATAAGACAATCGTTCGTTCTCCAAGTAGCGGATACAACTGTTTAGCAGCATCCTCGACTGTTGCCGCAAATTGGACTTGGACGGATGGATCGCTGATTCCTTCAGCAATCCACGCGCCCTTCTCCCCTACTAGGATAGCATGCGAGACAGGTAACGCAATCCGCTTTCCGACCGAGGCATGTAACAAGCGTTCCTGTTCCCCTAATTCATACATATCACCAAGCACGAGAACGCGCGTCGTATAACCTTCTAATGCAGTAATCGTTTCAATCGCTGCATTCATCGATGTTGGACTAGCATTATACGCATCATTGATGACCGCAGTCTCTTCATAGAGTAGTCGCTCCATCCGCATCGGTGTCAATTCAACAGCATCAAACCCTTCTTGAATCCGTGTATCGGTTACTCCAAGTGCACGCGCTGTTGCGATCGCGTACGCTGCATTTCGAACTTGGTGTTTCCCGAGCACGGGTAGATGAAACGCGGTGCCATCGTAAGCAAAAGCTGTGCCGAAGAACGTCGCGTCCGTTGGCTCGATCCGGTACGTATTTCCAATCTGATAACCGATTTTTTCCGCTTCAACTTCTGCAAGCAGTGGTTCATCACCATCAACGAATAAATGACCCCCTGGTTTGAGTCCAGAACGAATCTCAAGTTTCGCTTTAGCGATTCCACTACGTCCGCCGACTTGCTCCGCATGCGATTCACCGATGTTCGTGACGAGTGCGATATCTGGCTCAGCAAGATTCGATAAGAATTCGATATCTCCAAAACCGTTCATTCCCATCTCGAGCACGGCGACTTCCGTATCAGCAGGCATCATCAAAATGGTTAAGGGCATGCCAATATCCGAATTGAAGTTTCCTTGTGTCTTATGTGTCTTGAACGTCGTCTTGAGTACACTTTCGACCATATCCTTCGTCGACGTCTTTCCGTTCGATCCAGTGATGGCGACAATCTTTGGTGCAATCTGTATTAAGTATTGTTTAGCGATTTGTTGTAATGCTACGAGCGGCTCATCCACTTCTAAGAAAACGATATCGATAGCAGGACGAGTAATCCCTTTCTTCCATAATGTAACGATGGCTCCTTGTCCTTTAGCCCCCTCAAGGAATCGATGACCATCGACGCGCGCTCCTTGAATCGGAATGTAGAGACCATCTTCGAGTAGCGCACGTGAATCCGTCGCAAAATGACGGACGACACGGTCGTCTTTTACATCGAGATGCAACCACTCAGCGATTTGCGTAATTGTTAACATGATATATTCCTCCATTCGATGACAGCAAAAGAGGACGAATGCAAAAGTCAACGAATGACTCCTGTTCGTCCTCGTCTTCCTGTAGAAATCAGGAAACTTGCTCTACCGTTAATCTTTAGGTTCAGCTAGTTCGACCGTCAACTTTCCATTTTCCTTCACTAGTGTACCAGTTCGAGCCGATTGTTTGGTTACAAAACCTTTACCGATGACGTCGAGCTTCAAGTCATATAAGCTGACGAGCTTTTTGACGTCTCGCTGCGACCAACCAGTAATATCCGGCATCTTGAACGTATTTGATGTCTTCAGTAAGACACGCTCTCCACTGACGAACTCTTGACCGCGAGAAGGTATTTGTGAAACGACTTCTGCACCCTCACCGAGGATGATTGGAACCGCTTCTTGCTCTTTTGCCAAATCCGTTGCTTGCCGCACACTCTTCTGGATATAGCTAGGTGTTATCTTTGCCTTAACGTCAACCGAATCTTTCTGCGTTTCTGGTTGAATGCTTCGATACTGTAGTGCCGTATTCATGACACCTTTGAACACAGGACTCATGATAAGTGGTCCAGAAACTGACGATTCATTTTTCGACGGACGATCGACTGCAATATACATGATCAATTCCGGATCATCTTTCGGAGCCATACCGATGAATGAGTGAATAAATTGTCCTTGAATGTATTTCCCATTCTCAGAAATTTGAGCTGTACCCGTCTTACCGATGACACGGTAATCTTTCAGCTTATACATTTGACCGGTTCCGATTTTACTGTTGACGACACCGTCAAGTGCTTCGCGGGTCGCCTTTGCAGCTTCAGCAGAAATCGGTTTACCTACGACCTCTGTTTTTGCTCGATATGGTGCTTTATCCGTATGATCCGCTTTTTGAATAATGTGCGGTTTGACCATCTCACCGTCACCAGCGATTGCTGTTGCCCCTTGAAGCAGTTGCATCGGCGTAACCGCTGTTGATTGCCCCCATGAGGTAATGAGTGCATTCAATGGTTTTGACAAATCAGATTGACTATTTACTTCTCCCGAGATGTCTATACCCGTTCGTTGGTCAAAATGAAACTTCTTAAAGTAATCTTTATACCGTTCGATTCCAAGTTTTTCTGCAGTCAACTTTGAGAACATGACGTTTGAGGAGTGATAGACGCCCTCGATCATCGGGATCGTGCCCCAACCGACATCATTGTAATCTTTGATAACGGTTCCTTTATAGTTATAACTACCCGATTTATACATCTCATTCGGGCGGAAGACTCCGGCATCGATTGCTGCTGCAAGCGTAAAGATTTTCATCGTCGAACCAGGTTCGAATCGTGATGACACGGCGAAGTTCGTAAAGTCCTTCATGTCACGTAGATTTGGGTTGAATGATGGTCGATCCGCCATGGCGAGGATTTCACCG
This sequence comes from Exiguobacterium sp. BMC-KP, assembly GCF_001275385.1. NCBI lineage: Bacteria > Bacillati > Bacillota > Bacilli > Caryophanales > Exiguobacterium > Exiguobacterium sp. BMC-KP. The sequence continues at coordinate 1,344,087 of NZ_LGIW01000015.1, forward strand.
GTCTTCGCATCCATGACGATGCCTGTCGCATTTTTGGGCTTATACGTGTTGTACATTTTTTGCATCTCTTTTTCAAGCGACTGTTGAATACGATGATCAATCGTCAAATAGAGATTCGATCCATCCTTGGGCTCGTTCGAAACACGAGACGACCCTTGAATCAAGGGATTTCCACTACGGTCTTTCTCAAAGACACGCGCTCCGTAAGATTCGCTTAAAGCGTCATCATATTGTTTCTCGATTCCCATTTGTCCTTGTAATGCGACACGACCATTTTCCTCCGTAATCTTTTGAACGAACCCAAGCGTATCCGACAAGAAAATGCCATTCGGATAGTAACGTTTTGGCTCTTCGATCATTCGAATTCCAGGGAGCTTGAGCTTATCGATTTTTTCTTTTTGATCAAGCGTCAGATCATTCCCTTTTTTCCCGAATTCAATTTGAGATCGCTCTTTGTTTTCAATCAAATAGGTCTCTAGTTCCTTCGTTGTCATTCCAAGAATCGGCGCAAGACCTTCAGCCGTCTTCTTGAAGTCGACGATCGTCTCATCTGGATCTTTGACGCCACCAAGTCGATAAATCCCAATTAGATGATAGGATGGAACGTTGATGGCAATCGGAGATCCGAGACGGTCGAATATCTCGCCTCGTTCAGCACCAAGTGTTTCTTGTGATTCCCATCGTTTCTTCTCCGCATACGCAATCATATCTTCACCATGAAACTGTTTGGTCGTTGCTAAGTACAAAAATCGGCCAATGAACACAAAAAAGAGAGTAGCAAATATCATCATGATAAAGGCTACTCTCCAACGGGATTTTTTCAGTGGATTCATTTAGGAATCACCTTGATGTTCCCTTTACGCATATCAAGACCCTGTTCTTTCGCAATCTTATAAATCCGTTCTGGAGAGCTTAAGTTCGTGACCTCTAGTTGTAAACGTTCGTTTTCCTTGTTGAGGGTCTGTGTGACTTGATTTTCTTTTGCTAAGTCACGGCTAACATTATATGCCTCATTGTGTGTACTGATCGTCAAACTCCCAAATAACACAAGACCACCAATCATCGCACTGTATAAGAATTTTTCAAAAGGATACAAGCGATACTTCGGACGGACGGCGACGCGACGCGCAATATCTTCCGTCTTCCGTGGTTCCTGAACAGGTTGTTGACGAACGGGTTGAACCGTTTGGACCGATTTACGAAGTGGTTCTGCCATTGGAATGCTCCTCTCAAGATTCTTTCATTTTTTCAGCAATTCGTAATTTTGCCGATCGGGCACGACGGTTGTCATCGAGTTCCTCGACGCCAGCCGTAATTGGCTTGCGTGTAACGAGTCGAAGTTCCGGCTCCATTTCGACGGGAATCATCGGTAAGCCCGGCGGTAGCTCGGGTAGTGATGATTTTTCTTTAATTGCTTGCTTACACATGCGATCTTCAAGTGAATGGAACGTGATGACACATAGACGTCCACCGACTCGTAATACATCAATTGCTTGGTGTACCGCACGGTCAAACACATTCAGTTCGTCATTGACGGCAATCCGGATTGCTTGGAATGTCCGTTTCGCAGGATGTCCGCCTTTGCGACGTGCTGGTGCAGGAATCGCATCCTTAATCAATTCGACGAGTTCGAATGTCGTCTCAATCGGGCGCTCTTCCCGTGCTTTTTCGATTTTACGCGCAATTTGTTTTGAGAATTTCTCTTCCCCGTATGTAAAGAAGATACGTACGAGATCATTATACGGCCACTCATTGACGACTTCGTAGGCAGAAAGTGGAGAAGATTGATCCATGCGCATGTCGAGACGTGCGTCGTGATTATAACTAAATCCTCGTTCCCCTTCGTCTAATTGTGGTGAAGAGACACCGAGATCGAATAAGATGCCGTCCACTTTCTCGACGCCATGTGCTGCTAGTTGATCTTTTAAATAAGCAAAATTACTCTTTATTAAAGTAAAGCGACCTTCATACGCCGCGAGACGTTCTGCTGCATGAGCGAGTGCGACATCATCTTGATCAAATGCATACAGATGACCGGTCGTCAATTGCTTGACGATCTCTTCGCTGTGTCCTGCTCCGCCCAATGTACAATCGACGTAAATACCGTCGGGTTTAATCGCGAGTCCTTCGATTGACTCCCATTTCAAAACTGTTTCATGCTCAAACATGTCCTGCCTCACCTTTCACTGTCCTTGAAGGACGTTACTCTTTTTCAATGTATCATATTCTCTCGTGAAAACGTTACGAAAATGAGACAGTTTTCTAGATTTATTTAACTTTTGTGTAATTTTCGCTAAAAAAACGAAAAAACCTGCTTGTTTCAGCAGGTTTAGAGGAAAATCTTCAGTTGGTCACTCGTGTTCGCTTCATAGGCTTTCCTTAAGTCCCGAACAAAATTAAGACCATGATGATTCAACCACGGTAGGACAGAATGAACCCGTTCTTGTGGCGCTCCATCAGGAAGCAGATGATAGGCAGTCTCTTTATATTGCCGCGTCTGTCGGTCGAACTGACGTCGATCCTCTGCTAACAGACCGGCAATCGATTGCTCGAGTTGTTTCTTGATCTTCTCACTCTTGCTCGAAGTCCGCAGGAGATGGTGTTCGAGTGAAAGGAACTCGGAGACAAAACTATCTTTTAGCATCGCCGCCGTATGCAAACGTTCTGTCATCTTCTCTTCTGAATAGACCGGAATCGGAACGCCTGACTGAATGATTTTTTCAATCGATACGTCTAGTTTGGCGAGACGTTTTTCATCGCTACGGCGCACAAGTAATCCGCCCATGCGGGGAATCAAAAGTGGCATCGTCCAATTCAGATGATGGAAGAGCGGTCGTAATCGCGTCCAGTAGGCTAATTCCCCTGGACCGCCGATATAAGCAAGCGTCGGGAATAAGTAATCCTGCATCAATGGACGCGTGACGACACTGTTTGAGAACCGCTCTGGACTGGCATACAGTAACGCAATCAACTCAAGCTCTGTATACTGCTTCCCTTGTTTTGTTTCAAACCCGTCTGCCGTCGGATAAAGCAACTGACGACCGTGATCATCAATGAAGAGGTGTGCTGCTTCTTCGTTCAAAAATGTATCAGGTAATTCTGTCGTTTGCGCAATTCCATCCGAAAGAGCACGTCTAAACTCCGCATTGTCTTGAATCAATCGTTCAAAGAACGGAATTTCAAATTCACGGACCACTTGTGTATCAGCATCAAAGAAGACGACATCAAAATCGATCAGTTCACCGATTAATTGTGAAAAGAACATACCGTATGACGTACATTCCTCAACGAGTTGCTTTAGACGCAAGACTAATTGTTTCGTATGCACCGTCTCTGGCATTGCTCGGAACGTCTCTTCGATCATTCCAAGAAGTGCTGACTGATCAAAAGAGAGTCGACTGACTGAGCGGGCAATCGATTCTGCTGGTGCGATCGCAATCTTTCGCGTTTGAAAATCTGCTGTCGGAACATAGACATGGTTAATTTCATCAAAATCATGATCTTCGGTCGCGAGCCAAAAAATCGGAACGACAGGACGTTCGAGCGTCGATTCCGCCTGCTGCGCGACCTTAAGACAGGTCAACAATTTATAGATCGCATATAATGGTCCGCCAAAGATGCCGGTTTGTTGTCCTGTAACGACAGCTTGGGCTTCACCTGTACGTAGTTGTGCGACGCGTTCCCGCAACCGCTCCGTCATGTTCGGATTTTGACGTTCGAGTTCGTCCGTTAGCTTCGCGAGGTGAGGATAGTGACGCTCTTCTAACAAGCGACTTCTCGACTGTAAACCGTTCTCCCCAATGTGGTCGACATATGTTAAGAATTCTTCTCGTGAAGCACGATGCATCAACGAGTTATCATCATATAAGGCTTCAAATGGTTGTACCTTCAAACAAAATCCCTTCTTTCTTACCTAACTGGTCAGCTGATGAACAGTTGACGTATACCAAGCACAAACAATACGAAATGAACAGGTAATGCCAGCAAGATAATGATCCGCCAACTATGTCGAATCATTTGTCTCAAATCGACATCGAGTTGTCGAATCCGTTGCCAGAGCGCATTTAACGCAAAAACCAACAGCACAGCGATGATGATCCATCCCAGATAGTTCGTTCCGGTCAAGGCGATTAATGCAACATGAATCGCATAAAGAACGATAAACGTTCCGAAATCGAGTGCAAATCGAACTGCCTTCCCATGCTTTCGAAACAGAAGTAGAAAGATGAGATACAACGCAATCAGGCTGAATAAAGGAAAAATGATGAAGACCGTCACTGCGGACCCTCCCTCTGTTTGATCTGTTCATAATAAAAAGATAAGCGCGGTGTCACAGTCGTCGCTTGACGTAACGCATATCCGAGTATCGGTTCTACTTCTGTTTGTCGCCCGTGCTCAAGATCCCGTAACATGGAAGAACGATTTTTGCTCGTATTCTTCATGATTCGCTCGATTTCGGAATAAGTAATGTCGTGGTGTGGGAAGATCGTCCGCATCTCGTCAAACAATTGACGGGCTTCTTGTCGATAAGGCATATCAAGTAAGCATCCATTCTCGACGCCGTAAAAGGCAGTCACTGGATTGATGACGACGTTAATGAACAGTTTCGTCAATAAGACAGCTTCCATATCTGATTCGAATTCAAAACATAGCTGTTTTGAGGATAAGTTCGAAATCGCTTCGTTACCGTAACGGATGCGTCCTTTCCCAGTATGCTTGACCTCAAACGGTGCAGTGCGCATGGCACCATGCTCGACGACACCGAATAAGACATGTGGCAATCGCTCTTTCCACTGTAGATGGTCCATCCCGTTTTGCAGGAACATGACAGGACACGTTAGTCGTTCTAGTATTGGAATCACACTTTTTATATCATACGACTTTGTCGCAACAAATACCAAGTCTTCTGACTCGAGTCGATCAATCTTCCGAACCCGTACGAGGCGGCTCGCTTGTCCGTCTAGAATGACCGGTCGTTCTTCTTCTTGTTCTTGTCGTGTATAGAGCGTGACTGAATGTTCTTCCGATAAATAAGAGGCAAGCAATAAACCGATGGCTCCCGCGCCAATGATTCCAATATTCATCTCAATCTTTTCCCCTTTCATGAAAAAAGCGACCTTAAAACCGATTTCTCGATTCGAAGGTCGCTTTTATACCGATCAATCAGCTTACTTGCTGACGATTTCTTTACCTTTGTACGAGCCACATGCTTTACAAACACGGTGTGAAAGTTTCATTTCACCACAGTTTGGGCACTCGACCATACCTGGTACACGGAGTTTGAAATGAGTACGGCGAAGACGTTTGCGTGTTTTCGACGTTCTGCGGAATGGTACTGCCATCGTTGTCCACCTCCTTGAAAAAATACACTCGCCTTTACTTCAGAAATCAGGAATCCTGATCTTTTTTAAAGAACTGAGCGAGACCCGCGAGTCGCGGATCAATTTTTGGTTCGGTTTCCTCTGGATCTTCTTCAGAAAGAATCGTCCAGCCTTCCCCCTCAACCAACTGATTCTCTTCATCATCCCCATGCACTTGCACTGGCACATGAAGTAAAATCAATTCTTGCACGAGCGGTCGAAGATCGACCGTATTCCCGATTGGTACGTTGATGTCATCTGCTTCATTCGAAACAGCATCAACTTCAAGCAGGAATGGCTCGATGGATTCAATCTCGAATGGATAAGCAACGTCACTTAGCGTCCGGGCATCCGGAAGCGTCATTTCGCCGGTAATCCGAAGATTGAATATTAATTGATTCGATGTAAACGATGCATTTGCACGAACGTGCACAGGTTGCACCGCCCGGATATCCGGATGGAGGGCGACTAGCTCATTGAGCTCGATCGTCTCGTTAACCTGAAGTTGACCCAGATTACGCAATTTATTCAATTGCATCAGGGACCATTTCATCCGAATCACCTCAATTGCAACAATATGAATTATAGAGAGGACATCTTGTTTTGTCAATGTTTTTTCTTTACACTGAAATCGCTAGAGAACGAACACTTTTGGACGTCTTCATCCATATTACCGCACTTAATTCGGTTTGCAAAGGAGAAAGTTTTCATGAGGATGACAGCTATCATTTCAGAGTACAATCCGTTTCACAATGGACACTACTATCAAGCGACGACAGCACGACGGGAAACAGGTGCTGATGTCATCGTCGCCATCATGAGCGGGACGTTCATGCAGCGGGGTGAACCCGCATTTACGGATAAATGGACACGCGCTCAAGCAGCAGTTGCTAGCGGTGCCGTTGACCTTGTCCTTGAACTTCCCTTTTATTTCGCCGTCCAGCGTGCAGATCGCTTTGCGCGTGGCGGTGTGACGATTGCCGAGACGATCGGTTGCCAGTCACTTTCGTTTGGAAGTGAGTGTGGCGAGATCGAACCGTTTCTACACGCCGCATCGGAACAGATCGAAGAGACACCTGCATACAAGCAAGCATTACGCGACGGATTAGCATCTGGTCTCTCTTCTGCCCTCGCCGCTAGCCAAGCATTCAAGAGAGTCTCTCAAACGCTTGATTTGACGCAACCGAATAATACGCTTGGTTATTATTACGCTCGCGCCGCAAAAACGCTCGCGCTTCACACGACGCAGCGAATCGGAAGCGGCTACCATGACCTATCAACTGGAGATATCATGAGCGCCACCGCAATACGTGCCCATCATCAAACACATGGTCAGTTGCTCGCGCTTCCCGCACAGACGGAGGATGTCTTGACGAACGCCTCTTTCGCCAATTTTTCACACTATTACCCGTGGATTCGACAACGTCTATTAACGACGCCACTTTCAGAGTTGGTACGGATTGCTGGGATCGATACTTCGTTAGCTCCACGACTCGTGGAAGGAGCGAAACATGCAGTAACGTTCGATACTTTCCTGAATTACGTTAAAACACGCCGTTATACGCGAACAAGCCTGCAACGTGCCCTGATCTATCTTTTAACGACAACGACAGCAGAGGAGGTCGCACGGATCGATTACGACCATGTCGATTTTGTTCGCCCTCTCGCCTTTTCAGAACACGGACGACAGGCACTCAAAACCATTAAAACGCGGACTCCTATATTCAGTACGTTCACGAGTCATCCTTGGCTAACGAAAGAAAGCCAAGTGACAGCTGCATACGCACTGCCCTTGGCTCGTTACGACGCGTTGCTCGAACACCGTCGTTTTCCTTATTTCGCTGGAAGATCTTCTAAATAATCAATCGCGTCTTCAACTGTCTTAATCGGAACGAGCTTCATGTTCGTTCCGAGTTTTTTTATGGACGGTTTTGCTTCTTTATAGTTTTCCCCTGCCGGTACGAACATGATTTCTGCTTCTGCCTCGTCAGCAGCGACAACCTTTTGCCATGCTCCACCAATTGGTCCAACCTTTCCACCTTCTTCAATCGTTCCAGTGCCGGCGATTTTATGTCCTTTCGCCAAGTCCCCTGGTGTCAATTGATCATAGATTTCAAGCGTGAACATCATCCCAGCAGAAGGTCCACCGACGTCTTCGACGCGAAACTCAATCTCAGGATCCGTCGTCACGTTTGAAATTGGGAGCGGTTCGTAAATACCGAGCCCGACTCGTTTGACCTCTTTTGATAACTGGTCTACGCGAATTGTCGTCTTCTTCACTTCCGATTTACGCGTGAACTGAATCGCAACTGGCGTTTTCGCTTTTTTTGCTTGAATCGTCTTCATGAATCCGTCAAACGAGGCTATCGGTTTCCCGTCAACGTCGGTAATGCGGTCGCCTGCCTTTAACTTCCCTTCAGCTGGACCACCTGGAATGACACCGGATACGTAGACCCCATTGAAATCGACATCGACCTTTTGATCCGCCAATTCATACGCTTCAATCGTCGCGTTATGTTGTGCTTCTTCCATGTATAGCTTCTGACGCGTTTCATACTGTGCGTCTGACTCGCCGTCATACAGATAATCACTTACACTCGATGTTTCTGAAAACGGCAGGAACAGGCTTTCTACAAGGAAATAAGGCGTTGCTCGACGCTGTGCGATCGTCAGCATCATTAAGTCTCCTGGTTCCTTATCGCCTCCAGACACATCGATTAAGTCTTCAGTCGACGTTGCATCACCTGGATACGAAATGAAATAAGGAAGTGGTACGAAAAATACGATCAAGGCAGCGATGATCGCTGCTAGGGCGGGTTTCCATGCTTTCATCACAATTCTCCCTTCGTATATTTCTGACGTAACGCTTCTTCGACAGAAGGCGGTACGAGGTCAGCAACCGAGGCACCATATTTAGCAGCTTCCTTGACGATTGAAGAACTTAAAAAAGAGTACTGATTATTCGTCATCATGAACAGTGTTTCGATTTGATCGTTCATCTTCTTGTTGATGGATGCGACTTGCATTTCATATTCAAAGTCCGAGACAGCTCGCAGTCCGCGGACGATAGCAGTCGCGCCGACTTCCGCCGCATAATCGACAAGTAGACCATTAAAGGAGTCAACCTTGATTTGCGGTAAATGAGACGTCACATCGGCGATCAATTCCATCCGTTCTTGGACCGAAAACAATGGTTGCTTCGAAGAATTGTTCAATACGGCAACGATGATCTCATCAAAAATCGGAACAGCACGCTCGATGATGTCTAAATGTCCGTTCGTGATTGGATCAAAGCTACCTGGGCAAATGGCGATTCGTTTCATACCTGGTCTTCCTCCGCTTCCATGAATTCGTACAACGTGATCGAGATGACAGCGGAATAACGAAGTCGACGCACGACTTCAAGCCGTCCGATCTGGTCCGGTAATTCAACAGCAGAGTCATGTTCACACACGATGACACCATTGTCCGTCAGCATATCGTGCTGTTCTATGTACGTGACATGTTCTGTCAATCGTTCTTTAGCATAAGGAGGATCTAAATAAATCAATTTAAATGGTTCCTCAGATGCTAGTTCAGCTAAAGCGACGGCTACATCCTTTTTCAAAACACGTGCTTGATCCGTATAATGCGTCGTTCGTAAGTTATCTTGGATCGTTTGGACGGCCTTATGATGTTGGTCGACGAAAACTGCTTCCTCGCATCCTCTTGAAAGAGACTCGATACCAAGACCACCACTCCCCGCAAATAGATCAAGCGCTCGTCCTCCGTTGAAATACGGACCGATGACATTGAATAATGATTCCTTGACCTTATCCGTCGTTGGTCGTGTCTGATCCCCCGGTACTGCTTTTAGTCGTGTTCCTTTACGTTCCCCTGAAATGACTCGCATTTCCTTCATTCCTTTCAACAAAGAAGCGACGAGGATGTCCTCATCGCTCCATGGATTATGCTTCTTCAGGCATTTTGCCTTTTTTGTTCGCGAACGTCTCCGTGATGAACGGTCGTTCTGAACGTTTGATCGATTCGACGAACGGGAGAGTCGAAATGACTTCCATCACCTGTTCATGCTGATCTAAATCGACATACAGATGAACGTATCGTTCACGCTTAGACGTAAAGTAGACGTTCCCGTAACGGCGTAATTGACGGGATGCTTTCATCGCATTGACATAGACGATGAGTCCCACTCGTTCCTTGATCACGCCAGCCTACCCCCTTCACTTCGTTATCCGCTACAGCTACAGCTGCCACCGGTCGAACAACCTCCGGCGCATCCTTGGTCAAAGAACGGATTTCCCGTTGGTACTTTGATTTGCGGTGATACTTCTCCAGCAAGTTTCAGACTGATTTGTCCAAGTAACGTCTCGAGTTGTTTTTCCGCTTTTTTGAACTGTGCAACTTCTTCTTGTAAATCCAGTCGCCGTTTGACTTCGTGGACCTTTTTCGTGATCGTCTGGTAGTCAGGATGATAACGTCCAAATCGTTGCACGAGTTCATAGTCCTCCTTGACTTGATGAAAGTCACGGATGACGGACTGTGCCTCTACTGACTCTTGCTGTGCTTGTTTTGCACATCTATATGCTTGCCCCGTTTCACTTTGAGCGAGAGATCGAATGAGGTCTTCCGCTGCGTTGATGAGGTCAATCGTCTTATCGGTATATATCACAACGAATCTCCTCCTTAACTTTACCATCTTATCATAACATTTCTCTCCCTCCTAGCCTGTTGAATTGTGTATAATTTGTTCAGAAGGAAGGAATGAACTCTATGCAACTGCTCTCTTTTAATATGTTCCGGACGATTGGAATCAAGACGGAACATGCCAAATCAGATTATCACTTTGATTCCTTAAAAAAAATCGAACAAGCGGATGTTGTCTTGTTCCCGGAATATTGGCAAATCCACTCGATCATCTATGGCATGAAAAAGCCGATTTTTCCATCGGCTGCTACATTCCATTTAGGACATGATAAAATTGAAATGACACGGATTTTTCAAACCGTCATTCCAGATCACATCCCGCGAACAGGCATCTACGGAAAAAATGAATTCACCGTCGATCGTGTCTTACGTGAATTTTCTTTTCCGTTCGTCGCTAAGACGGTTCGTAGTTCAATGGGACAAGGTGTTCACCTCATCAAAAATGAAGCGGACTGGAAAAAATACACGGATACGCATGAGACATTTTATATTCAGGAGTATATCCCGAATGAGAAAGATTTGCGTATCGTCGTCGTTGGCGATCAAGTTCTCGCTGCGTACTGGCGCGTCGGTGGTGCTCAGTTCTTGAATAACGTCGCTCAAGGTGGCGTCCTTGACTTTGATGATGTGCCACAAGATGCGATTGATTTCGTGCTCGAGCTGGCGAAACGGCTCGATATCGATCATGCTGGTTTCGATCTCATCATTCGTGACGGACACTGGTACGTTCTTGAGTTCAACGTCTTCTTCGGTGGTGAAGGACTCAATCATCTTGGCATCCATGCACCAGATACGATTCTTGAATATATCGAACGAAAATATGGAAGTTCATGAATTCTTCAAAATGACTTCACATCTTTTGCGTCACCATTTCATTCATTATGGTATGATAGTTTGGAAAGACTAGTATCTACTAGCAAACTGGGGTATAGGGGGATTCAAACATGAAGTTTGAACAATATGGTATCGAAGGCAAGGAACTGAAGTTCGGTCTTCTCGAAACAATCATGGATCATCACCGTTTCGTTCGTGAAGGACAATGGGATTACGAACGTGCGATGTATGACATGAAGTACGAAAAACAATCAACGGGTGAAGTATTCTACCTGCGTGTTCCAGTCTATGCGATTCAAGGTGAGATTGAAGATCGTCACGCTGTCGTTCGAATGATGACACCACTTCTCGGTAAACACTACTATCCGCACGGTGTCGAGTATGATGAGACGTTCCCTCCGGAAATCGTCAAGGATTGCGAACGTCGTTTAGCAGCATTGCTCGAAACACTCGAAAAATAAGTTCTACACGTAGAGGTTCCAATTAGGAACCTCTATTTTTTTATTCTTCATTTTGTACAAAAAAGCCAATGAACTCGCATCACTTGCGAAGTCATTGGCTGATTCATCTATCGGATTGTTGTCACGTAACGTAGTTCTTTACATCTTAACGCGCAACGAATTGTACATAGGATACGACATCGTCTCCGAGCTGAATCCCAAGCTGCTCGCGCACATGAAGATAGAGTGCGTGAAGTGACGTTGCCGGTGCATCTACCTTTACACTGAAAGCAATCTCTTCTCGGTCCATCCGCTTGATTCGGGAATGGTTTACGCCATAATCTTCGATCGCACAAGCAAGTAATTCCTCGATGGCTTGAACAGAGACGGTAATATCTCCTTGCAAGTACTCTTCATAAGTCATCTTCCTTCACTCCTTCGCTAATTGTGTGACCGAAGACATGACCTCTTCTAAGTCGACCGGTTCATCTGGCGTCTTCGCCATTGAAGAGATCGCCCGTACTTTATTCTCACGGTCTAAAATGAACATTTGTGTTCCGTGAGTAACTAAGCCACTCTCCGCCTTCGAATAATAGAAGTTCAACTGACGTGTCAACCGGTCGATGACGACCGGGTCTCCCGTCAATACCTTCCACCCTTTAGCATCTGCTTCAAAGTTCGAAGCATACGATTTCAAGACTTTTGGTGTGTCGACTTTTGGGTCAACCGTCACAGCCACAAGTTCTACGTCGCTTCCGTATAACTCTTCACTCCGTAGCTTTTTCTCAAGCTTTCGGTAATCATTTAGCGTCAACGGACAAATATCAGGACAGTTCGAGTAGAAGAACGTCAATACTTTGACCTTTCCATCTTCCGAATTGAATGATTTTCCGTCTACGGCATTCGTTAATTCAAATTGTGTAGGTTCAGCAATGACAGGTAACTTTTCTTTCATGAAGAAATAATAATACCCCCCGGCTGCCGCAACTAAGACAAGGACGACGGCAGCGACCGTCAAGTAACTATTCTTTTTCAAGTTGGCTCCCCCTTAATGACTCCAGATCGCCCGGAATACGTTCGTCGTCTCACCCGGATCGTAGACGACATATAATAAGCAGTACACGATGACCCCAGTGATGGCTGTCAAAAACCAAATGATCGAGGCAACTGGTCCGATTTTGCGGTGACGCGCAAAGTTCTTCTTATACGCGTGATAAAGTGCCATCAGTCCGAGCACCCCACCTGACGTCGCAAGTAGGATGTGGAAGATCAAGAATCCCGTATAGTAAGGCTTGACGGATTCAGGACCACCAAAGGCTGTATTACCAAGCAAAATCGTCCGCAAGGCATACATGATGAAAAACAATAAGGCAAGTGCAGCAGCAATCGTCATCACGGTTTGGTGAGCTTTCATGTTACGACGCGTCTGGGCAATCAAGAACCAGCCAATCGCTACGAAAATCGCGCTGATGACAATCAGCGATACACAAATCAACGGCAAATAACTCATGTTCCAACTTCCTCCAATTTAATCCGCTTTTGGCGTGAAGGACATGCCTTCATCCACGGCAGTACTTTTCGAACGACGTACCCATGTAAAGAAGGTCAATCCGAAGAATAGACCGTATACGAGTTCTTGACCGAGCTTCATGAGGACACCACCGAAACGTTGATCCTCTAGTAAATCATCAGTCGTTCCAAGCAGTCGTTCCAGATTCAAGCCACTTAAATCATTGTTTGGCATACAGTAAGCGAGTACTTTCGCAAATGTTGCCGGATCTTGATAAGCTTGATACTGGAAACTTTGACTGAAGATCATAAAAGCACAGGCAGGTGTCAGCAGGACACCGTTCGCAACGATATATACCATCTTCTTCAAATCAGAAAGGCTATCCGCCTCATTGACAGGTGCAATGATTGGATACCACATCGTCATGCTCAAGAAAATCAGTGTGCCGTGGAACAGACGGTGAACGGTATAGTTCGTCAAGACATAGTCAAAAATAAATGGCATGTGATAGAACGTAAATAAGGCATTAAAGACGACAAGTGCAATCAACGGCTTGATGAAGAATTTTAGGATCTTCCCAAGGTACGGTGTATCGAACAAGCGCTTATAAAGCCACTCTGGTATCGCAATCAACAAGAGCGGCGGTGCGACCATATAGACGAATACCATCTGCAACATATGTGCAGAGAAGGTGATATGCGCTAGCAGGTCTAACGGACTTCCAAAACCGATGTAAAAAACGATCAATGCCGCGAGCATCGAAAACTTTTGCCCAAGCGTTGTTTCCGGCTCATCCGGACGACGCAACTTTTCTGTCACGACAGCATATAGGACATACAATCCAACGAGTATCAACGCATAATACGGACTCCATAAGACAGTCCATTCGAATTGCGAAAGTGCTCCCCTTAAATTGCCTAACATATTTCTTCACCCCGTTCCTTTCTCTTACAAACTAAGATTACCGTTCCCCTATTTCATTGTAAAGGTTTCTCATAAAACGATTCCAAAATAAAAGACCATCCTGCTAAACGTTAGCAGAATGGTCACAATTCTTACCAGATCAAAAGACGAAGTGTTGCAACGATCGTCAAAGCGACGAAGATGCCAAGACCCATCATGACTTTGATCCATGTGTTGCCTTTGTTGTTCATATGCATGAACATGTAAAGCTGAAGATAAACTTGAACGATTGCCATGATGATCAAGAACCCACCAGCTGCCCAGTGTGGCATGAGATCAGCCATAACAGCACCAAAGGCGATGAGTGTCAAGAAAATCATGAGTGCGAAACTGATGAGTTGCAGTTGTGTCTCACGACCACGCTCTGCTTTCATCTCAAGCTCGATTTGATTGCGCGTAAGTTGCGGTTCGTGTTTTTCCATCTTATTTCACCATCCCCATGAGGTAGACGACTGAGAAGATAAAGACCCAGACGACGTCAATGAAGTGCCAGTAAAGACTTGAAACATAGTACTTCGGCGCATTCACGACTGTAATGCCACGGTTCCAGTTCCGGATGAGCAATGTCGAAATCCAGAGAAGACCGAACAAGACGTGTCCACCGTGGAATCCAACGAGTGTATAGAAGGCAGAACCAAAAGCACTCGAAGTGAATGTGTGACCGATGTGGTAGTAGTGATTGAACTCGTAAATCTCACCCGCCAAGAATGCTAATCCAAGAACGAGCGTGATGATCAACCACATTTTCATTTTCTTAACATCATTACGTTTCATTGCCATCATCGCAAGAACACTTGTGAGTGAACTTGTAAGAAGAAGCATCGTCATGATGAAGACGAGACCCATCTCAAAGATGTCATAACTGCGTAATCCTTCTTTTGCACCAGAGTTATGAAGTCCGATGTATGTCCCGAAGAGAGAGGCGAACAATGTCGTCTCTCCTCCAAGGAAGAACCAGAAGGCTACATATTTATTCTTACCCTCAAGTGTTGCTTTTTCAACATGATCCGGAATACCCGTGATCGGGTTGTTCGGTAATGAATGATGACCCATCTTACTTCGCCTCCTTTTCTGCTTCAAGGCGTAGATCTTCTTCGACGACTGATTTCGGGATGTAATATCCTTCATCGTCGATCCAAGAACGGAAGAACATCGCGATGAATGTCATCGCAAGACCGATCAAGGCAATGACAAGACCGACAGTTCCGTAATCTAGGCGAAGAATGAATCCAAGACCTGCAAGGAACAGACCGACTGACATGACGAATGGCAAGATCGAGTTGTTCGGCATATGGATATCGCCGACTTCTTCAGAAACAGAAACTGTTTTGTTCCCCGCCATTTTTTCGAGCCAATACGTATCTAAACCTTTGACGAGTGGAATTTGTGCGAAGTTGTACTCAGGAGTTGGAACCGGAAGTGTCCACTCAAGCGTACGTCCATCACCCCAAACGTCGCGTTTTACATATTCTTTTGACATCAATGCAGCAACGATCGAGATGACGAGAATGATCGTCGATACACCCATGAAGGCTGCACCGATAGAAGAAAGTAAGTTCATTGTTTCCCAACCTTGGTTTGGCAAGTACGTGAAGACACGACGTGGCATACCTGTAAGACCGAGAATGTGTTGTGGGAAGAACGTCAAATGGAAGCCAATGAAGAACAACCAGAATTGAATTTTACCCCAGAACTCGTTAAGCTGTTTCCCAAACATGAGTGGGAACCAGTAGTACAGACCTGCGAAGAGACCGAAGACAACCCCACCAACGATAACGTAGTGGAAGTGAGCTACTACGAAGTAACTGTCATGGTACTGATAATCGGCAGGTGCTACTGAAAGCATGACCCCTGTCATACCACCAACAAGGAATGATGGAATGAATGCGACCGAGTAAAGCATTGCAACTGGGAACGTCAACTTACCGCCCCATAGTGTAAAGAGCCAGTTGAAGATTTTGACCCCTGTCGGTACAGCGATTGCCATCGTCGCTACTGCGAAGATTGCGTTTGCAACTGGACCAAGTCCAACTGTGAACATGTGGTGGACCCAAACCATGAATCCGAGGAAACCAATCAACATTGTCGCAAAGACCATCGTCGTGTAACCGAAAAGACGTTTACGAGCAAACGTAGGAATGATTTCAGAGAAAATACCGAATGCTGGCAAGATCAAGATATAAACTTCCGGGTGACCAAAGATCCAGAAGAGATGTTCCCAAATGACGATGTTCCCGCCCGCTGCCGGGTCAAAGAAGTGAGCACCGAAGAGTCGCTCGAACGTCAAGAGGAATAATCCAACCGTAAGTGGTGGGAATGCGAAAACGATCAAGGCAGAAGCAACGAATGCTGTCCATGTGAAGAGTGGCATCCGCATTAGTTTCATACCTGGTGCACGCATGTTCAAAATCGTAACGAGGAAGTTAATCCCCCCCATAAGTGTACCAAAACCAGAAATCTGTAACCCGAGTGAGTAGAAGTCAACACCGAGTGACTCTGGTACTGTCGAGAGTGGCGCGTATGCTGTCCACCCAGCGTTTGGTGCAGCGCCAAAGAACCAAGAAAGGTTCAGTAAGACTCCACCGAAGAAGAACAACCAGAAACCGAGTGCATTCAAGAACGGGAACGCAACGTCGCGTGCTCCGATTTGAAGTGGTACTGCGGCGTTCATATACCCAATCAACATTGGCATCGCTGCCAAGAAGATCATTGTCGTACCGTGCATCGTAATCAATTGGTTAAAGAGTTCACCGCTGACGAAATCGTTCATCGGTTTAATCAATTGAAAACGAATCATTAGGGCTTCTACGCCACCAACTAGAAGGAAGAACAATCCAGAGATGATGTAGAGAATCCCGATTTTCTTATGGTCGACTGTCGTTAGCCAGTCCATGATGCCGCTTTTCTTCTGCGGCATACCCATAGTATGTGTCCCCACTATGATTCCCCCTTAAAAAATTATTGGAGCTTTTTGTCCAATAGATAATCTGCCAATTCGCTCAATTCTTCATCGCTAATCTTATCTTCAGAGAATCCAGGCATTTTTGTACCTTGTTTCTCTTTTTGAGGATCGCGAATCCATTTTTCGAGGTTTTCTTTATCATGCTTGAGGTAACCCGCAATACGCTGACGATCACCGAAGTTCGTCAAGCTAGGTGCGACTTTCCCGCCGCCATGACAGCTGAGACAGTTCTGGGCGTAGACTTGCTCACCAGTCGTCCAGTTCTTTTCATTCTTTTTATCGAGCTGTTTTGTTTCTGCTTCTTTTGCAGATTTCATGTCTTTCAACCACTTGTCGTAGTCATCCTGCTCCATCGCAACGACTTTAAAGTCCATCAATGCGTGAGAAGGACCACACAACTCGGCACATTTACCGTAGTACGTGCCTGCTTCTTTTGCTTGTAACCACATTTCGTTGTCAAGACCTGGGTTTGTATCTGTCTTACCAGAAAGAGCTGGTACCCAGAATGAGTGGATGACGTCTTTAGACGTCAAGTTAACCGCAACACGTTTACCGACTGGGATGACAAGTTCTTGTCCTGTCGAAACACCCTTGTCTGGATATTCGAATTCCCACCAGTAAAGGTTTGCTGTAACGTTGATTTGTTCGTTTTTCTTTGCTTCTTTTGCATCTGCAAGTTCAACCGTTGTTTTGATCGTCGGAATTGCAAGAACGATCAAGAGAAGGATCGGAATGACTGTCCAGATGATTTCAAGCGTATGGTTCCCTTCGACTTGCTTCGGAACCGTGTTATCACCTGATTTACGACGGAATTTCATAAGTACGTAAATATAAATGACGGCTACGATCGCAAGGACGAACAACATGACCCACAAGCTAAGCTTGATGATTTCAAGTTGCATTTCAGCGCCTTCTCCGCGAGGCTGTAGCGCAGACAATTCCGGAATTCCACAACCTGATAACATAAG
This sequence comes from Exiguobacterium sp. BMC-KP, assembly GCF_001275385.1. Lineage (NCBI taxonomy): Bacteria > Bacillati > Bacillota > Bacilli > Caryophanales > Exiguobacterium > Exiguobacterium sp. BMC-KP. The sequence continues at coordinate 1,361,828 of NZ_LGIW01000015.1, forward strand.
TGCCATCAAGCCGATTGGAAGAAGCCGGAAGAGCATTTTTACTGATTTTTTCACAACCATCCCCACTTTCTTTGTCCCCAATTTTGTCTTTCGTAATGGTGTACGTGAATTATGTCAAATCGTTTTAGAGAGAAACGAGTACGACCGTCACGATCCAAGCCGTGAAATAAAAGAGTGAGAAGAAGAACATCTTCGACGCCCATTTGATTTCGGCTTGTTCATCTTGGATCTTCAGACCTTTCAGTCCCATATAGAGCCAATATCCACCGAGCAGTGCCATAACGATCATGTAAATGATGCCATAGTGTGCTAAGAGGAGTGATGATGGAATGAGTACTGCAATCCACCATACAATTTGTCGTTTCGTGATCGCGAATCCGTTTACGACAGGTAACATCGGGATACCTGCTGCCCGATACTCCTCTGTCCGTCGCATCGCGAGTGCAAGGAAATGTGGTGGTTGCCACACGAACATGATGAGGAATAAAATCCACGCATCAATGTGAAGCGTCGGAGTGACTGCCGCAAATCCAATGATTGGTGGCACAGCTCCTGAAATACCACCTACGACTGTATTGATCGTATGTGTCCGTTTTAACCACATCGTATAAATCACGACGTAAACGAATGATCCGATCAATCCGAACACTGCCGCCACATGGTTGACGATCAACAACAATACCGTACCGGTCGCAAGAATACCGAGTCCTAGTGCGAGTATCCGCTGTCCATCCATCTTCCCAGTAACGCTTGGTCTTCCCATCGTCCGCTCCATCTTGTAATCGATGTCCCGGTCAATGTAGTTATTGAGGTAGCAACTTCCGGCAATGACCAATCCACTCCCGAGAAGCGTCCACAGTAACATCCACTTGGTTTGCCATAAATACAACAGGACATCATCCGTTATGTACGATGCCGCTACGACATACCCTGCGAAGACCGTAATTAGATTGGCACGGACAATCCCCATTTTTGCTAGGGTAATATAGTCCTTGAATGTTGGCTGATCTGTTTGCTCGATTGCCATATCCAGTGCCTCTCCAGTAACTTTCGCCATGCTGTTCCCTCCTTTTCACCGTCTGCTTCTGTTTAGCACCTAGGCTTCACGTAATTTCTTCACAGAAATAACACAGACATGCCACGAAACGCCCTTTTCTCTATAAAAGATACCACATAATCAGGACCGTGACGTATGAAAATACTTTCGACATAATGAACAAAATGTGAAATCTATGTGATTTTCATCACAGTTCACCATATTTACCTAATACTAGAATAGCGTTGTTCTAAAAGATTGCAACCCTTTCAGGGCTTTTTATGCGATACTAGTCCTATGGAAATCCATGTATTTCGTATTTTTTTAGAAAGGTGGTGTCCAAATCTTGAATCGAAAACTTTCGATGTTTTCAGCCTTCGTCACGTTTACCATGATGATCGTCTTGCTGATGGGTGGGACAGTCACAAAAACGGATTCAGGCGATGGTTGCGGAACGGATTGGCCACTCTGTCATGGGGAACTCATTCCGACGAACCCAAGTGTTGAAACGATGATTGAATATAGTCACCGTGCTGTAACTGGAGTCGTTGGACTCTTAATCATCGCCTTATGTCTCTGGACGCTCGTTGCTTTCAAGGATCGGCTCGATACGAAGATCTTCGCGTTTCTCGCCTTCATCTTCATGTTGATTCAATCGATCGTCGGAGCTGGTGCTGTCGTTTGGCAACAATCGGACCTCGTCATGGCGTTACATTTCGGTATCTCCTTGATTTCTTTTGCTTCGCTGTTGATTTTGACGTTGTTGATCATGGAGCGTCCTGGTCAGGAATTCAGGGAATCGGTCCCAGCATTCTTGCGGAAGCTTTTATACGGTCTACTCATCTACACGCTAATCGTCGTTTATACCGGTGCTTACGTACGTCACGTCGGCGCTACATATGCTTGCGTTGGTTGGCCGGTCTGTTCTCAACCGTCCATGACGTTTGAGGCGTGGGTGCAGATGATTCACCGGATCATGGCAGGATTATTGTTCCTATTCACTTTATTTGTCCATGTCGTCGCGATTCGTTTAAAACACCGGACGACAACGATTGGAATGGCGTTCGCGACATTCTTCATCACATGCCAAGTTGCTACAGGCGCTTGGATCGTCCTTGGTGGACACGCGACGTATGTCCCGTTACTACATGCTTTCTTGATTACATGTTACTTCGGTGTCTTATCTTACCTGACGTATCATGCATTCCGAACGCGTAAGGCACATAGTCGTCTTCAATAAGATCATAAAGAAAGGATGTTCCTCCGCCGAGGAACATCCTTTCTTTATTTAAACCGAGCAATCGCACGCTTTCGTGCTTCATCGTGTGCAACGATCGGTTCTGGGTATCTATAGTCTTCTCGTTGTTGTTGCGTAGGTTCATGAATATACTTCTTTGATAAATCCTTGATCTCCGTGACGTACTTTCGAATGAATTCTCCGTCTTTATCAAATTTCTTTGATTGTGTCGTTGGATTGAAGACACGGAAGTACGGGACGGCATCCGTTCCGACAGATGCTGCCCATTGCCATCCTCCGATATTCGATGCCGCTTCATAATCGACGAGTTTCTGTTGGAAGTACTGTTCACCCTTCTGCCAGTCAATCAATAAATCCTTCGTTAGGAAAGAAGCAACAATCATTCGGAGACGATTATGCATCCAGCCTGTTTGATTCAGTTGTCGCATCGCTGCGTCGACGATTGGATAACCCGTCTTGCCTTCACACCACGCTTTGAAGCCCTCTTCATCCTTCTCCCACTCGATTTCCCGGTATTGTGTGTTAATGGCTTGTCGTTTTGATTCTGGGAAGTGCATCAAAATCATGTAGTAGAATTCTCGCCAAATGAGTTCGGTGATGAATGTCTGCTTTCCTTTTGATTCCTTCGCATCTTGAACAGTTGCATAGACGGTTCGAATACCGATTTCTCCAGTTCGTAAATAACGAGAAAGCAAACTCGTGCCGTCAACAGCCGGAAGATCACGATTCTCGTCATACGCTTCAAGTGATTGTTCGACGAACGTTTTCAAACGTTGTTGCGCCTGTTTTTCGCCCGGATGAAAGACTGCGTCTGACTGTGCCTTCTTGAAATAGCCTTCGATGAAGCTATTATCGTGCTGACGTTTTTGATAATGATCTCGTAATTTTTGCCATTTGACTTCGTATGCCGCAGGAACGTCTTTTTTTACGAACGCATTCTTATACGGTGTGAAGACTTTATAAAACGTTCCATCCTGCTTTTTAATGTCATGTGGGTGAAGCAGATGACGATCTAGTAAACGCTCTGTTTGACGATTTCCTCGCTTCTTGATGATGCCTTCATCTCGAGTCTTGAACGGTTCTACGTATTCAGCATTAAACAAGAGAATATCTGCGTCATCGGTCGCATCTAAGAAAGCCTGTTCATCGCCTTCGATGAAGCGAATCGGTAGCTCTTTTTCTTTACAAGCATTCGAAAAAACTTCGAGCGCTTGAAAGAAATATTGTTGGCGTGCTTCATATTCCCCGATGTAATCTGGATTGAGCCAAAAGACGAATTCTACAGTCGCCTTCGGATTTTCTTCTAGTAATTCAATGGCACGTGCCAACATGTGGTTATCCTGTAATCGAAAATCACTTCGAACCCAACAAATAATGTTCAATCGTATCCTCTCCTACTACATATTGAATGAAAAACAGGCAGCCCGCCGAGCGTGCGCCTGTTTTTCATTGTGACCTTATACGAATTCAATCAACAAGTCTTGGCTAGCGATTGCTTCGCCTTCCTTGACGTGGACTGCTTTAATCTCACCATCTTCTGGTGCTTGGATCGTCGTTTCCATCTTCATCGCTTCCGTAACGAGAAGTTGTTCTCCTTTACGGACGCGTGTACCCGTCTCAACGAGTACCTTCAGAACGCTACCCGGCATGGATGCACCGATTTGTTTTGCGTTACTCCGGTCCGCTTTCGGGCGACTCGATGAACTTTCTTTGATGCTGATGTCTTTTACTTCGACTTCACGTGGGACACCGTTCATCTCGTAATAGATTGTCCGCATGCCATGATCGTCTGGCTGACCAATCTGAATCAACTTGAGGTAAAGTGTCTTGCCTCGTTCGATTTCGACCTCGATCGTTTCACCTAGACGCATTCCATGGAAGAATGTATTCGTATCAAGAACGGAAATGTCACCATATCGCGCTACGTATGAACTATAGTCCATGAAGACTTTTGGATAGAGCGCGTAAGCGAGTGCGTCAAACTCTGTAACCGGTCGTTCGAGTTTTTCAAATAACTCGTGTTTGATCGCATCAAAGTTGAGTGGCTCCATCATCTTACCAGGACGTTCCGTCAGCGGAGCAGCTCCTTTGAGAATTGCCCGTTGAACGTCTTGCGGGAAACCATCCGGTGGTGTTCCAAGTTCTCCTTTCATCAGTTCGACGACTGAATCTGGGAAATCAAGTCCGCTTGCTCGATGCAAGACATCTTCTTCCGTCAAATGATGTTGGACCATGAAGAGCGCCATATCTCCGACGACTTTCGATGATGGTGTAACTTTGACGATATCGCCAAACAGCATGTTGACACGCGCATACATCTCCTTGACTTCAGACCAACGATCCGCAAGACCGACAGCTTTTGCTTGTTGCTGTAAGTTCGAGTATTGTCCACCTGGCATCTCGTGGTCGTAGACCGTTGGATTCGGTGCAATCATATCGAGTTCAAATGCTTGGTAGAGATGACGTACATCTTGCCAATAATCCGAGATCTGTTCAAACTTCTGCGCTGACACGAGCGGCTGACGTGGATGACCACTTAAGGCATGAATCAAACTACCACCCGCTGGTTGACTCGTCAGTCCAGACATACTTGATGCTGCAACGTCGACAACATCAACACCGGCATCAATCGCACGCGCATACGTGTAGATACCGTTTCCACTCGCATCATGTGTATGAAGATGGATTGGTAACGATACGGCATCTTTAAGTGCTGACACGAGCGCATAAGCTGCTTCCGGTTTCAGAAGACCTGCCATATCCTTGATTGCAATGATGTGGGCGCCACTTTCTTCGAGTTGTTTCGCCAAATTGACGTAATACGGCAGATGATATTTCGGACGATTCGCATCGAATAGATCGCCTGTATAACAGACAGCTGCTTCCGCGATTTTACCTGTTGGCAAGACTGCATCGATTGCGAGTTGAATCGACTCCGGGTTATTCAGGCTATCGAAAATCCGGAAGACGTCGACTCCAGCTTGTGCTGCTTCTTTGACGAACGCATGGATGACGTTGTCCGGATAGTTCTTGTAGCCAACAGCATTCGCACCACGAAGCAACATTTGAATCAAGACGTTCGGCATCTTTTCACGCAATTTCATCAAGCGAACCCATGGATCCTCCGATAAGAATCGGTAAGCAACATCGAACGTCGCACCACCCCAGGCTTCGACAGAGAACAATTCTGGTAACAGTTTCGCTTCTGCCTCTGCGATGGCGACGAGATCCTTCGTCCGCATTCGTGTCGCAAGTAGCGACTGATGAGCATCACGGAATGTCGTATCGGTCAATAGAACATTTTCTTGTGCTGTCAACCATTTCGCGACGGTTTCCGGACCTTCCGCATCAAGAATTGCTTTTGCTCCCGGTGTGTAATCCGCGGAAAGAATCTTTGGAACCCGGACATCGCGTGCAAGCGGTTTGTCCAATTTTCCGATTCCCGGGAATCCATTGACGGAAACCTCTCCGATGTATGTCAAGAGCTTCGTTCCTCGGTCTTGACGTTTTGGGAAGATGAATAACTCTTGCGTATCATCGATGAACGACGTGTTGTAATCACCACTAACGAACGCATGATGCTTCAAGACGTTGCTCAAGAACGGAATGTTCGTTTTAATACCACGGATGCGGAATTCACTAAGGTTTCGACGCATCTTCGCGACGGCTTGATCGTAAGTTAAACCATGCGTCGAGATTTTAACGAGAAGCGAATCATAGTACGGTGAAATCTCTGCTCCGACATAGGCATTCCCACCATCGAGACGTACTCCAAAACCACCCGGTGAACGGTAGGCTTTAATCTTCCCTGTATCCGGTAAGAAGCCGTTCTCAGGATCTTCCGATGTAATACGACTCTGGATCGCAAAACCAAGCATCTTAATCTCTTCTTGTTGTGGTATACCAACGAGGTCGCTATGTAACGATTCACCTTCAGCGACACGAATTTGAGTCTGAACGATATCGATGCCCGTGATCATCTCTGTAATCGTATGTTCGACTTGAACACGTGGGTTGACTTCGATGAAATAGAATGATTCATCTTGCGTGACGAGGAACTCGACCGTTCCTGCATTTTCGTATCCGACATGTTTCATCAACGTGACGGCTGCGTCACAAATCTTTTGTCGACCTTCATCTGAAAGTGTCACACATGGTGCCACTTCAACGACTTTTTGGTGACGACGTTGCACAGAACAATCCCGTTCAAACAGGTGAATGATATTTCCATGCGCGTCTCCGATGATTTGGACTTCAATATGTTTTGGACGTTCAATCAATTTTTCAACGTAAATCTCATCAGAACCGAATGCCTTCAGAGCTTCTGATTTCGCGCGTTCGATCATGTCTGGAAGCTCTTCTTCTGTCCGGACGACACGCATACCACGTCCACCGCCACCAAGCGATGCTTTGACCATTAGCGGATAGCCTGCTTTTTCTGCAAACGCATAGGCTTCGTCAATCGACGAGATTGGACCATCCGTTCCTGGGATGACAGGAAGACCCGCTTCAATCGCTGTCGTCCGTGCCCGTACTTTATCCCCGAATTTGTAAAGATGGTCTTCTTGCGGTCCGATGAAGATGATACCTTCTTCGCGACAACGTTTTGCCAGCTCAATGTTCTCAGAGAGGAATCCATAACCAGGATGGATCGCATCACATTCGGCTTTTTTCGCTGTTGCAATGATATCTTCAATATCGAGATAAGCTTCGATCGGTTTTTTTCCTTCTCCGATCCGGTACGCTTCATCGGCTTTATAGCGATGAAGAGAACCCATGTCCTCTCGCGAATAAATGGCAACGGTACGAATACCGAGTTCTGTCGCTGCACGGAAAACGCGAATCGCGATTTCCCCGCGGTTTGCTACGAGAATCTTCTGGATTTTAGTCAACTGATGCTCCCCCTTTAGTTAATGAGCTTGTGGCACTCATCGAACGTGCAGTCCGCACTTCTTTCTGATAAGCCACTCGATATTTGTTTTGCATGGAAATGTTCGCCATTACACCAAGCATCGTACTCATGACGAGTAACGATGAACCGCCGTAACTGATGAATGGCAAGGTAACACCTGTTCCCGGAAAGAGACCAGACATCGCCGCGATATTGATACATGTCTGAATAAAGATGATACCTGAGATGCCGAGCGCAAGCATACTCGAGTAAAGTGAGACACACCGATTAGCGATGATTGCCCCTTGAATCATCAAGTAGAACAATAGACCGAGCACGACGAGAACACCCACAAATCCAAGCTCCTCTGAGATGATCGACATAATATAGTCGGTTTCAGGTTCCGGCAAATAACCGTACTTCTGAAAACTATTCCCTAGACCGACCCCAAATACCCCCCCGTGGGCAATTGATATAACGGAATTGATAAGCTGATATCCCTTTCCTTCCGCATCGAGAAATGGATTTAAACTTGCTTGAATCCGTTGCATCTGATTATCAGAAAAGTTATTCCAAGCATACATGAAAATGAGTGGAACACTAATGGCACAAAGAGCGATGTATCCACTAGGTAATCCAACAGCGAATAGGATCATCGCCGTGACAAGTAAAAGTATGAATAAACCACCATCATCCGGTTGCATACGAATGATAATCGCATATGGTGCCAGTAACACGACCATTGGAATCAAAATCCAGTCCGAGAAACTAAGTAGAATGCGTCGTCCTGAAGTCGTCCCTTTAATTTGACGATGAATGAAATGATGTACGATTCCAATCACCCCGTCCATTTTTCCTTTATGTTTTTGATCAAAATAACTGGCAAGTCCTACGACGAGGACGAATTTACAGAGTTCGATCGGTTGAATCAAGAAGATACCGAAGTTCAACCACGCGCGGGCGCCGTTTAGTGGAACCGAGAACAACGTTGCCATCAACATCAACCATGTAATCAAATAAAGGATTAAACGAATGACCGGTCCACGGAACACCTCATGGTTAATTTGCGAAACGAAAAGGAACAGCACGATAGCCATCGCATCAAACATCAACTGCTTCTCAAAGAAGGACGTATTCGCATAATCTCCACCGTTCCACACGCTCGCACTATAGACCATGACCGTACTGATTGCCATGAGGATGAGCATCGTAAAGAATAGACCATAATCAAAAAATGCTCGTTTTTCTTTAAACTTCGCTAACATATGTACACGTCCTTTTTTTATTCTCTAAAAAAAAATACCCAAACGCCGCATTTCACGTTTGAGTAGAAAATCAGCACGTCTCCGCATCATGTAAATCAGATAATTGCTGTTCAAGTGATTCGAGCAATTGTTTCCCTTCACCCGCATCAATCAGTTCCAGACGTACCGCAAAATCAATCTGACGGGACAATCCGAACATTTGTGTATCCAATACTTCCTCGTAAAGAGGACATTGTGGCATCGTTAAATTCGCAAGCTGGACCTCGATCAACCGGCGGATTTTTTGTGCATCCGCTTCTAGTAGCTCAAGAGCGCGCTGGCGATGAACTGTCTCGATTTCAGTTGACAATCCAATCCCTCCTCATCAAATGACGCGTTCCTGTTATAGCTAAACTTTACCTTACTTTCGCCAACAATTCAACGTTTCGGTATAATGGATTTGTTGGACTTACACATTTAGGGGGTAGAACAAATGATTTTTCCGATTAACGGTAAAGTACGGCACCAGTTGACGATTGATCCGACAGTCTGGATCTTTGACGAACGAAAGGTTGCGATTGAGAAAATCGGGCAACCAGCAGACACGAGTGAACAAGAAGCATACTACGCAAAAATGGGGGCTGCGTGGGATAAAGGCATCATGGAAGGAAGTCGAACGGATCATAATCGTCCGATGACACGTGCTGAAAAAGAAGCCGCACTTCAAGGTTCGTTTGCGATGGCACTTGCACCGTTCATTCGGAACGCTGAGCTCTTACCAGATGCAATTGCTATTCGGTTCGAAGGCGAAGAAACGGTCGAGCTACCGCTTGAACAACTCGATGAAGTATATCTTCAATTCTCACAAGACGGCAAGGTATTAGCAGATGGACCAGTTCACCTATTGCACGGACAACGGATCGTTAAATCCGTTCATACAGTCACCGTCCTATAACGAAAATGTGGTGCGCCTGAATAGACGCACCACATTTTTTATAATAAATCGGCTGCGAGACGCGCTAGATTCGAGCGCTCCCCTTTGACGAGTTTGACGTGTCCAGTCATCTTCTCGTTTTTGAGTCGTTCTACGGCATAGGATAGACCATTCGAATACTCATCTAAATATGGATGGTCGATTTGCTGTGGATCACCGACTAATACGATTTTCGAATTTTCTCCGACACGAGTCAAAATCGTCTTCACTTCATGTTTAGTCAAATTCTGTGCTTCATCGATGATGATGAATTGTCCCGGCATACTCCGTCCTCGGATATACGTTAACGCTTCGAGTTGAATCGTCTTCATTCCTGCAAGAATGTTACCAAGTTCGTCCCCCGATCCCGTATTGAAGAGGTGCTCAAGGTTATCGTAAATCGGTTGCATCCACGGACGAAGTTTTTCTTCCATTTCACCTGGCAAGTAGCCAATATCATTTCCCATCGGCACGACCGGACGCGCAACGACGAGTTTTTTATATTTATGCTCATCTTCTACTTGCAGGAGACCCGCAGCGAGTGCGAGTAATGTTTTCCCAGTACCTGCCTTCCCAACGAGTGTGACAAGTGGTACATCGTCACGTAGTAATAGTTCAAATGCCATCCGTTGTTGAACATTTCGTGGAACGACGCCCCAGACTTGATCGACATCGATTGAAAGCGCCCGAATGATTGGCAAGTTCTGATCGACAACAGCAATGGCAGAGGCTTTTGACATATTACTTTTTAGAATGACGAATTCATTCGGCTGCACTTTTTCTGGCAACACATCAACAGAAAGTCGTTTGTCCTGATAGAAGGCATCAATATATTCCTGATCGACGGTTACTTCGATGAACCCTGTATAGAGACCGGTCAGATCAGCGATATGATCCGTCATATAATCTTCAGCGACTAAACCGTATGCATCTGCTTTGACACGGACTAAGATATCTTTTGAGACAAGAATGACATCTCGTGGTGTCGCTTCGGCTTGTTGTTCACGATGAATCGACCATGCGAGCTCGATGATTTTGTTATCGTTTGATTCATGCATAAACGGAGAACCTTCGTGAATAGAATCGCCAATATCGACGCGAAGAATACCACCGTTTCCAAGCGGAACTCCCGCATGAAGCTGACCCGTTTCCCGCAATTGGTCTAAAATCCGTGCTGTTTCTCTTGCGTTGCGCCCAACTTCATCCATATTGCGCTTTTTTCCATCTAGTTCTTCTAGTACGATCGCTGGTATGACGACATCATGCTCTTGAAACTGAAAAAGAGAGAGTGGATCGTGAAGCATGACATTAGTATCAAGTACGTATATTTTCTTCATTCCATCGTTCGCCCCTTTAGAGTCGAGTTTGTGATGAATGTTACGCTTTTAGGATGCGATGAACAAGTTGATCCAACCGTTCGGCCGCCTGTTCATCATATGTTTTTTCAATGGTCGGTCGTTGCGTGACAGCTGCTCCGTAAAACAAGATGTCACGTACCTCTTCGACGCGTCCTTCATAAAAAGAGAGCGGAAGTGGAAGCGGTTCTTGCGGCGTAAATCCCTTGACGTTTGTACAGGTCAGGCTATACGCCGACTGTTCTGCAAAAAAGATTAATGTGAAAACCGGATGTTCTCGTAACGTTTTGACTAAATGAGAATCTGCTTCGATTGCAAAACGAAGCGTTTGCGAATCCGTTGCATGTACCCAACTGATCGCATGTGTGATGGGCCAATGTTTAGATTGATCGTGTGTGATCAGAAAAACGAGCGGTAATTGTGATAAAGCATCCAGTTGATCTGAACTGAGTTGTTGTTCTACTTTATTTGCCATGACATCACCCCCTCTATGACTTAGTGATGATATTTCGAGATATACTTCTCGATTCCCTTTTTTACATCTGAATAATCTTCTAATATGATATACTAAGAAAAAAAGGGAGGACCTGACATGCGAGTGAAATGTACGATTTGCGATAAGCGTGAAACGATTGATGATTGGTCCTTCACAGCGAAGCGATTACGCAATAAACCAGTCCGTGTCCACCTCTGTGATGAGTGCCGATCGCGTGTAGAAGAGCGGACACTTGAACGCCATGCTTCTGGACAATTTCATCTATACCCATCTTGGGAAACAAAACGAAAACACTGGTAACTAAAAGGTCTGCGGGGAATTTCCCTGACAGACCTTTTTCGTTCATCGATCGATTCGAATCAATCGATCATCCTCAGCTGACGGCTTCCCTCTACCGTCTGTATTGTTCGTAATATAATAAATCGACGTATCATCAATCCACACATCGCGAATCCGACCTTGATTTTTGACGATCGTTGTGACCTGTTTCGTCTTTAGATCAATCGCTTGTAATCGTTGACCGACAAGCGTTGCAAAGTACAACGTATCATCTGCTTCTGCAATTCCACTAGGTGCAACGGACTGCTCTCCTACTTCGTACCATGGTGTCACGAGTCCATCTGCTGTTTCTTTTCCTTCAATCGTCGGCCATCCATAATTCTTTTTCTCGATTCGATTGATTTCATCATGTCCACTTTGTCCGTGCTCGCTTGCGTACAGTTGATCATCGACGAAAACGAGCCCTTGTGGATTCCGGTGACCGATACTGTAGACATATCCTTTTTGATTCCCCTCGAACGGTTTTCCTTCCGGTGTGATGCGTAAAATTTTTCCTGCAAGTGAATCGATGTCTTGCGCCAGCTCAGGTTTTGCCGCGTCTCCTGCTGTCACGTAAAGCGCCCCTTCAGGTCCCCACTCAAGTCGACCTCCGTTGTGAATCGATGCTCCCGGAATGTCGTCGAGTAGAATACGTTCTTGCGTCCATTGATTACCTTCTTCTTTTATCGCGATGACGCGATTCGTCGCTTGTCCTTGTTTTGCGTACGTATGGTAGACGTATGCCGTCTTATTATCCTTAAAATCAGGATCAAGTACCATCCCGAGCAATCCACCTTCTCCTTCAGCAAGTACATCTTCCTTCAGTTGCAAGCGCATCCTCTCATAATCACCTTGTTTTCCTTTGACGATCGTTCCCTCTCGTTCTGTGATATAGAATGTCTCTCCTTCTCGAACGATGTTCCACGGTGCATTTAGCTCTTTAAATACGACGCCTTCTTGCGTTTGAGATGATTGCGTCGCTTTTTGATCGCCTGAATCCTGCTGATTGTTTCCTTGTGTCGTCTGATTCATTTCCTTTGTTGACGATTCTTCTGAAGTTTGTGTACAGCCCATCAGAACAATCGTTAACAAAAGGGGTATGACATACCTTATTTTCAATATTTTCTCCCCCTTTTATTATTATTGTTCCCGCTTCCCTTTAAATCATGCATTCGAATTGTCTCAAAAAAAAGAACGAACCTCCGAAGAGATTCGTTCTTTTGATTCATGACATGCTTCTGTTAAGAAGCTGTCCGTTCACGTTCACGCTTGACCATCCACATCCGGAAGCGATAAATGCCAAGGACGACGACCATCGCAAGGAGTACTTCAGGAATCGGCCATGTCCAGAAGACAAGCGTCAATGCTGCCGAGAAGACGGCGAGCAATAGATAGACGATCAGTGATTTCCACCATGCTAGTTCCTTAGCAAATCCTAACTTAAAGACGACAAGCGTCAAAATGACGACGGTGATCATCAAAGGATAAAATCCCGCTTCGATGTTATTCGGATCACTTCCGATACCGAGAAGTTTCGCGATGAACGGAATATCGTATTTCGAGAAATCAGAAGCAACGGCAGCTTGTGCATTCATTGCCAGTCCCCCTATTCGTTCAAGACTTAATCTTTACCTAGACGACGACGTTTTTCTTGCTTTTCACGTTCGTTCTTGTTCAAGACTTGTTTACGGAGACGAACCGATTGTGGTGTGATTTCACAGTACTCATCTTCGTTCAAGAATGTCAACGACTCTTCAAGTGAGAAGACACGTGGACGTTTAAGAACGTTCGTTGAATCTTTTGCAGATGCACGCATGTTCGTTAATTGTTTTGCTTTAACGACATTGACAGCGAGATCGACATCACGGTTACATTCGCCGATGATCATACCTTCGTATACTTCAAGACCAGGCTCGATGAAGATTGTTCCGCGGTCTTCAAGAGCTGAAATCGCGTAAGCAGTTGCTTTACCTGTTTCGATCGAAACCATAACTCCACTACGACGACCACCGATATCCGCTTGGATGAACGGACGGTATTCTTCGAATGTGTGATTCATGATTCCGTATCCGCGTGTAGCAGAAAGGAATTCGTTACGGTAACCGATCAAACCACGTGAAGGAACGATGAATTCCATTTTCGTTTGACCGTTGTCCATAGTTTGCATGTTCGTCAATTCACCTTTACGGAGACCGATCGATTCCATGACAGAACCTGTGTACTCTTCCGGTGTATCGATGACGACGCGCTCGAATGGCTCGACTTTGACGCCTTCTTCTTCTTTGATGATTACTTGCGGTTTCGATACTTGAATTTCGTATCCTTCACGGCGCATGTTTTCGATCAAGATCCCCAGGTGAAGTTCCCCACGACCAGATACGATCCAGCGGTCCGGTGAATCCGTATTTTCGATACGGAGTGAAACGTCTGTTTCGAGTTCTTTTTCAAGACGCTCTTCGATTTTACGTGAAGTAACGAGATCCCCTTCACGACCAGCGAATGGCGAGTTGTTGACGATGAATGTCATTTGAAGCGTTGGCTCATCGATACGTAATAGTGGGAGTGGATCAACGTGTGAAGTCGGGCAAACCGTCTCACCGACGTTGATGTCTTCCATACCAGCGATCGCGATCAAGTCTCCTGCTTTTGCAGTTTCGATTTCGACACGTTTAAGACCGAAGTAACCGAACAACTTCGTAACGCGGAAGTTTTTCGTTGAACCATCAAGTTTCGAAAGCGAAACGCTATCGCCAACTTTGATTTCCCCACGGAAGACACGACCGACACCGATCCGTCCGAGGTAGTTATCATAATCAAGCATCGTCACTTGGAACTGAAGCGGCTCCATTGTGTTATCGACAGGTGCTGGTGTGTGCTCAAGAATTAAATCAAGAACGTTTGTGATTGTATCTTCTTGTTTCTCTAATTCAGGTTCAAATGAACTTGAGCCGTTGACTGCCGATGCATAAACGACTGGGAATTCGAGTTGATCTTCGTCAGCTCCGAGGTCGATCAAGAGATCAACGACTTCGTCGACGACTTCAAGAGGACGGACCATCGGTTTGTCAATTTTGTTGACGACGACGATTGGTTGAAGTCCTTGCTCGAGCGCTTTTTTCAAAACGAAACGTGTTTGTGGCATACAGCCTTCACGTGCATCGACAACGAGGATAACGCCATCAACCATACGCATGATTCGCTCAACTTCTCCACCGAAATCGGCGTGTCCTGGCGTATCAACGATGTTGATGCGTGTGTTCTTGTAGTCAATTGCAGTGTTTTTCGCAAGAATCGTGATTCCACGTTCCCGCTCGATGTCATTTGAGTCCATTGCGCGTTCTTCGACTTGTTCGTTCGTACGGAACGTACCAGACTGTTTCAAAAGTTCATCGACTAAAGTTGTTTTACCATGGTCAACGTGGGCGATAATCGCAACGTTGCGTAAATCATTTCGTACTAATGTTGTCATAGGTGTGTACCTCTTTCTATTCATTTAAATAAATCTTATCATACTTTCGGTCAACTTTAAGAGTATAGCACAGGTAGAGTCCTAATTGGCAATGACTAAGATTCGACATCACTCCGAAAGCCTTTTCATTACGCTTCATTCACGCTACACTGTTAACGTACTCACGGGTAGAGGGGGAAAAGAACATGCGTCTGCTATTTTTATTACTCGCCATGCTTGCCGTAGGATCCATGGCAGCCATCGGCATCTTCATCGCAGAACAAAACGTACCGATGACGATCGCCTCTGTCATCTTGATGATTGTTGCGATGGGTGCCGGATTCGTTTTAAAGGCACGTTTACGAAAACAAGCATGAGCAAAAAGGTTTCTTTCGTTCAAGACGAAAGAAACCTTTTTTCAATCCTCTTGTGTTTGAACGAACGTCAATACATCCTCTACGAATGTATGGCTCCCTGCTAATACACTCGTTTGTTCGAGAAATGACATCGATTCACCTGTGATCGTACCGACACGCCCACCAACCTCTTCAATCAACAATTGACCGGCTGCGTAATCCCAAGGCATGTTACGCATCGTAATATACCCATCTACTCTACCGGCAGCAGTCCATGCGAGTTCAAGTGAAGCTGCACCGATTGCTCTCACCCCTACTGCGTGTCGTACGAGCGGTGCGAGACGATCTGTGTTGATTCGACGGTTCGGTGTGACCCATGTCGCATTCATACAAATGATTGCTTCTTTCACACTTCGCTCTGTCAGTTGTGGTAATCGAATTCCGTTTTGATAAGCCCCTTGCCCTTTGATGACATGGAACATCTCGTCTGCCATGACATCGTAAACGAATCCGTACCGCAATTCTCCTTCTATCATAATGGCAATCGAGATGGCGAACATTCGTTTTTGACGGATGAAATTCATCGTTCCATCAATCGGATCAACGAACCAGATCGTTCCTTCAAGTGTATCCGGTCGAACGACCCGACCTTCTTCTCCATAAATGTGATGATCTGGATATCGATCAAGAATACCTCGAATCAACAAATCTTCGACCGCTTGATCAATTTCCGTTACTAAATCACTTTTCCCCGTTTTTTGTTCAATGTGATACGACACATCAATCTTTTCGCGAATGTACTTCCCTGCGCGCTTAATCAAATCTATCGCATCCAACTCGATTTGCATCGTACTTCACTCCTTCATCATCGTTTCCAGCTTCTTCTATAGTAACAAAAAAAGAAAACCAGCGAACGATTCGCTGGTTGAAGTATTGATATTTTGTTATAAGGTAGAGACAAGGACGTTGAAATCAAGCTTCAAGACGTACCATCTCTTGGCGATATTTTTCGAGGCGCTCTTTACTTGCACCAACAGCTTCTGCGTCACTTGCCACCATGGCATCATGCAATGTAGCAAGCTCATAATCGATTTCAAGACGCAACACAGGAATGCGTTTTTCTGCATCTTTTCTTTTGTATGCTTCTATCACTTGTTTCACAGTAACCACACTCCTTCGCGGGATAAACAGAGGTTTAATTTGTCAGACAATTGCGACTTATTAGTGGATTGAATCTATAATAGTACGATTCAAGTTAGATGTAAAGCATCTAATTTTAAAAAATACAGTTTCACATATTTGTAAGGACAACGTCTTGTATGTAGTATATAGCCGCTTCCTTTCCACTTTAAACAAATGTTGATCATTTCCCGCACATTTCCAGTCGAATCAAAGAAGGACTCCTACACGATCGCGTAGGAGTCCTATCTACTTCATTCAGTTATTTTTTCATCCGAACGAGCGGCTCTTCTTGACGTTTTGCCTGTTGCATTGTCCGATAACTCGAGCATCCCGTCTCTTCCATATAAAACTGATCCCACTGTTTCTCCTCGGACTTCGAGGTAACGATTTGTTTAAATTCACGATAGGCTTCGAGTAATCGTTGGCGTTCAACACCTGTCTCATAGGCTTGCTCGACTAAATTAAAGAAGTCGATGACTTTTACGATTTCTTCAGTTGACCAATCGGAATTAAGCGGATAATTCAATGCCATCATTCCCACTTCCTTTCTGCACTTTTCTATTTTACACGGAAAAGAAGCATAAAACAGTTGCAACCATCCGAAAACTTGTTATAGTTAGCTTGTTTGATTGTATTTTTATTCGGTTTTAAGGGGGGAAATCTGGTGCAAACAAAAAGCTTAACACAGCTCGATACACCTTTATTCGATGCGCTACTTGCGCATGCGAAACGTCAACCAATTCAATTTCATATTCCCGGTCATAAAAATGGTCAAGGAATGGATCCAGCCTTTCGATCGTTCATCGGTCAGAATGCGCTCGATATCGATTTAATCAATATCGCTCCCCTTGATGATCTCCATCATCCAAAGGCAATCATCAAGGAAGCTCATCAATTGGCAGCACAAGCCTTCCAGGCCGACGAAACATTCTTTTCCGTACAAGGAACATCAACAGCAATCATGGCGATGATCATGAGTGTCGTCGGACCTGACGATAAAATTCTCGTTCCTCGGAACGTTCATAAATCGGTGATGTCAGCTATCGTTCTTTCTGGTGCGCATCCGATTTTCATTCACCCTGAGTTTGATGAGACGTTTGGTATCGCTCACGGCATCACACCAAGCGCAGTAGAACGTGCTCTTGCTCTTCACCCGGACACGAAAGCCGTCCTCGTCATTAACCCGACTTACTTCGGCGTTGCTGGTGACTTAGAGAGCATCGTCAAGCTATCCCATAGCAAAGGTATTCCGGTACTCGTCGACGAAGCACACGGCGTTCATATCGCGTTCCACGAAGATATGCCGCTCTCTGCGATGCAAGCTGGCGCCGATCTTGCCGCAACAAGTGTTCATAAACTCGGTGGATCACTGACAGGAAGTTCTGTTTTAAATGTCCGTCGTGGTCTTGTCTCTCCGGATAAAGTCCAAGCGGTGTTATCGATGTTGACGACGACATCAACTTCTTACCTATTGCTCGCATCTCTTGACTGCGCACGGCGTCATCTCGCGATTAACGGTGAGGCGATGAATCGTCGAGCGCTTGAACTCGCTACACGGATGCGTTTCGGATTAGCGAAGCTTCCTTATCTCGCTGTCTTCGGCGAATCCGATCTTCACTCGAGTGCGACATTTGCCTTTGATCCAACGAAAGTCCTCGTTTCCGTTAAAGGACTCGGCATTTCTGGTCATCTCGTTGAGGAATTCTTACGCGATGAGCACCGCATTGAAGTCGAGCTCTCTGATTTGAATAACATCCTTGTTATCATTACGTCTGGTGATTCGGAAGAGACAATTGATGCGTTCCTGCACGCTATGTCGTTACTCGTTGCACGTTATCAAAATAATGGTGCTAAGACAGTCGATCACTCGATCGTTCTTCCAGACATCCCGGCACTTGCCCTTAGCCCGCGTGATGCATTCTATGAAGAAACAGAAACGATTCCTTTAGTGGATGCAGTCGGACGGATTTCAGCTGAATTCATGATGGTGTATCCACCTGGTATTCCAATCTTCATCCCGGGTGAGATGATTACGACAGATAACCTGGCTTATATTAAAGAAAATATTGAAGCGGGTCTTCCGGTTCAAGGCCTTGAGGATCATTCACTCAAGACAATTAAAGTCATTCAACAATCGAATGCGATTCGTTAAGTACGCAAAAACAGCAATCCTTAAACCTGAGGATTGCTGTTTTTTTGATTGAGTCCTTTTATTCGGCATACTCATCATTTGGTGAACAAGGAATGAATGCCGCTAGTGCTTCACCAATCGCTTCAACATCTTCTCGTTCAATCGCAAACGTACGTACTAAGACTTCTCCATTTAACACATCCTGTTGATCGAGTAACGCTGACTGACCACCGGTTAAACTGACGACAAGCACTTTCCCAAAAAATTGTCCTGTACAGACGACAGCAAAATCATAGCGGGCTAGTGCTGTCGTCCAGCCGACAAAGCGTACCTTATCCATCTCCGATACGTAATAGAGCTCTTCTAAGGCAGTCACGGATTCCATGTGCGTCCACCCTCTCCGATTTTTACTCTTCCTTTTCCTTTTTTAAATCAAGACCAAACAAAAAAACACCTTATTCACGGTCGGCTCCCCGTGAATAAGGTGTTTCGGAATTATTTAATGATGTGGATTGGGCTACCGATTGCAACTTCAGCAGTTTCCATTGCGATTTCACCGAGTGATGGGTGCGCGTGGATTGTGAGTGCGATATCTTCAGCAGTCATACCAGACTCGATTGCGAGTCCCATTTCAGCGATCATATCAGATGCGCCTGTACCAGCGATTTGCGCGCCGATCAAGAGACCATCTGATTTACGAGTGATCATTTTCAAGAAGCCGTCTGGCTCATTGAGTGCAAGTGCACGACCATTCGCAGCGTAAGGGAATTTAGACGCGACATAGTCGAGTCCTTCTTCTTTCGCTTGTGCTTCCGTGTAACCGACTGTAGCGAGTTCTGGGTCTGTGAAGACGACCGCTGGAATCGCACTGTAGTCGAGGTATGCAGGATGTCCTGCAGCTGCTTCAGCAGCAATTTTAGCTTCGAATGAAGCTTTGTGTGCAAGTGGTGGTCCTGGAACGATATCACCGATTGCGTAGATGTTTTCGTTCGAAGTACGACACTGATCATCGATTTCAACAAGACCGCGGTCGCTGACTTTGACTTCTGCCATTTCAAGACCAAGATCGTTTGTGTTCGGGCGACGACCAACAGTGACGAGGACGTAGTCCGCTTCAACTGTTTGTGCTTCACCGTTAACTTCGAATGTTACTTTTACGCCGTCTTCCGACTCTTCCACACTTTGAGCAAGTGCTTCGTTGTGGATTGTGATGTTACCTTTTTGTTTGAGCTTTTTCTTAACGACTTGCGTCATAGCAGGCTCAAATCCAGAAAGGATATCTTTTGTTCCTTCAAGAATGACGACTTCTGTATCGAAGTTCGCATACGCTGTACCAAGCTCCATCCCGATGTATCCGCCACCGATGACGATGAGTTTTTTCGGGATTTCAGGAAGGTTCAATGCGCCTGTTGAAGAAAGAACACGTTTTGACCATTTGAAAGCTGGAAGTTCAATTGGAGTCGAACCTGTCGCGATGATACATTTCTTGAATTTATAAGGAGTCGAAGAATCTTCGTTGATGATACGAACTGTGTCTTCTGATTGGAAGTATGCTTCTCCAACGACAGTCTCGACTTTGTTCCCTTTAAGAAGACCACTAACGCCGCCAGTCAATTTGTTGACGACTGATTGTTTCCAAGTTTGAACTTTCGAGAAATCGACAGTTGCATTCTCAGAAGTGATCCCCATGTCGCTTGAACCTTTAGCATGCTGGAAGTTATGTCCTGCAGTGATCAAGGCTTTTGACGGGATACATCCAACGTTTAAGCAGACACCGCCGACGTTTTCACGTTCAACGATTGTTACTTTCATACCGAGTTGCGCGCCGCGGATTGCAGCAACGTAACCACCAGGGCCAGCCCCGATTACGAGTAAATCTGTTTCTTGTGCGAATTCACCTACTACCATTGCTTATCCCTCCATGATGAGAAGTTGTGGGTCGTTCAATAGGCGTTTAACTAAGTTAAGCGCATTTTGTGCAGTTGCACCATCGATGAGACGGTGGTCGAAGCTGAATGAAAGTGCAAGAACTGGTGCAGCAACGATTTCGCCGTTTTTAACGACTGCTTTTTCAGCGATACGGCCGATACCTAAAATTGCAACTTCCGGGTGGTTGATGACTGGTGTGAACCATTGACCGCCAGCAGAACCGATGTTAGTGATCGTGATTGATCCACCTTTCATCTCGTCGCCAGAAAGTTTACCTTCGCGTGCTTTACCAGCAAGGTCGTTGATGTCGTCAGCGAGTGAGAAGATCGATTTGCGATCTGCATCTTTAACGACTGGTACGACAAGACCGTTGTCTGTATCTGCAGCGATACCGATGTTGAAGTAGTTTTTGTAGACGATTTCTTCGTTTACATCGTCGATTGATGCGTTGATTGCTGGGTATTTTTTAGCAGCAGCAGTCAATGCTTTTACGACGAATGGAAGGTAAGTCAATTTCGTACCTTGAGCAGCCGCAACTTCTTTGAAGTTTTTACGGAGTGCTACGAGGTTCGTCACATCGACTTCGTCCATGAGTGTTACGTGTGGAGCTGTATGTTTCGAGTTAACCATTGCTTTCGAAATCGCTTTACGGATTCCTTTGATTTTCTCGCGTGTTTCAAGTTCAGGTTGAGCAGCAACGTAAGGCTTAACTTCTGTTTTTGGTGCAGAAGCTGCAGCTGGTGCTTTTTCTTCTGTTGCTGGTGCTTCAGAAGTTTGACCACCGTTTGCGAATGCATCGATGTCTTCTTTAACGACACGACCGTTGTCTCCAGAACCTTGGACTTCACGGATGTCGATACCTTTTTCACGTGCATATTTACGGACAGAAGGCATTGCGATAACGCGTTCTGATTTATGGATTTGAACCTCATTTGGTTTGTCTTCCACTTTTTGATCCGTATCTTGAACGTCTTTAGCGTTGTCTTCAGCTTTTGGTTGCTCTGCTTCTTCAGAAGGAGCAGAACCTTCGCCTTCGACTTCGAATGTGATGAGGACGTCGCCAACGACAGCTACGACACCTTCGTCAACTTTTACTTCTTTGACAGTACCATCAACTGGTGATGGGATTTCAACGACTGCTTTATCGTTTTGTACTTCAAGAAGAACGTCGTCTTCCTTGACAGTGTCGCCCGCTTTTACGAACCACTTTACGATTTCACCTTCATGAATACCCTCACCGATATCCGGCAATTTGAATTCAAATAAACCCATTTGAATATGCCTCCTTTTAGTTCACTCTTCTAGTCGATTGTTATCTGTAAAAACGGAAGCAAGGAGAGAATAGAACCCTCTCCTTATTTTCCGAAATGCTCTTAGAAATTGTAGACAGTTTTGACTTTCTCAACGATATCTTTGTGATCTGGGATCCAGACGTCTTCACCTTGTGCGAATGGGAAGATTGTATCTGGTGCAGCAACACGAAGAATCGGTGCTTCGAGGTCAAGGATTGCGCGCTCTTGGATTTCAGTTGCAACCATTGCAGCGATACCCGCTTGTTTTTGTGCTTCTTGAACGACGACGACACGGTTTGTTTTCTTGACAGAAGCAAGAATCGTATCGATGTCGATCGGGCTGATTGTCATCAAATCGATGATTTCAACGCTGATGTTTTCTTTTTCGAGCTCTTCCGCTGCTTTAAGTGAAGCGTGTACCATCGCACCGTAAGTGACGATTGTGACATCTGTACCTTCACGTTTTACATCAGCTTTTCCGAGTTCGATCGTGTAATCGCCCTCTGGCACTTCACCGCGGAATGAACGGTAGAGTTTCATGTGCTCGAGGAAGACGACTGGATCGTTGTCACGGATTGATGCGATCAAGAGACCTTTTGCATCGTATGGTGTTGAAGGAATGACAACTTTAAGTCCTGGTGACTGAGCCATGAGTCCTTCAAGGTTATCTGCGTGAAGTTCCGGTGTTTTTACACCGCCACCGAATGGTGAACGGATTGTAACAGGTGCACTGTAAGTGCCGCCTGAACGGTAACGGAGACGCGCAAGTTGTGCTGCGACTGAATCGAATACTTCGAATACGAATCCGAAGAATTGGATTTCCATGATTGGACGGAATCCTGTCAGACTGAATCCGACAGCAAGACCACCAATACCTGATTCCGCAAGTGGTGTATCGAAGACGCGGTCTTCGCCGAGCTCATCTTGAAGACCTTCTGTCGCACGGAATACCCCACCGTTTTTACCGACGTCTTCACCGAACAAGAGAACTTGTTCGTCGCGTTTCATCTCGACGCGCATTGCGTCAGTGATCGCTTGGATCATCGTCATTTGTGCCATGGGTTATTTCGACTCCTTTGCTGTATACTCATCAAGCTGCTCTTGCAGGTTTTGTGGAAGCTTTTCAGCCATCACGTTGATGAAATCTGTAACTTTTTGTTTTGGTTCTTTGTCAGCTTGTGCAAGTGCTTCCTTCACGTCAGCTTTTGCTTGCTCGATGACTTCATTCTCTTTATCTTCGTTCCAAAGACCTTTTGTTTCCATGAAAGCACGGAAACGGACGAGTGGATCTTGTGCTTGGTACTCATCATCCATGTCTTTTGTACGGTATCGTGTTGGATCATCACCAGCGAGTGTGTGTGGTCCGTAACGGTAAGTCAATGTTTCGATCAATGTTGGAACACCGTTAAGTGCTTCAACACGAGCTTGTTTCGTAGCTGCGTATACAGCGAGAACGTCCATACCGTCGACTTGGATACCGTTGATACCAGCAGCAACAGCTTTTTGAGCGATTGTTTTCGCCATTGATTGCTTTTCGACTGGTGTCGAGATTGCGAAACGGTTGTTTTGAACGACGAAGATAGCAGGTGCTTTGAAAGCTCCAGCGAAGTTCATTCCTTCATAGAAGTCCCCTTGTGAAGAACCACCATCACCTGTGTAAGTGATCGCAACTTGTTCTTTACCGCTTTTCTTAAGACCGAGAGCAACACCAGCCGCTTGAACGATCTGCGCACCGATGATGATTTGTGGCATTAAGACGTTAACACCTTCAGGAATCTTACCACCTGTGATGTGACCGCGTGAGAACAAGAATGCTTTGTAAAGTGGGAAGCCATGGAAGACCATTTGTGGAATATCACGGTATCCAGGAAGAATCCAGTCATCTTTATCCAAAGCGAATTGCGTACCGATCATTGACGCTTCTTGTCCAGCTACTGGAGCATAGAAACCAAGACGTCCTTGACGGTTAAGTGAGATTGCACGTTGGTCCCAGATACGTGTGTATACGAGACGGCGCATTAATTCCGTAAGCTCTTCATCCGAGAGATCTGGCATAGCGTCTTTATTGACGACTTCACCTTTCTCGTCAAGAATGCGGAACGTTTCAAAGTTTTCTTCCACGTTTTTAAACATGTTTACGTTCATCTTTTCACCTCATCCTTTCACTGCGTTCAGCGAAATATTCCTCTGACTGATTTGCCCACATAACAATAGTGTCCAAAAAACGAAGTCCCGTGTGACTATCCTTTGAACATGTGTCTGTGTACCTATTCAGTTGAGTAAACTGTATTATCATGAATCGACACGTTGTAGTGTCTTGTTCATTACGTTACAAGTATAAATCTGTAACACCTTAAAATCAAAGGAAATGTTTTATTTTTTTCGCTCTTTATATTGTGAATTCAATCACAAAACAAGAATATTCCATCTTCTGTATCATTCGATAATTTCCTACTGTGTTAGTTGTCATCATTCCCCACTTTCCTATGCTATACTTTTTGTAGACGAAAGGAGTGTTGTTCATGATTACCATGAATGAAATCGTACGTGAAGACGTTCCGACTCTTCACGAACGGTCAGTAGAAGTGACCTTCCCTCTCAGCGATGAGGATAAGGAAACGATGCGACTCATGCGCGAGTTCCTCGCCAACAGTCAAGATGATGAAATTGCGAAGAAATACGATTTAAGAAGTGGTATCGGACTTGCCGCGCCACAAATCGGTGTCAACAAGCGCATGTTCGCGATCCGCTTACCGGATGGTGATGATTTGTTGGAATTTGGTATCTATAACCCAAAAATCATCAGTCATTCCGTCGAGCAGACCTATTTAACTGGCGGCGAAGGATGTTTGTCCGTCGACCGTGAAGTAGAAGGACATGTACCGCGCTATATGCGTATTACCCTAACTGGCATCGATCATAACGGAAATCCTGTAAAATTACGTTTAAAAGGGATGAAAGCAATCGTCTGTCAGCATGAATATGACCATTTAGATGGCGTCATGTTTTACGATCGAATTGATAAAAAAGAGCCATTTAAGGAATATGGTCCTGCTACGTAATAAAAAAACTCGTTTCCAAAGCGGAAACGAGTTTTTTTATTATACTTCCATGATGATCGGCATGACCATCGGATGGCGCTGTGTCTTTTCTGTTAAATACGGTGTGAGCGTATCATTGATGACTTGTTTGATGTCTGTCCATTTCGTGTTGCGGTTCGCAAGTGATTGATCAAGCGAACGCTTGAGTAGACGCTCAGCATCTTTAATCAGATTACCTGATTCACGCATGTAGACGAAACCACGCGAGATGATATCTGGTCCTGAGACAAGACGATTCGTCTTCGAGTCGAGGGTAACGACGACGACGACGAGCCCTTCTTCCGAGAGAATACGACGATCGCGCAAGACGATGTTTCCGATATCCCCAATCCCTTTTCCATCAACATAGACGGCATTTGCTTGAATCTTACCAGTGATAGCAGCAGCGTTCGCATCTAATGCTAATACTTCACCGTTATCCATGACGAAACAGTTTTCTTCCGGTACACCAGCATCCATCGCAAGCGACATATGTTTTTTCAGCATCCGGTATTCCCCGTGAATCGGCATGAAATACTTTGGATTCAATAGACGTAACATGAGCAGTTGCTCTTGTTGACTACCGTGACCCGATGTATGAATATCATTTAGTTTACCGTACATGACATCCGCTCCAGCTTTATACAGCTGGTTGATCGTCTTCCCGACAGAAACGACGTTCCCTGGAATCGGTGACGAAGAGAAGATGACAAGATCATCTGGAATGATTGAGATTTGACGGTGTGTTCCGTTTGCAATGCGGCTAAGTGCTGCCATCGGTTCACCTTGCGAACCGGTACAAAGGATCGTCAATTCGTTTGATTTATAACGTTTCATCTCGTTTGGCTCGATGATCGTACCCTTCGGCGCTTTGATGAAATCAAGTTCTTGACCAATCATCATGACCTTGTCCATACTACGTCCGAAGACGACGATTTTACGTCCTGCTTCAACAGAAGCATTGACGACTTGTTGTAAACGATAGATATTCGACGCGAATGTCGCGAAGATGATCCGTCCTTCTGCTTTGCGGAAGATGTCTGAGATCGTTTCACCGACGACGCGTTCACTCATCGTAAACCCTTCCACTTCTGCATTCGTTGAGTCCGATAGAAGACACAATACGCCTTCTTTACCGAGTTCAGCCATTTTCGCTAAATCAGCTGGTTCTCCAACTGGTGTGAAATCGAACTTGAAATCCCCCGTATGAACGATGTTCCCTTGTGGCGTTTTAACGACGACACCGAACGAATTCGGAATCGAGTGTGTCGTACGGAAGAACGAGATGCTTGTCTTCCGGAACTTGATAATCGAATCCTCATCGATTTCATGCAGTTCCGCGTTACGAAGCAAACCGTGCTCTTCTAGTTTCACCTTGATGAGACCCATCGCGATCTTTCCTGCGTAAATCGGTAAGTTCACTTGTTTAAGCAAGAAAGGAAGACCGCCAATGTGGTCTTCATGACCGTGAGTGATGAAGACTCCTTTGACCTTATCCTTGTTCTTGATCAAATAAGTGTAATCTGGAATGACATAGTCGATTCCGAGTAATTCATCTTCGGGGAACATGACACCCGCGTCAATGACGATGATCTCATCTTGGAATTGAACGACATATGTGTTCTTTCCGATTTCCCCGAGTCCACCGAGTGCGAAGACGGCGGCTTGATGGTTTTTGACGAACTTCATTCGAATGTCGCAACCTTGAAATCAGGATGTTGTTGTTCGTATGTCAAAAATTCTCCACTAACTTCGCGGATGAACTCGATGTTGATATCTTTGAGGTGGTCAATCGTTGATCGCACGTCACGAATGCTTTCCCCTTCTACATACATTGTTTCTGTCCGTTCACGAACAGGTGCTTCCGAACGAAGCGGTTGGTAAAATACTTTAAAAATCATGCCTAGCAACTCCTTATCAGTACATTGTTTTTTGTCCTTAGTACAGTATACACGATACATGGACTATTTTTCATCCTTATTCCGCATGTTCCCTTCCGGCAACACGCTTTTGGTTATGCTATACTTTCTCATGAATAGGTCACTTCGACCAAATAAAAAGAGAAGGTGAAACCATGGCAAATCAGAAAGTCGTCTTTTTCGATATCGACGGAACCTTATTGCATGATGGTCATTTTGTTCCAGAATCAACAAAACAGGCAATTCGCCAACTTCAAGAAAACGGTGTCTATGTAGCACTTGCAACCGGCCGCGGACCTGCGATGTTATCCGGAATTCGTGAACTGCTCAACATCGATACGATCATCGGCTATAACGGGCAAATCGTCGTTCATCAAAATGAAATCATCTATAAGCGTCCGCAACCTAAAGCCGATTTGACACAATTGACGCAACAAGCAAAGGAAAACGGGCATACACTCGTCTACCTAGGTGAAACAAAGGGCTTCACGACGAAATCGAATGATTTTCATGTCGTTGATTCGCTCGGTGACCTTGATATGCCATTACCAATTCACGATGAAGAAGCATTCTTATCCCAGGATGTTTTCCAAACACTCGTCTACTGTACGGCAGAAGAAGAAGCAGATTACGTCAAACGATATGACGCCTTCGATTTCATTCGTTGGCATCAACATGCAATGGATGTCATCAATGTCGGGTCTTCGAAAGCAGAAGGCATCAAACAATTTCTGAAGTTGACGAACATTCGTCGTGAGGATACCTTTGCATTCGGTGATGCTCTCAACGATCTAGAGATGCTCCGTTACGTCGGAACTGGTATCGCGATGGGCAACGGGCTTCCACAAACGAAAGCTGCTGCTGACTATGTTACGAAATCCATCCTTGAAGACGGTATCGCACACGGATTAAAAGAATTTCAACTCATTTAACAGATAGTTGTAAAGCTGAGGCATGCCTCAGCTTTTTTTAGTTCTTCACTTTATGAATCGCGCGCTCTAAACGATCGAGATCCTCGTTTTCGCCAATGACGACAAGGTAATCACCTTTTTCAATGACTTCATCTGCTTGCAAAGAGATCATGACGTTTTCGCCACGTTTAATAGCGACGACGTTCGCACCATATTTGCTCCGTAGATCAAGATCAATCAATGTTTGTTTTGCCATCCGATCACTGACTTTAATCTCGACGATCGAAAATTCTTGAGATAAGTCGAGATAATCAAGAATATTTGAACTCATTAAACCATTTGCAATTCGGACCCCCATATCACGTTCTGGGTGAACGATGAAATCCGCTCCGATTTTCCGTAATACTTTTTCGTGGTAGTCGTTCGTTGCTTTGACGGTAATTGATTGTACTCCGAGTTCTTTTAAAATCAACGTCGTCAAAATTGAAGCTTGAATATTTTCCCCAATGGCGACGATGACATGATCGAAGTTCCGGATTCCTAAGCTCTTTAGGACGTTCTCATCTGTCGTATCCGCAATGACAGAATGCGTCGCAATTCCCATGAATTCATTGACTCGCTCTTCATCTGAATCAATCGCTAAGACATCGTAACCATTTTTTGATAGTTCCCGGACGATGGAGCCACCAAAACGCCCTAGTCCAATTACTGCAAACTCTCCATTCATTTTCACAACTCTCCTTCACAATCGCTCTTCCTTAGTAGTGTACCCGATTCATTTTAAAAATACTATAAACGCCTCTGCGAATCGCAGAGGCGTTTATTCATCCATTATTTTGATGATTTTCCACGTACATAATCGTTATCGAACAAGAAGAGTCGTAAGATCAAGTACAACGCCGGAATCAAGAGTAAGAGTCCGAAGATGAAGACGACGACGAGTGCGGAAGCCATCGTTTCGTTAACAACCGCTTTGTTGATATCGATATATGGATACAAGATATACGGTAAGTGCGTATAACCGTAACCGAACCACGCCACTCCATACTGTAGCATGACCGCAACGAAGGCAATTCCGTAATTCTTCTTCATGTAGACAAGTGTCACAGCAATGAGGAAGAAGATGAAACTAGCAGCGAACCACCACCAGTTGCCGTTTAAAATATTTTCATAGTGCCATGCCGCTTGATTTTTCAATCCGAAGAAGACGAGTGCACAGACAAGAATCGTTGGTCCACTCCAGAAGAGCGCCCATTTACGAATCAATGGCGTAGCCCCTTCATCCTTCGCTTTATCTGCGTAGAATAAAAGGAACATCGCACTGATGTAAAGGACTGATACGATCGCAAGTGCTACGACCGACCAAGAGTAAAAGTTCGAGAATAATTTTGTTCCTAAAAATTCGACCGTTTCATTCGTTTTGCGAATGAATCCGCCTTGACTAATCGTCAGTGTCGTTGACATCGCTGCCGGAATCAATAAACCAGTTGCTCCATATAAGAACGTATAGAACATGCTGTTGTTTGATCCATAATTGGCGAATGCATAGAAGCTACCACGAATCGCAATCAACACAAGAACGATTGAGGCTGGCACGAGTAGTGCCGTACCGAAATAGTAAGCGGTATCCGGGAAGAACCCGACTAGTCCGACGAAGAAGAATACGAAGAAGACGTTCGTTACCTCCCACACTGGTGAGAGATAACGAAGAATCAATCGATTCGTCAAGTGATCCCGCTTCGTATATTTTGAATAAAAGGCGTAAAATCCAGCACCGAAGTCAATTGAGGCAACGATGAGATATCCGTACAGGAAAGTCCAAAGGACCGTAATTCCTAGTGTTTGAACGTCCAAATCGTTCCCTCCTTACTTGTTATCATCCACGAACATTGCTTCCCCACGAGCGTGGTGATTCTCAGCAAGTTCTTGAAGTTCTTTTCCAACCGGGTTTTTCTTGAACATCCGTAATAATACGACTGTACAAATCGTACCGAGCATCAAGTACAAGGCACTGAATAAAATCAACATCGGACCAACAGCCGTTGACGTCGTCGCTGCATCTGCTGTCCGCATGATACCGTAAAGCGTCCAAGGCTGACGTCCAATTTCGGCATACATCCAACCTGCTTCAATTGAAACCATCGCTAGAGGTCCACCGATGAAAATACCTCTTAGAATCCACTTATTATACGGATTCAATTTTTTGAGACGGAATGCCAAGATGAACAAGGCAGAAATAGCAGCTAAATACATACCAATCGAGACCATGATATCGAAGAAATAGTGAACGATTAGTGGTGCCTGATCTTCTTTTGCGAACTCATTTAAGCCAATGACTTCTGTATCAGGTGCCCCACCTGCAAGAATTGAGAGTGCATATGGGATTTTAACGGCTCCCTTGATTTCATAGCTACCGTCTTCTTGCTGATCAAGTATCCCACCAAAAATCAATTCTGCTTCACTTGTCGTATCAAAGTGCCATTCCGCTGCTGCTAATTTCTCTGGTTGGTATTTCGCCAAGTATTTCCCTGAGAAGTCCCCGACAAGTGCAGTCGAGAAGGCGAAAATTAATCCAGCCATGACCGTTAAGCGAAGTGCTTTTTTATGATACGCCGTTTCCGCTGCTGAAAGTGTTTTTTTCCGAAGCAGATGGAATGCAGCGATTGCCGCCAAGATGAAGGCGACTGTCAAGTAAGCTGACACGATGACGTGTGTCGCCTTCGTCGGTGTTGCCGTATTGAACATTGCTTTTAACGGTTCGATTTGTGTGAGTGTCCCGTTGACGATCTTAAACCCTTCTGGTGAGTTCATGAAAGAGTTGACCGTCGTAATGAAGAACGCTGATGCTGTCGCACCGATGACGACTGGAATCCCAATCAACCAGTGTAACCATGGGTTTTTGAAGCGATCCCATGTGTACAGGTAAATACCGAGGAAAATCGCTTCAAAGAAGAATGCGAATGTTTCCATGAATAGTGGTAGTGCGATTGTTTGACCTGCCACTTGCATGAGTGACGGCCAAAGTAGTGATAATTGCAACCCGATTGCCGTCCCTGTTACGACACCGACTGCTACGGTGACGACGTATCCACGTGTCCATCGTCTTGCTAATAAGATATAATCCGGATCTTTTCGTTTCAGACCGATGAATTCAGCTGCAAGTACCATGAGTGGTACCCCGACGCCGATCGTCGCGAATATAATGTGAAACGCTAATGTGAGCCCTGTCAACAATCGACTGAGCACTACGGGATCATTGAACATGTATATAGCCCCCTCTTCCTAAAACATACTTCTCTATATGGTCTATAACCGTATCATAGAGAACATAACCCTTTATGTCTGTTTATAATGTTTGATGTAACAAATTGTTCACATGTGCACGTGATTTTTTTCACAAAATGTTCGAAAACTCCTATTCTTACATATATAAAAAGCTTTCCCATTCTTGATTTCGAAAGGGAAAGCACGATATCCTTCATTATTTCATAAAACTTTTTAAACATACTCTCGGAAATAATGATCCAATAAATCGATCACGAACGGTATGGCCGATTCGTCCGGGTTTAATGTTGGTTGATGTAATCCAGAGGTCGGATTATCAACCCCAAGCCAAAACATCATCCCTGGAATTTCCTTAAGCATGAAACCAAAGTCTTCTCCTGTCATTGCCGCGTCACACTCAATATAGTTCGCATTCATCTTGACGAATGACGAAAATTTATCGACGATTTGCCGGTCATTGACGACTTCGTAATACCGATTTCCGAATTGTAAATCGATCTTGACCCCAAACGAAGCTTCGATTCCACGAATGATATCACGAACGCGTCGTTCAAGTTTTTCCATGTCTTCTCCATTGAGTGCACGCATCGTTCCGTCAAGAACCGCTCTACCGGCAATGACGTTTTCCCGAATTCCAGCATCGACCTTTCCAATCGTGATGACACTGCAGTTCATCGGATTGATCGATCGGCTGACGATCGTTTGTAGTTGCATGATGAGAGCGGCTTGAGCAACAACGGTATCAATCGTCAAGTGAGGAAACGCCGCATGACCACTTTGACCATAAATCGTAATATGAACTTCTCGAGCACTCGCGAATAAGACACCGGGACGACTGGCAATCGTACCGACTGGATATTCCGGTGCGACATGTAGACCATACATCTCACTTGGATGGTATTTTTCAAACAACGGACTTTTAATCATCGGTTCCGCCCCGCCCGGTCCTTCTTCCGCTGGTTGGAATAAAAAGACGACATCATCCATGACAGGTAACTCAACGATTCGTTGTATCAATCCTAACGCAATCGACGTATGCATATCATGACCACAGGCATGCATGAAGCCTGGATGTTCTGAGCAAAACGGAAGCCCTGTTGCTTCTTCGATCGGTAATCCATCAATATCTGCTCGGTAACCGATCGTCCGGTTTCCGGTCAATCCTTTCACTCGGACGAACACACCTGTTTCAAACGTATCATACGTGACACGATCTGGTGGATAGGCACGAATTTGTTCCAATATAAAAGCTTGCGTCTTAAATTCCTTGAACCCTGGTTCTGGTATTTTATGAAGCGCGCGCCGCATTTCAATGGCGTATTCCATCTGACTGACTTCCTCCTTCTTCTTTTACGATGTCCCAAAATGCTTGGACTTGTTTTAATTCAAGCATCGATTCCGTAGACAAGATCCACGTATCTCGCTTTAGTACTTTTCCGGATGAGGTCTTCAACGGAAGTTGCATAACTTCATTCGAGTGCTGAATCGTCGACTCAGGCAGGATTGCAAAACCAATCCCATGTAGCGCCATCTGTTTGCATGTCTCGATTTGATCGACGACAAGTGTCCGAGATGGTGGACTTGCGAACCGATCTTGCCACCATTCTAAAATTTCTTGATAGTAAGTCGAATCACTCTTGAACTGAATGAATGGTCGATCTGTTACGCGCAACTGCTCGATCGACGTCAGTTCACTATCGACGAGATAGAGCGGATCTGAGAACAGGCGCTCTTTGACACCTTTCCAATCTGGATTTCCACGAATGATACCGATATGAAAGTGCTCTTCTAACATATGACGCATCATCTCACTGGACCATCCTGTGACGAGCTGAACGCGAACATGCGGGTAGCGTTCAACGAATCGCTTCAAGACACGCGGGAGCCAGTACTGACCCATGATGGAGGCGACTGCAATCCGAAGTGTCCCATAGACGGCACCTTCTTCTGCCGTCAATTCACTTTTTAGTTCGAGTTCTTTTCGATTCATCTCTTTCGCGAGACCAATCACTTTTTCTCCTTGAGGTGTGATACTTAAGCCACGCGATGAACGGATGAATAGTTTTGTTCCCCAACGTCTCTCGATCGCAACAAGACGTTGACTAAGCGCAGGTTGCGAAACGAATAATCGTTCAGCGGCCCGCCTCATATTTAATTCTTCCGATAAAGTGATCAACATTTCCATTTCAGACACTTGCAATGTGAGATTCGACTCCTCATGATATAAGATGGCATTAGTTTAACACGTTAGAAAGGACGATACATATGACACGCTATCATTTTATGTTCATCATCTCAACGATTGCAACGCTCGGCAGTCTCTATTTCAGTGAAATTCGCGGGTTCATCCCTTGTCCACTCTGTTGGTGGCAACGGCTATTCATGTATACGACAGCCTTTTATTTGCTTATCTCGCTGTTCCGATCGAAAACGATTGATCCTCTATTCGTTCGCCTATATGTGCTAGCCGGTTTTGGCGTCGCCTTATACCATGTCATCCTTGAGCGTTTACCCGATGGGGAAGCATTATGTACGAGCGGATGCCTCATCAAATGGGTCAACTACTTTGGTTTCTTGACAATCCCGATGATGAGTCTCATCGCCTTTACATTGCTATTGATTTTAGCGTTCTATCCAGCACGTTCAAACAACGAAGCGTAAGAAGTAACATCTTTAAAGGACTAAAAGTAAGGAGAAGCCGATTGCGCTTCTCCTTATTTGTATCGTTTAGTATCATGTCCATCGATTGAAGACGCTCACTGCGCTTGAAAATGCTAACTCTGAGAGTTGCCCTGTCCCTTCACACCAATCTCCGACGAATGCAACGTCCGCATGGTCAGGAAGCTGCGTCGAAAGAGGAGTTTGTCCCATCTTCCATTTGATTTCTTGAACGACTGCCCGTTTGATCGTTCTTTCTGCGACGATACGCTTACGCCAGTCTGCGAAATGAAGGTCTAGCATCTGTTCGATTCCAGATCGAACATGTTCAATGTAACCCGGATCTTCTAAACGATCGTGCTCGAGATAGGCGATCGCTTGAAGCACTTGACCATTTTTCGGTGCAAGACTTGTATCATAATGCGATAAATCCGTGATGAAAGCACGATGCGCTCGGTCATAGATATAGGAATAAGGTGTTTGAATATAAGGCTGTAGTCCAAGATCATACACGAATACTTCTACCGGTTCATGACTAGCATATGGTGTAACGAATTGTTGTATTGTAGGCGGTGTCGCCATTTTTAGGATTTCGCGTGGCGGTATGGCAAAGATGATTCGTTCTACGGTCCATTCCTGCTTTTTTCGATCTCGAATCAGAAATCCTGACGTAGTCGACTCAACTGCTGTTATTTTCGTTTTCTTCAGGATTGATCCCTGATTTTCTAATATGATTCGTTCTAGCTCCTGCACTAATCCTTGCCACCCTCCCTCAATATAGGAGACAGGCTTACGTGTCCGAAAAAGTTTTTGATAATACTCGAAGTAAACGTCTGAAGGAATCTTCTCCGGTTCCGCCGTAAAAAAGTTCGTCGATGCCAAATCAAGCATCAACTGCGCGACTTGTTCATCGACTTGTTCTATTTTTAACCATTGTCCGATTGATTGTTGCGGATCGCCTCGTTCCACCCGTAAAATCGTTTTAATGATTTCCCATGTAAACCGGACCTTGTTCGTTCCTTCGATGACCTCCGTTTTCAACAATCCCCAGGCGTTCGCAGGTACAGCCGTCAAATGACCTGAAAACTCATATTTCGCACGACTCGCCGAAAAATCAAGCCATGTCACTTCGATTCCGAGTTGTTTCGTTAATTTTCGAAGAATGGATTGATCGCGTCCATATATAGCATGAGCGCCGTAATTAAACGTATATCCTTTTACGGTTTGAGAGGTAGCACGTCCTCCGAGTAATCCAGCATCAAAGAGCATGACTGCTTCTCCTTGTTTTGCGAATAATGCCGCTGCAGTTAACCCGGATAATCCCCCACCTATGATACCAATCGTCATACCTTCGCCTCCTCAACAATCATTTCTATTCTTTTCCCATAACAGTCAAAGAGAAATCGAAGAAGATGAAAAAAAAGACATGATTTCAAACATGAAATCACGTCTTCTTATTCACGATTATGCTTTCCACCAGTCGTCGAGTGGCGAGACTGGCATATGATGCTTATGCCCAACACGTTTATACTGCGTTTCTAACTTCTCTTGGCTAGTTGCTGAAATCGTTTTGCCTTCCAAGTAATCATCAATTTCTTCGTAGGTCATACCAAGCGCTACTTCGTCTGGTAATGCCGGACGGTTTTCTTCAAGATCTGCCGTCGGAATTTTTTCAATTAAAACCTCTGGTGCATTTAGATAACGTAAGAGTTGCTTTCCTTGGCGTTTATTCAAACCTGTTAATGGCGTTAAATCACAAGCACCATCACCATGTTTCGTATAGAATCCTGTCACGAATTCGGCTGCATGATCCGTTCCAACGACGAGACATCCATAATGAGCGGCTAAATCATACTGGCTTTTCATTCGTTCACGCGCTTTCGTATTTCCTTTACTAAAGTCGGAAAGTTCTGCGCCTGTAGCTTCTTCGAACGCTTGCATCGATGCTTCGACCGCTGGTTTGATATTTACACGGAGTGAATGATCCGGTTGAATGAACGTCAATGCCGTTTGTGCATCTGCTTCGTCCTGCTGTTCTCCGTAAGGTAAGCGGACCGCGTAAAATGCGACATCTTTCCCTTCTTCTTTTCGTAGTTCTTCAACGGCTAGTTGGCATAGACGCCCCGCGAGCGATGAATCTTGTCCTCCAGAGATACCTAAAACAAATCCTTTAGCCCCTGTATGTTTTAAGTATGCCTTTAAGAACGATACACGTTTACTTACTTCTTGTGCTGGGTCAATGACAGGTTTTACGCCTGTTACTTGAATGATTTCTTGCTGCATGAATCTCTTCACTCCTTCATATCGTATTGTTCATCAATTTGAATTAAGCTTTTGACGATCCGTCGTTTGTTTTTCATTTGCTCCCTTGAACTGGCGAATGGTTGCAACACGTACTTCTGTACTATCGCCTGAGTCCCGGATTGGTACTTCCACTGTGTAGCGTTTGATTTCACCTTTCGTAAATGTATCCTTTTCAATAGCTTGTGTGAACACTTGCTCTTTCTCAAAATCATACGTTACGTGTTGATTGGCATCAATTAATTGAGCCTGGAAACGTTGTGAGGATGGATACGTCACGTTTACACTATGATCATTCGGATTCGTTAACAAAATGTTTAATTGAATCATGTCATCTTGTTCTGTCATCTTGACTGCAATCTGAATCGGTTCGTTCATCGTTTTGGTTGCCTGTTGTTTCTTTTCCTGGCACCCCGCAAGACAAATAGTCAGAGAAAGTAGAACGAAAAAGAGACGTTTCATCTCATCCCTCCTTAATCTAAATCAATTTTATCACAAAAAAAAAGCGAAAGAGGATTCTCCTCTTTCGCGCGTTAATTTGCTTATGCTACAGGTAAAGTCGATGGATTCATATTAAATGAAAACAATTGCTCAAGTCCTGTCGCAAACAATTCATCACAAATATCTTCAGCAGCGTTAGCTGGTGCGACTAACGTAATTGTCCGACTGTCAACTGTCTCGATCGTCACGTATACCCCCATTGCTGTTCGTTCTTTGTATCCTACTGCTAAATCTGTTTCAGCGAAAAGTAACATATCCCCGATTCTCCCCTTTTCTCATTCATATGTTCAGTCAAGAGATGACCTACATGTTTCGAATTCGTTATTGTAGGTTTACTGTACCAAAGAGCTAAAAAAAGAAGAGAATTGTCATTCGACATTTCATTTCAAAACAATATTTCAATCAAAGAAGGAATATTTTGGAATTATCTATTTAATTGCTACATGCAAGCTTTTTAACGAGCATTCCCAACACATTTCATTTTGGTTTCAAAAAGATGACAACACAAATTTGATTTTTTTACCATCGTTATTGAGAAACAGGGAAAATATACCTAGATAATTGATGACTCATTTTGTCGAATGATTGCTCGATACAGTATTTTTTCGAGTTCTTATGAACTTTCATCAATCAATCGATTCATTTGCTGCCAGACCGTCCCTAGTGCTTCTTCCCCACTTTCAATCCGGGTTAAAGCAAGTTCCGCCTGTAGGGCTACTTCATACTCGCGATCCCGACTTGCTTCACGTAATCTCGGAATCGACTGTTCCGTTCCTACATCAAATAAGAACCGAGCAGCACGCCAGCGTACTAATTTATTTTTATCCGTCAACGCTTCCATCATCATCGGTTCAGCTTCAGGCATCGCCCAATCCGAAATCGTATCACCGGCTGTCCGACGAACGATACCCGACGGATCGTGCAGCGCACTTGTCAAATACTCTAACAACTCTTCCCGATGATCCTCGAACATCCCGAGCTTCACAATCGCTTGACGACGAATTTGCATCTTCTCATCCTGTAATAATCGGGCATACGCCGGAACCCATTCCATCTCAACAGGTAATTCATCAAGTGCCGCAAATCGTTCTTTCCAATCGTTCGACTGAATCGCTTGCCCACTGAACATAATATCTTCTCCTGCTGCGAGCGACTTAAGACGCTCCAAACGTTCGATTGGATAAGCAATCTCAATCTCATGTGCTACTTCGCGCAAACTCTCATCAAGATCACCGTATCGAGGTGCTTGTTCCACCCATCGTCTGTCACTGATGACGTTTTGGACGAATGGTTGGACGAATAACGCCGCTTCTCGGAAACGTTCTGACAATCCTTCCCGTTTTTCTTCTAATCCCTTCACACCTTTGATTTGCATTGGCACGCCTAAAATGAACTGAACGAATAGATGGACAGGTTCATACTCAGCATCCGTCTCGTGCTGTTCTACATCATTTAATGTTTCTCCAAATGCACGTCGTATATCGATGACAAGCGAACGCCAATCATATTTCGGATAACGTTCGATCGACAAAAAGTCACTGACCTGATAGACGAATTTAACACCTGGAATTTCAAGCAATCGCTGTATGTGTTCTGGTGCTCCAAATGCATGCTCAAAAGTCTGCCCTTTTTCCGAGAAATTTTCATCGACGATGACTTTCATGTTATTTGGACTTGGTGTTGGCTCAATCGCTACGATTTTCATGTATATCCCCTCCATTTCTATCATTTCAGAAATCCAATCTGAAATGCAAAGCAAATGCCCTACAGAAATGACCGTAGGGCAAAATCGTTACTTGAATGCTTCCTCGATGATCGCAACGAATGCATCCGGTGTTTCAAGCATCCCCATGTGTCCACTTTCTGTTGAGCGATGTAAGAGATGGTCGTTCACTGGTGCAAAGGCATTTTCTTTTGAAATCAATTGATCTTTCTTACCATGAATAATGACACCTTTGACTGTTGATTCAGTCAGCGCTCTTGTCATATCTCGGCGATCTCGCATCGCAGAAAGCGCGCGGATAGCTCCTTCGACTGTCATCATATATCCGATCTCAAGTGCTTCAGCAACCGCAAATTCATCTGCCCCTTCCGCGAATAAGGATGGAACGAGACCATTGACGAATTCTCTTACGCCGACTTCTTCGACACGCGTGATGTTTTGGTTCCGTTTTTGTTTCGCTTGTTCATCATCTGCTTTTGCTGTCGAATACACAAGACCGTACCCGCTGATTTGATCGGCATACGCTTCTACGATTGCCGCGGTAATGTATCCGCCAAAGGAATGTCCAATGATGATTGGATTTTCAATACCACGTCGCTCAAGATCATGCATGACCCATTCGGCAAACCCCTCAATCGTATCTGGTCCGACATCGAGTCCCTCGTGCCCCGGTAAGCTTAACGGCAATACATCGAAAGAATGTCGTAAATTCGCCTCTACTCGATTAAAATAATCTGTTCCTCCTGTAAATCCATGTAGGAGCACAAGTGTTTGTTTTTCCATTGACTACCTCATCCCTTCCATTCAGATGCGAGCATACGATACATCGTCAAATCCATGAAACGACCATGACTGTATGCATAATCTTCTAATAATCCTTCAGCTTGAAATCCTAATTTTTGTACTAATGCATTGGAAGCGATATTTTCAGGTGCAACGAGAGCACTAATCCGGTGGAGAGCAAATTCTTCAAAGCCATATGTCAGAACAGCCCTCGCCGCTTCCGAAGCGACACCACGTTGCCAATGATCTTGACTGACTTCAAAACCAATCTCCGCCCGATGATATTGAGAGAGCCAGTTATGAAAACCGATCGTCCCGATCAATTGATTCGTTTGCGCATCAGCAATTGCCCAGCGAATCGCTTTACCTTGCGTGAACTGTTCCTTAAAGTAACTGATGACATTTTTGGCTTCATAGACCGTCACGAGCGGATCCGATCCATAATAGTACATGACTTCATCATCTGATAAGATTTTAAACAATTCACGTGCGTCGCGGTTTTCGAGCTCACGTAATATGAAGCGCTCGGTCCGCAATTCCGGGAATGGCTTTCGCAAGCCCCACATGCTCCATCACCCCTCTTTATGCTTCTCTATGTAGTATGCCCGTTTTCAGAAGTAAATATCCTTTCAGGCAATTCGAAGTTTTGCTACTATTAAATTATGAAGTAATTAGTCATGGAAAGGAAGCGAAGTGGTATGTCGAGTGCGTTACTTTACTTATATGAGGACGAGGAAAATCAACGGTTGACGATGTCGGGGGTCCATTTCTCTGATTTCGCTGCAG
The DNA here is from genome assembly GCF_001275385.1 of Exiguobacterium sp. BMC-KP. Classification (NCBI taxonomy): domain Bacteria; kingdom Bacillati; phylum Bacillota; class Bacilli; order Caryophanales; genus Exiguobacterium; species Exiguobacterium sp. BMC-KP. The sequence goes on from NZ_LGIW01000015.1 coordinate 1,401,684, forward strand.
CAGTCGATTTGAAACGTCCTTTACTCATTTCAGGAAGTAATTTCAAACAGACGAAACAATCTTTTCGAACGATGCTTCATTATATCGAAGCACATGAAATCGAACAGTTTTCACAATCAACGGATATTCAGCGTCATCCTTTGATTGCTATTGATATTCGCTCATCCCATTCGCTCGATGTATTGACGGATGTCGAAATCGCGGAATTATTATTTCTAATGCATATGAAACGAGGAACACCACTTCCCTTCCTTGACTCGATCGAGAATGAACTGGTTTATTTTAGCGAATACGATGGTCTTCATGCTTCTGTTTATTTAAAAGATTGGTCACGAGTGGAACAACTGATCGCCGACCTCGTCCAACGGAAATTTCGACAGCATGCTCGATCCGTTGCCTCGATTGCTTTAACAGCTGAAATCATGATTCACATCCGTCAACTTCTCGGAGAAGGCGTTTTGATTGATTTTGAAAGTGCAAAACGATCTGTTTTCTCAAGAAATATTACAATCCCCGTATATGTGGCAGGACGATATGAAGATATGAGTGTATTACGTGAAGATTTTGAAGCAGAGAAAGAATCAATCCTTCGACGAGGAACGTTAGTTTGTCGCAAGAAGAAATGGAGTTTTGAGTTAGATTGACCTTTAGCATCTTTTTCTTTTTGGAAAAGGATGCTTTTGTTCTATTTGAATTTTAAATGACGACTCCCTCTTAACAACTATTTCTCTCTATATGACAATATCTTTAAAAAATTATTCGAATTTTCACACAAAATAAGACTAGCATCTTGTGAAGACTTCGCTATAATGAGGATAACCTTTTAAAGATAGAAGTTAGACCCGGTTTTTTATAGGGAAAGCACTGGAATCAGCAGAAGGAGGAATTCAATATGGATCAGTTAAAAGTGAACGGAATTGGCTCATTCACGAAATTTGCGACAAATGGGAACATCCTGAAATTAAAGGATGCAACGCTCGGTGAAGTGAAATTGTCGCTGAATGAAGCGAGTTCAATGACCATCGCCCCGGTCGATGAAGAAAACGGTCTTTTCATCATCAAAGGGCAACAGCAGGAATCGCTTGTGGAACTGACGTTACCGCGTCAATCCTGTGAGGTCGTTCACGCTTGGCTCCTCCATAAATTAAAACGCCATAAAAAAACACGCTCGATTGCAACGAGCTGATATTTTTATCTGAAACGCCTCAAACAGAGAATCCTATTTCTGCTCGAGGCGTTCTCTATTTTAAAAAACTCGGCGGTGAATTTTCAGAAAATATTGTTTTATTAGATTCATCATGTTATTCTTAGAAAAATTCAAACAGGAGGTTTTAAACATGACACACGCTACACTCATCCAAGAACGACTGATTGTGATTAAGAGTAGGGACTGAAGATTCATTTCTCGTTTGAGAAAATGAAGATCCAGGCCCTTTTCGTCATTTCGACAAGGCGTCTGAGCAAACGACGCCTATCCACAAATTTAGTGGATGAGGCTTTTTTTATGAAATTAGGATGAATGGAGGACAACACATGTTTAAGACAAAAGATACATTTGCTTTAGGATTTATGATTTTTGCTTTATTTTTCGGTGCGGGTAACCTGATCTTCCCACCGGAACTCGGTGCGCTTGCGGGTTCACAGTTCCTTCCTGCCATCCTTGGTTTTATCGTAACGGGTGTCGGTCTTCCTTTACTCGGCTTACTGGCAGTTGCCTCTATCGGAGGTGGCATCAAAACACTTGCTGCACCGCTCCCACGTTTTGTAGGTGCTGCCTTGACGTTCGCACTCTATGTTGCGATCGGTCCCTTTTTCGGGATTCCGCGAACATCCGTCGTCACGTATGAGCTCGGAGTCGTACCATTCCTTGGTGCTCCCTCACAAATGACGTTGATCATCTCATCGAGTCTCTTTTTCCTTTCCACGCTTTATCTTGTACTACGACCAGGAAAATTACTCGAGATCATCGGGCGTTTCATCACACCATTATTACTGATTGCTCTTGCCGCATTAAGCATCAGTAGCATCGTTTCGCCACTTTCGAGTGTCGCTTCACCGAACGAGGCGTATGAGACGACTGGACAGGCATTCATTCAAGGTTTCCTTCAAGGATACTTAACGCTTGATGCACTCGGTGCCTTGGTATTTGGTGTCGTCGTACTGCATACATTGAAAAGCCGCGGCGTTCATGAACGAAATGCACAATTTAAAGTCGTCACTCGTGCCGGAATCATCGCTGCCACTGCTTTGACTCTCGTCTATGTCGGACTTGGAATGATCGGACGTAACACATTTGCCGCCATCGGAAAAGTTGATGGTCCAGCACTTCTTCAGCATTATGCAAATACTGCATTCGGCTCAATCGGTTTAGCTGTACTTGGTCTTGCGATCTTGCTTGCATGTTTGACGACATCAGTTGGTCTCGTCACCGCATTTGCAGAATATATGATGACGATTTCCAACCGTGTATCTTTAAAGGCGGCAAGTATCTTCACGACTGTTCTTGGTCTTACGGTATCCATCGTCGGATTGCAGACATTGTTATCCATCGCTGTTCCGGTATTGATGTTCCTTTATCCAATCGTCATCGTCTTGATCGCATTGACATTCATGCGTCATCTGTTCCGTCGTAAGTCGGTCGTTTATCAATCAACTCTTGGAGTAACGATTTTCTTCTCATTCTGTAGTGCGTTGAATCAACTTTCGCTTTTCCCGGGAAATCTTAAAACGTTCTATCAATCCTTACCTTTAGTAGATCAAAGTTTAGAATGGTTATTCCCAACACTCATCGCCTTCGGTATCAGTTCATGGTTTGGACACGTTTCCAGTGCTTCTATTACACAAAAACGCGCTAGCTAGTGATTCCGCTTTCATCGCTATGGTATGATGAACAAAATGGTTATATTAATGGAGGCGTCATATACATGGATAAGATTGCTTGGATTACCGACAGCATGGCTTTTTTTGAGCCAGGAGAGGCTGAAAAAATCGGAGTCCATGTGATACCGACTTTACTCATCTTAAACGGAGAGTCTTACCGGGAGTATGTCGATATCTCGATTGAACAGCTTGATCAAAAAATGCGAGAAGATGCTCACGCTTCACCGACGACTTCTCAACCATCATTCGGTGACTTCGTGACCTTGTATGAACAATTACTTGAAGATGGCTATGATTACGGGTATGCGATTCATATCACGAGTGGATTGAGCGGCACGTATTCGAGTTCCGTCGCTGCAGCTGAAGCCGTCGGTTTCCCCTTATACGCAATTGATTCGTATACAGGTGCTGCGAATCAGCAAGAACTTGTCCGAATCGCACAACGACTCGTTGCTGCTGGTAAAGGTCCAGATGAAGTCATGTCTACGCTTGAGACATTCAAGCACAAATCGCATTTTTATCTGATCATCGGAAATATGGAGACGATGCGACGGAGCGGACGTGTCTCTGGAAGTCAATTTTTATTAGCAAACATGCTCAATATTAAACCAATTGCTCAATTTAATGAGGAAGGACGACTTGTCCCATTTAAAAAAGTCCGTTCCATCAAAAAAGCTTTTAAAGAAATGGTCAGTGAAATTTCATCAAAAGTCAGTGCTCATGGTGTATATGATCGGACGCTTTATGTCAGTCACACGCTCGCTCATGCTGCTGCTGAAGAACTAAAACGTTTGATCGTAACAGAACATCCTGGAATCAATGTCCACATCACACAATTCGGTCCTTCTATCTTGGCACACGCTGGTGCTGAGACGGTCGGTGTGTATTGGTTCGATGAGATTCCTTTACCGGCAACTTGATATCTTACGCTAAACGATGAAAACCGGACGGTCTGTTTGAGACCGTCCGGTTTTTTCATGTTGTTTCATATTTAAGAAATAATTCTTCTAATAACAAAGCTTCATCCGTTGTCCGCTGAATAGGATCATGCGGAAGTGTGATTAAACTTGATAATGTTTCAGAAGGATATACATCAAACGATACTTGCTCCATTTCAATGAGATACTCAAGAATCGAATCAAGGGATGTTTTTTTATTAAATTGCCGTAACCAATTTTCGTATCGACGATCCACTTTCCCGTCTTTAAGCAAAACTTCTCCACCGGCAATGATTGCCCATTTAGGTGGCGCATCGATTTGAAAGAGTTCCAACTGCTGGTACTCTTCCTTCGTTCGTTTCGTCACCGGAATGACACCGTCGATTGATACTAATCGCTTTAATCTAAGATGCGCTCGCATCGTCATGAAGCGCGGTCGTCCAGCGACTCGTTCGACAAGTAAAGTCGGTTTATCGATGGAACGCATCGTCTCTTCATCAAACAATAAGCTATGATCTACATCTAACACTAACATCAAGCCACTCCTTTTTTTCTGCGTGAGATAATAAAGGCATAGGAGCTACAAAGAATAATCGCAGCAAAACAATAACCACCGATTACATCTGAGAAATAGTGAACGTTCAGAATGATTCGTGAAGCTCCCATGGCGAGAAACAATCCAATCGTCAATACGGATACAAGAACCTTCCCACCCGTTTTAAGATGGCGGAAAGCGACAACAAGAAATCCAGCATAGACGGCAAATGCCATGGCAGAATGACCGCTCGGAAAACTGTATCCTACGCCGCCAACCAGTTCATTTAATGACGGACGCTCTCGAACAAAGGCAAACTTAACGACCTGATTCAACACCCCTACTGATATCGCCATTATCACATACCAAATGCTTGCGATGCGGTCTCGCCACAAGACATAGCTGAGTATTCCAAGTAACGCCGTCATCGTCATCGCCCCTGGACCTGAGCCTAGTTGAGTGAACCAAGAGACGTAATCTCCTGGAACCTGTTGAGACATGTACGACGATAATTGTGCATCAAATAAAAAGTAACCCGTCATACGAATCGAGACAGCAATAATCACGAATAGGACAACCGCGATAGATGCACCCACCCAAGCTGTTCTTGCACCCCGCATCAGTATGTTCCCTTACGTTCTTCTAATTCTTCTGCTGAATAGTCTTCCTTATCTCGTAAACGATGTGCTAGACGTCCGGATGCGTTTGCCGCAATCGCTGCTACGATATCATCCATGAACGTATTGACTTTTCCGTCTCCAAGCTTCGTATCGAGTTCTTTGATGATTCCGACCTTTGCTTTATCTAAATATCCAAATGTCGTTACAGCAATCGACCCATACGTATTGACGGCACCAATCGCAATCGTCTCATCGACGCCAAATAGTCCTTCATCGCTTTGGATGATGGACAAGAGTGGTTCTGATAATAAACCCTTTTCTGCCAAGATGTCTAGTTCTGCTCCGACGAGAATCGCATGTTGTAATTCACGTTTTTCAAGAACACGTTCAACAGAACTAACACATGTCTCGATTGTCAGATCCACTGTGTATGGGGCTTGCATTTGGTACACGATTTCAGCAATCGCGTGGATTGTCACCCCGCGTTCATGTAGCTTATCAATTGCTGCTTGTTTGACCTCTTTTGAATGTGTTTTCTTCATGACTGTATCCACCTCTCCAACAAAGTACCTCATTAGTATACACGGATTCTAAAGCTCCTCTCAAACTTCTTTGACATCGAAGCCAGAATCCGTCATGATTATTTTGTAAAGCGTTATCATTTCAGGGGAAAGTAGGGGATTTTCGATGAACATCGGGGTTGTATTGTTTCCATCGAAACGCGTTCAAGATTTTGCCAATTCATATCGAAAGAGATATGACTCGAAGTATGCACTAATCACACCTCACATCACGCTACGGGAGCGGATGGAGATGGACGAGACAGAATTAGACCATATCGTCACTGAATTGAATCGGATTGCATCTGAGACTAAGCCAGTCAATCTGCACATTCAAGGAGCTCGTTCGTTTCATCCGACGAACAATGTTTTGTTCCTTAAAGTGATGCCAACCGATGAATTAGAGCAATTACATCGCGCTCTGCATACGGGTCCACTCGAACATAAGCCAAAATATGATTTCTTGCCGCATATCACGATTGGTCAAGAACTGTCCGATGTCGAACTGTTCGATGTGCTAGAACGTCTCAAAATGGAAGATATTCGCTTCCAAGAGGATGTAACGAAAATGGCGTTATTGTATGAATTAGAAAATGGTGCTTGGAGTGTCTATGAGACATTCCGCTTCACAGGTCAATGAATGATTAAACTTCCCGGTCGAAGCTTCGACCGGGAAGTTTTAGTTCTGGCAACACACCATATGCATTTGCCTGTTCTTCTAAAAAATCCTGGGTTTCATGTTCTCGGTAAGGATCGACTGGGCGTATCGGTTGAACCCGAGCGACCGGCTCAGTCTTTAACTGTGGATCGACACGTACTTGACGGTTCACATATTGTACAACTGTAAAATCGATTGCATTCATCCATTACACTTCCTCTCTCCTTCATCATGTTCATATTTGACACTTCCCCGATCCAGCACAAAAAAAACCAAGCCCCCTTCTCAGGAAAGCTTGATTCAATCTGTTATCTATTAAAGAATGTGGAATCCACTATCGACGTGAAGGATTTCTCCTGTTACGCCACTCGACATTTGTGAAAGCAAGAACAGTCCACTTTGACCGATTTGCTCTGTCGTGACGTTACGGTGAAGTGGCGCACGTTCTTCGATGCTATCGAGAATTGAGTTGAAATCGCCGACACCTTTTGCTGATACTGTCCGGATCGGACCAGCTGAGATTGCATTGACACGAACACCTTGCTGACCGTATTCAGCAGCTAAGTAACGAACACTTGCATCTAGTGCTGCTTTTGCGACACCCATGACGTTATAGTTCGGAACCATCTTCTCGCCGCCTAGATACGTCAATGTGATGACGGATGCGTCTTCCGTGAAGAAATCTTTCGCCGCCTTGACGACTGCCGTCAAGCTGTAGGCAGAGATATCGAGTGCTTGCGCGAATTGTTCGCGTGTCACACCAGAAAACTCACCACGAAGTGCTTCTTTATCTGCGAATGCGATCGAGTGTGCAATCCCCGAAATCTTACCATGATCCGCATGAATCGTTTGGAAGACCTGCTCGATTTCTTCATCACTTGTAACGTCACACGTATAATAAGAAGCCGGACGTGACAATTCTTGCCCTAATTTTTCAAGTGGTGCCTTAAAACGCTCCCCGACATATGTAAATGCCAGGCTTGCTCCAGCAGCGTCAAGCGCACGTGCGATGCCCCATGCAATCGAGCGTTGGTTGATGACGCCCATGACGACGTACGTCTTGCCTTCGAGTGAAGGATAAATATTCATGATAAAGTCCCCCTTGAATTAGTACCTGGTAATAAAACCTATCTTCAGGTTACAAAAACGTAACGCTTCTGTCAACCATCGCTCTTGATATTGCGAATTTGATAAATTACGGTAATATAGAGAATGATAGAAAGTAGGGATGAAATGAATCGATTCAAATCATTTACACAACGTTATGATCATACGTTGCTTTTTTTACTCGCCTGTCTGATGGTCATCAGCGTCATCGCCATCTATACGGCTCAACCTTCGCTTAAAGGTGCGATCAGTGCCATCAACTTCTCTGCCAAACAAATTCAATGGTATGTCATCGGATTCATGGCGCTATCCGTCGTCATTTTCATCGATTATGAACAGTTGAAGCGATTCCACTGGTTTTTATATGGAGCAGGTATCTTATCATTAATCGGTCTTGTCATTTTCCGTGGCACACCAATCGTCACTGAAATCAAAGGAGCATATGGTTGGTATCAGTTCCCAGTCATCGGTACTGTGCAACCGGCCGAGTTCATGAAATTCTTTTTGATTGTTTCGCTCGCTGCCGTCATCACCGAACACAATGCACGCTATGTTCAGCATGAACGTGACTTCTTATTACTTATCAAAATGGTCGCTGTCACTGCCTTGCCACTTGGTCTTATCATCATCCAGCCCGATTTAGGGATCGGTTTGATTCTCTGTGTCATCCTAGCATGTGCGATGTTATTATCAGGACTGAACTGGAAATGGCTTTTAACGATGTTTGGTCTGTTCGCAGGTGCTGTCATCATCTTCTTTTACCTATTCTTTTTCCAGAACGATTTACTCGCAACCTTTTTCCCGGGTCACGCGATGAACCGGATCATGGCTTGGTTGCAGCCTTTCGAATATGCGGATGATCTGTCGTATCAGCTCGTCCAAGCAATCAACGCGACAGGTTCAGGTCAAATGTTCGGCGTTGGTTACGGTAAACTGCAAGTATTCGTTCCCGAGTTGCATACAGACTTCATCTTTACGACGATTGCCTCACATTATGGTTTCATCGGTGCTGCCATCGTATTGATCGTCTTGTTCCTTTTCGTCTATCGCTTGATTCAAATTGCACTGGAGACGGCGGATCCATTTGGGACCTATATCGTGACAGGATACGTCGCGATGTTTACGTTCCAGATCTTCCAAAACATCGGGATGACGATCGGTGTCTTACCAATCACAGGTCTCCCTCTACCGTTCATCAGTTACGGTGGATCGACGATGATCGTAAACCTCGTCGGTCTAGGATTAATCATGGCAATCGCTTCTCAGTCACGGATTTCCATGTTCGATGAAGATTAAGCGTACGTTTAAAAGGCAGTGGACTTGATCCACTGCCTTTTAGCGTATATCAATCATTCAATTCGGAGATCCTCAGGAAGCGGTGCCTCAAATCGAACCCGTTCTCCTGTTGCAGGATGAAGAAACGATGCTAACGCACTATGAAGTGCCTGACGCGGCAGTAACGGCTGACCCTGATACATCGTATCACCAATCAAAGGATGACCAAGAAACGCAAGGTGGACACGAATTTGATGTGTCCGTCCTGTCTCTAGTCGAATATCAAGTAACGACAGCTCTTGGTCAAAGGCTTGAACTGGACGGCTATTTAAAATATGAGTAATAGCCCGTTGACCATCTGGTCGTACCATCCGTTCCATGAAGGAATGATCGGTTTGACCGATTGGCTGATTAATCGTTTGTGCTGGTACGTGTCCAGGTGCATAGGCTAAATAATGTCGTTCTAGCTCATTTGACTTTTGCATAAGACTCATCCGGTGATGGGCTAATCCATGTTTCGCAAATAAGACAAGACCACTCGTGTCACGGTCAAGACGATTAACGATATGAATCGCATATGGGATTCCTTGTTTTCGATAATAACCAAGGACATAATTCGACAATGAGCGTTCCGGATGTAATCGTGAAGGGATTGATGCCATACCCGGCGGTTTATTGACGACAAGTAGCCACTCATCTTCAAACAGGATATCAAGTTCTCCTTCTGTCGCAATCATATCGGGTGCTGGCGTCTCCTCCGGGAAAAAGACATGGACATGATCGCCCGCACGCAAGACATCATGAACATTGACGTGTTGCCCGTTGCTCGTAATATCCCCGTGATTTTTGATTGATACTAACATTTTTCGCGAGATCCCTAAACGCGTCGTGCAAAAATGACTGACACGCCATCCGTCTTCGAGATCGCTTACCGTCTGTTGTAGCTGAAATCCATTCATATTTCCATTCCCTTTACATGCTACATTAACGTCTTTCGTCTGCTAGGAAAGATTCCCGAACCCGCTGCCAGAACGGGAAAGAACGAAAACGAGCAAATTTCACTTTTTTATCTGAGACTCGGCACCGAATCGACGTTACGTTTTGATGAATGATTGAAGCATAGTGGTCATACGTCATTTGAAAATCAATTGGGTTGACTGGACGAATTTCGACATCATGATGTTTCGGTAACAACATCGGCGAGCCAATCGTCCGGTAAACACGATTATTGATCGATGCCATCTCTGTAATTTGAATTGCTTCGAGCGCTGGGTGGACGATTGCTCCGCCGAGCGCTTTATTGTATGCTGTCGAACCTGATGGTGTCGATACACATAATCCATCACCACGGAACGTCTCGAAGTAATCACCTCGAATCGACAAATCGCAGACGAGCGTTTGGTTAAAACTCTTAATCGTACATTCATTCAAGGCTAGTAGTTGGTTGTGAGAACCGTCCGCATAATCAATCGAAAGTTCAAGCAATGGATATTGAACCGTCGCTAAATCCTGCTTCGCGATATGATCGATCAGTTCATCCATTTCTTCCGGGCGCCAATCCGCATAAAAACCGAGATGCCCCGTATGAATTCCAACAAGAGTGATCGTCTCTACTTGATCGAGATACGAATGAAACGCCTGTAACATCGTTCCGTCTCCACCAATCGAGACGACGATTTCCGGTTGACTGACATCAAGGACGCATCCCCGATTCGTCAATGCCTGCTCGAGCTCTTGTTTAAGTGCATGTGAACGCTCATCATCGCGAGCCGTGATTGCAAAACGCATGGTCATCCCCCTACTCTTTTAATCGTTCGGACGCCTTGGCGTCACGTTGAAAGACGAGTTGTGCGTCTTGAATTTCTACTTTCAGTTGACTCATTTCCGCATCGAGCAAAAACGCTGCTTCTGCCGCACGTCGCAGTCGCTCACGCGTCTCTTCCGGAATATTGCCTTGATATTTGTAATTCAACGAGTGTTCGATCGTTGCCCAGAAGTTCATCGCAAGTGTCCGAATTTGGATCTCCACTAACGTCGGTACTTCCCCTTCGATTGTCTGAACCGGATAAGCAATGATAACGTGATACGATCGATAACCACTATCCTTCTTTTGAGTAATGTAGTTTCGTTCCTCGACGATCTTAAAATCACCACGCGAACGCAATAGTTCAAGGACATGAATGATATCATCAACGAATTGACACATGATACGTAATCCGGCGATATCCTGCATATCTTGTTCTAAAGAATCCCGCGCAATTGCTTTTCGTTCCGCTTTTTGAAGAATGCTTTTTACAGGTTTGACCCGTCCTGTGACAAATTCAATCGGTGAATGTTCTCCCCGTTGCTGAAATTGTTTACGAATCGCTTTTAGCTTGACTTTCAACTCATCGACCGCGATTTGGTACGGTGCAAGAAATAAATCCCAATTTTCTTTTGTCATCTGATTTGTCACCACTTTTAATCGAATAGTATTGGTTCAGTGCGTGTTCCTACCTCATTCATGTTATCATATTTTCAGACATTCAACTAGAAAGGCGTGATTCCGATTAGACAAGAATTGGAAATCGAATTTAAGAACTTATTGTCTGAACAAGAATACCTATCGTTATTTACCCATTATGCATCAACTAAACAACCCATTTGGCAAGCAAATGATTATTTTGATACGCCTGATTTTGAACTTCGAAAAAAAGGTGCTGCTTTACGAATCCGTGAAAAAAAGCAAGGACTCGTCCTTACTTTAAAACAACCTCACGAAGATGGATTGCTTGAAACGCATGTTACGTTATCAGCAAATGAAGCGGAAGACCTATTTAAATATGGTCTGATTCATTCTGATGAGATGAATCACCAGCTAAAATCGTTTGACTTACAAGGATCTTTAGAGCATTTAGGTCGATTAGAGACGGAACGAATCGACATCGTGCTTCCGGAAGGTTTACTCGTCCTTGATAAAAGTCGTTATCTCGGACATACCGATTATGAGTTAGAGTTTGAAGTCAGCAACTTCAAACAAGGGCAAAAGGACTTCGAGCAACTCCTTTTAGAACACGACATTCCACAGCGTGAAACAAAAAATAAAATCGTTCGCTTCATGGAACGTAAAGCGCTTTCTTGATTTCTCGTGTAGAAGTGAACAAGCAAAACCTTTGCTCTTTCTTTTTTTTCGTTGCTAAAATAGGGTAACGATAACAACAGGAAGGGGTGAACGGATGGAACACGCACAATGTAACGGATCATATTGTTCATTGGACGAACCATCGATTCAACAACCGACGAAACCTCTGGAAATCTATCATTTTCTAGATGTGACACAAACGGATGGTTTACGGTTGATACCCGTTCTCAAGAAACTGGAACTAGAATATGGTCATTTGTTCCGTCTTCGGACGATTGCGACGATTCCATGTGCTCCATCACGATCTGCATGCGACATGTCACCACTCGTCATTCTAAAAGCGATCGAACTGCAAGGAAAAACGTTTGGTATGCGGTTCATGCGACGCCTTCGGATGCTTCATAACGTCGAAGGAGAAAGTGCATATAGTCGTCCATCGTTGATGCGACTAGCAGAAGCATTAACGGAGTATGGTTTGGATTTAGATGAGTTCCATCGCGATGTGTCGTCAGACACAATTCAGCAAATGCTCGAGAAAGAAACCGAACTAGTCACCGAATGGGATGTTCGGATTCTTCCGACACTCGCTTTTGTCGGTGACGAGGAAGCCATCAAAGCAGAAGGACCTTATGAGTATTTGGTGTATGTTTCGATCTTAAGTGAGTTACTGGATCATACAATCGAAAAACAACCGAAGCCACCACTTGAACAATTCTTGAGACGGTATGAAACAGCAACTACGGCTGAAATTGCCTTTATTTATGACGCTCCTGAATCCCAGATTGAACATGAACTAAAAAAACTAGTCTTGCAACAGAAATGTGCTTCTCTATCATACTGTGATGGAAAAGTATGGCGTCATTTAAAAGATTCAGCACATGCATGATATAACAATAAAAGGACAGTGAAGTCTGCTTCACTGTCCTTTTTATACTCACTCATAGAAAAAGAAAAAGTCCTTCATGACGAAAAGGACTTTTTCTTTTGATCATTGGATGGGGGAAAAAGAGAATCGACTGGGGAATGTGACCCTCTTCACAATATAAGTATATCGTGAGACTATACTCTTTTCCACCATTTGTTCACTTTGTCACAAAGATGTCACTCTGCCAACAAAGCTTCGAATTCATCTAGGACGCGTTCAAATTGACGAAGTGCTGCTTCGACTGGTGCTTTTGTTGTCATATCAACACCAGCAGCTTTTAGCACTTCGATTGGATAATCGCTTGATCCTGCTTTTAAGAAATTATTGATGTAACGCTCTACAGCCGGTTGTCCTTCTTCTAGGATTTGATCCGTCAATGCAGCAGCCGCTGAAATGCCTGTTGCATACTGATAGACATAGTAATTGTAATAGAAGTGTGGAATTCGAGCCCACTCCAAACCAATCTCTTCGTCTAATACAATCTCTTCCCCGAAGTATTTTTGATTCAAGGCATAATACGTCGACGTCAAGAATTCTGGTGTCAACGATTGTCCAAGACGCGCAGCATCATGAATTGCATGTTCGAACTCAGCGAACATTGTTTGTCGGAACAATGTTCCACGGAATGTTTCAAGTTGATTGTTCAACAGATAAAGTTTTTCTTTACGATCCGTCACTTTTTTCAATAGATAATCATTCAACAGCGCTTCATTCGTCGTTGAAGCAACTTCTGCGACGAAAATTGAATAGTCACCGTATGGGTATGGTTGTGATTTCCGCGTGTAGTAGCTATGAACCGAATGTCCGAATTCATGTGCGAGCGTAAAGAGGTTATTGATGTTATCTTGCCAGTTCATTAAAATGAATGGTTGTGTATCATAAGCACCAGAAGAGTAAGCCCCACTACGTTTACCACGCGTTTCTCGAACATCGACCCAGCGCTCAGACAATCCTTCTTCGAGAATATGTTTATATTCTGCTCCAAGCGGCGCGAGCCCTTCGACCATCAATTGTTTCGCTTCCTCATAAGAGACTTTCATTTCAACTTCAGAAACGAGCGGTGTATACATATCATACATGTGTAATTCGTCGAGTCCGAGTACCCGTTTACGTAAAGCTACGTAGCGATGAAGTAACGGTAAATGCTCATGTACCGCTTCAACTAATCCATCATAGACGGATTCAGGAATCGCATTACCATGTAATGCGGCTGCACGTGCCGACGGGAACTTCCGAACATCTGCATAGAAGTTATCCTTCTTGACTGATCCTGCAAGTGTCGAAGCAAGTGTATTCGTATACTTCGCATACGTTCCGTACATCGCTTTAAATGCGGCTTCCCGAACAGAACGGTCAGACGACTCAAGGAATGTGATGAAGCGACCATGTGTCAATTCTGTCTCTTCCCCGTCCTCACCTTTGATTTTCGGGAATGTCAAATCTGCATTATTCAGCATACCGAACGTCGTACCCGATTGACCGAGTACTTCTCCTGCTTTCGCAAGAATCGCTTCTTCCGCTTCTGTCAGCACGTGTTCGCGCTCTTGATTCAACTCATCAAATGCATGACGATACATCGCGAGATCCGTATTCTCATTGAGATATGTCTCAATCGTCGCTTCAGGTACAGCCAACAATTCTGGTGTCATGAAAGCAAGTGTTGCTCCGATTTGCGATGCTAGCGTCCGAGCACGGTCATTCATGGCTTGGTAGAAACTATCCGCTGTATTTTCGTCATAACGCATGTGCGCGTATGTATAGAGCTTATAAAGACGTCTAGAGACTTCATCTCGTAGCTGTAACCCTTCATATAGCGTTTCCGCACTCTGACCAAGACGTCCCTTATACTCGACGAGTAATGGGAGCATTGCTTTCACCGATTCGAATTCTTCTTCCCATACTTCGTTTGATGCGTAAATCGATTCTAGGTTCCACGTTTCTGTAACGTCAACATCTTGACGTGTTAATACTTCTGCCATTTGCCTCACTCCTTTAATTCAGTTATACTTGTTTTCTTTTCGACAAACAATTGAAGTGCTCCTGCTAGAACAGCCTATTCGTCTCCTCAATCCGCTCCATCCATTCCTTGATGAGTGAATCCATCACAGGTCTTTCAATCGAAAGGTTCAATTGTTGTAGCAGATGATGGATTGCATGTTCCAGATGGATCGACGTGTATCTCCCTTTTAGCCTTAAAAAGACTGCGATTTGAAACTCAAAAGGATGGACTGGAATAGATAACAAGTGGGTGATGGGAAGAAAGACAAAAGATGGTAGGTTCTGCAGATGAAAACCTGCTTGATAAAGTGGAAGTCTTAGAATACGCGGAGGTAAAGAGGTATGAAAAGGTCGCTGACGATAGCGGTGAACGATTCCTTGCCATCGAGCCATTGAAAATTTCCGAGGAAATGAAGGTAGTTCAGTTGAAAGAAAGTCAGATAAAGAAAGTGATTGAACCGTACAATAGACATGATGCTTCGCAAAAGGAATCGGATGTCGGAATCGTCGAATTTGATTCTCGACAATCAGATCCAAATATTCATTTTGTAGGAATGCTTGTCTCATCCATCCTTGCAATCGAATCGTGACACCTTGTGAAGGATGAAACCCGATCCAACGAACTGTCCGTTCTTGTTTCGCATCAAGTTTTGCTCGTCTCATCCATTCATCTGCCGACATCGGCGAGCACTGAATTTCAATACCAAGTTGCTTTTCTGGGAGCCATAGATCAAAGCGACGTTGTCCCGTTATCCATTCAGTTTCAACTTGAATGCCTGCGGTCATCAAGGAGTCTGCAATCCGCTGTTTCCAAGATATATGCAATCTACTCTCTCCTGAACAAGCTGAGATATGCGCAAAATGCGGTCGCCGTCCTTGCCTGACGCGCAACAGCTTCAGGCAATACGGACACCGTAAGGACATGGCTTTCAAGTCATGGATCGAAAATCTATGAATCATGATGCGTTTACCAGAGTCATCAATAGCTTCGAACATCAGCATCGTTCCCCTTTTTACTAAAGTAAAGGCGAGAATAAGCGCGAAATCGATTCAATTAAACGACGACGTAATGGACGACGATGGAACAAATCAGCATCAACTTCTGTCGAATGGCTAAAATCTTCATAAAAATCACGCGTTAATTCATGAACAGAGTTTGTTCCGTACAAAAAAGCGTTCACTTCGAAATTCAAATGAAAACTGCGTAAATCCATGTTCGCAGTTCCGATCGTTGCGATGGCGTCGTCAACGACGATGACTTTAGAATGCATGAAGCCCTTATTGTACTCATAAATTTTTACACCAGCTTGCAGTAGATCATCAAAATAAGAGCGACTCGCATAGAAAACGATTTTATGATCCGGAAAGCTCGGGAGTAAAATACGAACATCAATCCCTGCCATAGCAGCGGTCTTCAGCGCTGTCATAAGGTCTTCGTCAGGTATGAGGTACGGGGAAGCGATATAGACGGACTCACGTGCTTCCGTAATAAGTCCGAAGTAAAGCGACTTCATTGCCTCGTGCGGTTCATCAGGTCCACTCGCAATGATCTGTACACCTCCAGTTGCTTCTTCGACATTCTCCAGTGACTCCATATAAAACGGCGTAAAAAGTCGTTCCCCTGTCATGTAGTACCAATCTTGGAGAAAAATCAGTTGGAGTTCAGAGACAGCTTCTCCTCGAACAAGAAGATGGGTATCGCGCCAAAACCCAAAATGTTGATTGCGACCGATGTATTCATCCCCAATGTTAATCCCGCCTGTAAAAGCAACTGTCCCATCGATAACGACGATCTTTCGATGATTCCGGTAGTTCGATTTACTCGAAATGAAAGGTAACACGACTGGGAAAAATGCTCGAACCTCTACACCAGCCTCTTGTAGCTTCTTGAAATAATGCTTATCTGTCGAAAAACAACCGACAGCATCATAGAGAAAGCGAACCTCAATTCCTTGCTTGGCCTTTTCAATCAATGCTTCTTGTAACTGAAGTGCGAGTTGATCATCTCGTACGATGTAATATTCCAAATGAATATGATGTTGTGCTTGGCGGATTTCCTCTAAAAGAATCGGAAACTTCTCCTGCCCATTCGTCAAGATGCGTGTATGTGTATTATACGAAATTGGTAGTCGACTGATCGAATCGATAAGTGTAACAACTTTTCCGTAACGTCCTTCTTGGAACACTGATTGGTGTACCTCTGTCTTAAACTGGGTACGATATTTAATGTAAGACTCTTCATCAAGCATGGCTTTTAACCGAAACATTCGTTTTCGACGGTAGTTCTGGCCGAACGTGAAATACACGAAAACGCCAACGACAGGCAGTGCCATCATGACGAGTGCCCAGACGAGTGTTCGTTCCGGGTTTCGATTTTCAAGTAAAATGATGACGAACACGCTCATGACGACCAAGATGATGACGATGGACAGCCAACCTACCATATAAACGCTCCAATAGTAGGATAAAAAGGCGATCAAGCCGATGGTCAAGATGAGGGTCATGAGAAGTTGTACACGTCGTAGCATGAATCCCCCTCCTTTTTTTGTATGTAGTACAAATCGTATTTAGACTGATGACAGAAAGGAAGCGTTTAAATGGGTACGTATATCATTACTGGTGCAACAAGTGGAATTGGTGAAGCAACTTCCCTTCAGCTCATTCGGGAGGGACACACCGTCCTTGCAATTGGTCGTAATAAGGAAAAAGGATCCTCACTCGAATCAAGCGGAGAAGGACGTTTATATTTCTTCCCTGTCGACTTAGCGGATTCCTCTGCAATCGATGCGTTCTTTGAAGAAACACAAGAGGATTTCCCTGAAATCGATGGGATTTTCAACAATGCTGGTACCTTTGGAAAACCCGTTGCACCCGAACGCGTCTCCGATCAGCAAAAAGAAGTATTCCAAGTCAATTATCACTCTCCCGAACGAATCATCCAGTTAGCAACGAAACGCTTCTCAAAAGGTGCTTCCATCGTCAACAATAGTGCCATCGTAGGTCACGTTAAGTTCCCAGCAATGCTATTGCCTTATGCATCGTCTAAGAGCGCTCTACTGACGCTTACGAAGACATATGCAGCACGATTTCATGGGAAGTACAGATTTAACGCCATTTGCCCAGGACCAGTCGATACAGCGCTTAGTCACGCGTTATATGGCGGGAAAGATAAATTTGACCTAGCAATGAAACACCACCTTCGTGGCGAGCCTGCGCAACCTTCTGAGATTGCAGAGGTCGTTTGCTTCTTACTATCTAATAAAGCGAGCTATATTAATGGGCAAGCACTCGTTGTAGATGGTGGCTATACCCTCACTTAATATCAGAATAAAAGGAGGTATCACAAAATGTGATCCTCCTTTTATTCGCACTTTTTCTGACCTCAGTTCGGAAAATGTTTCCGAATGAATGGAAAGACATCCGAGGTAATGATTTGTTTCCCGTATTCAGCAACAGGATGTATTGTTTGTTCACTGAATTGAAGATACTCTGCAATTAAACTCATGACGTTTTCTTGTGCTTCTCCGTTCACATCATCTTCGAAATGAACATGCAGTAAATAGAGTCCATCTTTTTGATAAAGCGCTGTTTCAAGTTCTGCAAACACAGGAGCATTCGCATATTGACTGAGCGCGATGATATGTTCGAAATCGCGAGTTTCAAATAAAACATCTTGGCTTAGCTCTGTATCTTTATCTTCTGTCTCAGACATCGCTGATCGTAAAAGTGAATCGAGTTCGTCTTCATCGACTTGCTCACCATCAACTGCATTTTTTGCGATCGTCACAGTGACTTCAAGACCTTTTTCAAAAGCTTGCACTTGTATCCATAGTGGACCTTCGAAGGAGATGGACTCTTTTTCATTCGCTTCGTCCATCATCTGCCAGAATAACTGTTCTCCCCGTTCCCGGTTATACCAAATTTCATCTCGGGCAAAACCACGGCGTTCGATGTCGGTGTACGTGATGAAGAACTTTACCGTATTGTCATTGACGCGTTCGATTTTCAATCTGTCCACTCCTTTCTTCCCGTTCCTTATCTAGAATACGAACGAGGATATGACTTGGATTCATACTATCTAAATCCCAAGGATATATTTCTATTCCTTTGTTATCTTTATTTTAACCTTTTTTATCGGTAACAAAAAGCACACTGCTCACGAAGCAGCGTGCTTTTTAAAATTACTCGTTTACAAGACGCTGCGCTTCCAAAAGTTGGAACGTACGCACCTTGCGTGGTAAGAATCGGCGGATTTCATCCTCGTTATATCCAACTTGAAGACGCTTCTCATCAATCAAAATTGGACGACGTAATAATCCTGGGTATTCTTGAATCAAATCGTATAGGTGCTGCAACGATAAGTTTTCAACTGAAACATCGAGTTTCGAGAAGACTTTTGAACGAGTTGAGATGATCTCATCCGTTCCATCTTCCGTCATACGAAGAATCTGTTTGATTTCATCGAGCGATAAAGGTTCTGAAAAAATATTACGTTCAACGAACGGGATTTCATGTTCTTCAAGCCACGCGCGTGCTTTCCGACAAGAAGTACAACTTGGTGAAGTATAGAGTGTTACCATTGAAAAACATCCTCCCCCTGATTTAACATCATTCAATATCTATGTGCATAAGCAAATATTGATGATGGTTCTATTACTTGACAGTTTACATCTAATAAAGCAGAAAACCTAGCTTTTTTATAAAGATGAAAGAACTTTTCGTAAAAAAGCTTGTTAAAGCCACCACGTGGCTTTAACAAGCTGGCGTGTGATCAAATGGCTGAGAAATCGTCTCTTTTGCTTTAGGAAGTTTCATTTCTTTCAGTTTTTTCTCTAAAATATCCCGCAAAAGGCGTTTCTTCAGCTTTTTCTTCTTATCACGTTCTTTCATATTCCGACACCCCAATCGGCCCGAAACAGAACTAACAACCATACGAAAGCGAATAAATCATCTTCTACATTAGTAAGTATACCACGTATCTTAAAATTCTATTCCTACTTTAAGCAATTAAATATGTGAGATTGTCGATTGATGGAGGAATAACAGTTGCAATTTCTTTCAATTTTCTGTAGAGTGTATAGAAATATCTACTCTCAGGAAGGAGTTTTTCATTCATGGCATTAACACTCGTTACTATTCTCGATCATCCGATCGCTCAAAAATATTTATCCCGTTCTGGCTTGAATCATGCGATTTCAGTAGCAGAACGTGCACTGACTCTCGCTACGAAACGGGGCTTAGATGCTGACACTGCTACGAAAGCAGCACTCCTCCATGATATCGGTCATTACGAATGGTATACCGATGGCACTTGGAATTACGATCTCTATCGTCAAAATGATATTCATGCCATTAAAGGGGCTGAACGTGCCCATAAACTTTTGATTCGCCTTGGCGAAGAACCAGCACGTGCAAAGGAAATCGCACTTGCTGTACTCTTGCATACGGATTCTTATCTCCCACCAGGTGCAATCAACCGGACACCGCTTCAACAACTTGTTCACGATGCGGATACACTAGAAGAACAACCAGGCGGATTACACCATTATGAAAAAATCGACTTCGACGAAGCCATCCGTCGTCTTGACGCAATTGATTCAGTCGTTCACCGATTTGCTCATCTCCCACGAATTGCATCAGAAAATTAAAAGGCATTTCCACGATCAACGTGGAAATGCCTTTTTTGCTTTAACGATTATACGAGTTGCGCTTGATATGCTTCAAGTTCTGCATCAGTCATCGAAACAAAGTGACCTGGTTCGATTTCGCGAAGCGGCGGGATACTCGAATCTTCATCCGATTTCCCAACGGGTCCGCTCGTTGGACGATCAAAGATAATCCGTTTACGTGTCCGCTCGTGCTCTGGATCCGGAAGCGGGATCGCAGATAAAAGCGACTTCGTATACGCATGAACTGGATTCTCATATAGACGATCCGCGTCACACAATTCAACGAGGTGACCTTGGTACATAACACCAATCCGGTCTGAGATATACTTGACCATCGATAAATCGTGGGCGATGAACAAGTATGTCAAACTGCGATCACGTTGCAGTTTTTTCATCAAGTTGACGACTTGGGCTTGAATCGATACGTCAAGTGCTGAAATCGGCTCATCTGCGATGATGAAATCCGGTTCTACAGCAAGTGCACGTGCGATACCGATCCGTTGACGCTGACCACCTGAGAATTCGTGTGGGTAACGGCTCGCGTGTTCCTTTGTCAAACCAACCGTTTCAAGCAAATCATACACACGGTTATTCCGCTCCTCTTTCGATTTCGCTAGACCGTGGATATCAATTCCTTCAGCAATGATATCTCCGACTGTCATCCGTGGGTTTAAAGAAGCATACGGATCTTGGAAGATCATTTGCATCGCACGGTTGAACTTCAACTTTTCCTTACGCGATTTTTTCGCGTGGACGTTTTCACCTTTGAAGTTGACTTCGCCATCTGTCGCATCATACAAACCGATGATCGAACGACCAGTTGTTGATTTACCACAGCCTGACTCGCCTACGAGACCAAGCACTTCTCCTTCATAGATATCGAATGAGAGACCATCGACCGCCTTAACGACACGACCACGACCAATATTGAAATGTTGCTTTAAGTTTTTTACTTCAAGTAGTTTCTTACGGTTTTCCATTACTTCAGACCGCCTTTCAGAAGCGATTTTGAGAACACGCTGTCCGGACGGTATTTTAATGCCAAGTCGCGGATTGCTGCAGGTGGTTCAACATATGGTGCTTGTGGATGAAGCAACCACGTCGCAGCTTCGTGTGTATCTGAGATCTTGAAGAAAGGTGGTTCCTTCTCAAAATCAATTTTCATCGCGTATTTGTTACGCGGTGCAAACGCATCACCGACCGGTGGATGCATAAGGTTCGGTGGAGTTCCCGGAATCGCCGGAAGATCTTGCGAACGGTCATCAGATGGACGCGGCATCGAACCAAGTAGTCCCCAAGTATATGGATGACGTGGCTCGTAGAAGATCTCATCTACCGTACCTTTTTCAATCAATTTACCAGCATACATAACGGCTACCCGGTCAGCCATATTCGCTACAACACCTAAGTCGTGCGTAATGAAAATAATCGCTGTACCCGTTTTTTGCTGAATATCTTTCAATAATTCAAGAATTTGAGCTTGAATCGTAACATCGAGTGCAGTCGTCGGTTCATCAGCAATCAATACTTTCGGGTTACAAGCAAGTGCAATCGCGATGACGATCCGCTGACGCATCCCACCCGATAATTGGTGTGGATATTGTTTAAGACGCGCTTCTGGATTCGGAATCCCTACGAGTGTTAAAAGTTCAAGTGTACGTTTTTTCGCTGCATCGCCAGTCAATCCTTGGTGACGTTTTAGCCCTTCAGCGATCTGTTTAAAAATCGTCATCGTCGGGTTAAGTGATGTCATTGGATCCTGGAAGATCATTGCGATATCACGACCGCGAACTTTTTGCATTTCTTTATCGGAAAGCTTAACCAAGTCGCGGCCTTCGAATAAAATCTCACCTTGAGTGATTTCACCTGGTGGGTTTGGAATCAAACGCATGATGGCTTTTGAAGTAACCGATTTACCAGAACCGGACTCACCAACGATTGCGAGTGTTTCACCTTTTTTTAAATCAAACGATACACCGCGGACGGCTTGAACCGTCCCGGCATACGTATGGAAAGCGACATTCAGGTCGCGAACAGATAAAATAGTTTCCATTGTGAATGAGCTCCTCTCTAGTTTCCGTTAGCGTCGTAAACGTGGGTCAAACGCATCACGCAGTCCATCTGCCAACATATTGAAGCTGACCATGAGGAGTACGATGACCGTCGATGGGACAACGAGCAAGTAAGGGAACGTTTTTAATTCCTTGTACCCTTCGTTGATCAATGTACCGAGTGACGGTTGTGGTGGTGCAAGTCCTAAACCGATGAAGCTTAAGAATGCTTCGAAGAAGATTGCCCCAGGAATTGTGAACATGAGTGAGATAATGATCGTTCCCAAAGTATTTGGAATCAAATGTTTGAAGATCAATCGTGCGCTAGAAGCACCAAGTGTCCGTGCTGCGAGAACAAACTCTTGGTTCTTTAGTTTCAGAATTTGACCACGTACAAGTCGACTCATCCCAATCCAACCGGTAATCGTCATCGCAAGGATGATCGTCGTAATCCCTGGTTCAAGAATCAAGATGAACAAGATAATCAAAATCAAGTTCGGTACACCTGTTAAAATTTCAGCGATCCGTTGCATGATGTTATCGACACGTCCACCATAATAAGCAGAAATTCCGCCGTATGTGACACCAACGAGAACGTCAATGAGCGCTGCCATCAAACCGATGAATAACGAAATCTTCGTTCCTTCCCAGACACGTGACCAAAGATCACGACCGAGATGGTCCGTTCCGAACCAGAAGTTCTCTGTCACTTGTTTTTGTTTGTAGAAATCAATCGGTGTCTCACCAAGTGTCGCCATACCGTCAAAACCAGCCCACTCTAATCCCGTAACTTTAGGTGGAAGTTTAGCTTGCGTGATTGTTTGGGTATAAGGGTCATTACCAGATAACGCTGGTCCGACCAATGACATGATTGCGATGATGACGATGACAGCAAGAGAAAGAATTGCCGCTTTGTTCTTACGTAGACGCATCCAAGCATCTTGCCAGAAGTTTAAACTTTTACCGGCAAGACGCTCTCCTGCCTGTTCATTGAACTCAACATGTTGGAACAGTGATGAATCAAACTGTTCTGCTTTTGCATTTGAATTTTGTTCAGCCATTATTTGTTACCCCCCAAACGAATCCGTGGATCAACGACACCATACAGCAAATCGACGATCAAAATCATGAGAATGAAGACTGCTGAGAAGAACAACGTCGTACCCATGATAACTGTGTAGTCGTTTGTTGTGATTGATGATACGAATAGCTCACCAAGACCAGGTACAGCGAAGATTTTTTCAATGACGAGTGTTCCCGTAATTAATGCGGCTGTCATTGGTCCAAGAATCGTGATTGCCGGAATCAAGGCGTTTCGAACCATGTGTTTCCAAGTAATCGACTGACCATCTAGGCCTTTTGCTTTAGCTAACGTGACATAATCTTGGTTCGTTACTTCTAGCATCTCGGTTCGGACGAATCGAGCAATCGAGGCCGTAACCCCAAGTGATAACGATACGGTCGGCAAGATAGTATGCGCCGGGCTTTCCCAGAACGCGACTGGCAAAACGCCCCATTTCACGCCAACATAGTATTGAAGGAGTGAGGCGAACACGAAGGACGGTACCGAAATTCCGATAACCGATACGAACATCGCACCGTAATCGACCACTGTGTTGTGACGAAGTGCCGCAATAACACCTAGGACGAGTCCTAAAAGTACTCCAAGTACTAATGCTTGAATTCCTAACTGAGCCGATGGTCCGATTCGTTCAGAAATCAAATCCGTCACCGGGCGGCTATCATATTTAAACGAAATACCGAGATCCCCTTGGAACAAGTTAACCATATACGCTGCATAGCGTTGTGGTAGTGGATCATTCAAGTTGTACTTATCCCGAAGGATATTCAACTGTTCAGGAGAAAGTTTCTCCTGGTTTTGGAACGGTGAACCTGGTAGCAGATCCATCAGGAAGAAAGTGAACGAAGCGATGAGTAAAAACGTCAGTACGCCGTAAACCAGGCGTTGAGCTAAATAACGGCCCATAAGATGGCACCCCCTATAAAGATTTTCTGTTTTTTTCGAAACATCAATAAAATCAGTATGACCCACAATTGTCGGAACATTCAAGAATTTTGTCATAAAAATTTAAAAATTCTTTTTTATTGTGCATTGATTTGATGTTCGCTTGGATGTTTTTCTAATTTCATCCAATAGTCAGAATTTTTCGTTTGATTTCATTATACTTTGCTAACAAAGTAATTAGAACCACTTTTTTACGAAAATTTCACATTTCCTATAAAAATGAGTTTCCATTCATAAAAAGTAGTATAAAACAGGAGCGTACCCGAACTGATCAGGGGACGCTCCCATTCTCGATTACTTAATATCAACGTATTTGTATTGGAAATCTGCTCCGAACAACTGACGGTTGAAATCTTTAACCGTCGGACGGCTCAAGTATGCAGAACCAGATTGATAAATTGGTGCGATCGCTTGATCTTTTTCGATCAATTGTGCTTCCGCTTGTTTGAAGAGTTCAAGACGTTTTGTTAAATCCGACTCTTCATTTGCAGCGTTCAACAATTTATCATAGGCAGATGATTTATACTTGACGTCGTTTTGGCTGTTTGTTGATTCGAAGATAGAGAGGTTAGACATTGGATCTTGGTAGTCTGGACCCCAGAGTGAGTAAGAGATTTGGTAGTCCCCTTTTGCTTCAAGATCGAGTTTGTTCTTGAACGGCTGTTGCTTGATGGCAACTGTGACGTTTGGAAGATTCTTCTCAATTTGACCTTTCATATACTCACCGATTTTTTTCGCATCTTCACTATCGAATGAGAGCAATTCAATCGTTGTTTTTTTGTTACCATTTGCTTTTTTCCAAAGATCTGCTGCTTCTTTAGCATCACGATCGAACCAGTTGATGTCGCTCGTATAATCTTTACCTGATGCATCTTTAACAAATTCTTTTGGAATGAAGCTTGTTGTTGGAATCGATCCGTTCGCAAGAAGCGTATCCGTGATTCCTTTTGGATCGATGGCACGAGCAATAGCTTTACGTGCATTGACGTTCTTCATCGTTGCATCTTCATTGTTGAATTTCAAATAAGCGATCGAAGAACGAAGAGCTGTTTTGAATTCAGGCTTAGATTTATAAGCTTCAACTTGCTCTGAAGTCAGAGCTGCATAATCAATCTCATTTGAATCGTAAAGATTCGCTACTGTTGACGTATCCTTAACGACACTGATCGTAACTTCGTCTAATTTGACGGCATCTTTATCCCAATAGTTGTCGTTCTTTTTTAGAACACGTTTTGAATCCGTTTTCCAAGATTCCCAAACAAAAGGACCGTTATAAAGCAATTTATCTGGTTGAAGCGAGAAGTCTTTTTCATTCTTTTTGTAGAAATCTTCGCTAATTGGTGTATACGTACCGAATGATGTCAGTGAAAGGAAGTAAGGAGCTGGACGCTCAAGTTTTACTTCTAGCGTTTTGTCATCGATTGCTTTAACACCGAGTTCGTCAACAGATTTTTTACCTTTTGTCACATCAGAGCCGTTTTTTAACGTGTCAAAGATGTACGAGTAACCAGAACCTGTTTTCGGATCAGCTGCACGTTTCCAAGCAAATTCGAAATCTTGTGCCTTGACTGGCGTACCATCAGACCATTTCGAATCACGAAGTGTGAACGTATACGTTAAATTGTCACTTGAAATATCTGTTTTTTCTGCAAGTGCTGGAATCGCTTTTCCGTCTTTATCTAAACGATAAAGACCTTCCATCGTGTTCCCGATCATGTTGAACGCGACAGCATCCGTTGCTTTTGCTGGGTCAACTGTCGTGATATCCGATGTATCCGTCAAACGCAAATTTTTCTTTCCGTCTTTCGAACCTGAATCACTATCTCCTCCACCTGTCGAACATCCAGCAAGCACAGCGCTTCCTGCAAGCATGACGGATAAAGCAAGACCGACTGTTTTTTTCTTCATCGGTAAGTCATCTCCTTTTCAATTTCCAAGTTGCCATAATGCCTATGACATCAATAACGTCCCGTCGAAACTGCAATGTATTCCCCAAAATCCATTGACCTAGTTTCAAAAACCTAAACGAAGTGATAAATTGATTTTATGTGAGAATAGCATTAACGTCAAGTGAATAGTCATACTATTTGCTATTTTGCATTATTCCTTTGTTACCGATTCGTAACAAGAGAAAAAGTTTCGTATACTAAGGGTATCAATGCATCAAAGGGGGATTTTCATGCGATCGACGTATTTCCGACCGATCATCATCGCGGTCATTCTTGTTCTGCTTTACACGATTTGGGCAACCATGACGGATTCGACACACGGTATCTTGTATCATCTGTCTGGCGGTTTGTTCATAGCAGGATTCTTGTTAATTGCGGTAGGATTCTTCTCGAACATGTCTGCTAACGGTTTCTTTCGCGGCATGACAGCTGGCTTTAAAAAACAACGGGAAGCGAAACTTCGAGAAATCGATGGCGATTACTATGAAGATGATGAAGAAGAGGAAGAAGTCCTTCGTAAACAACAAAATCGTGCTTCTGCCCGAACGAAACCCTATGTTTCTAGCGGGATTATCTTCATCATCGTCTCGCTGATCATCTCTTACTTTTAACCGAAATCAACGTGACGTGTTCTCTATGGTATGGTAAAATCAAGCTAACTAAACAAGAAAACATGACGACAAAGAGTAGTAACTTAGGTACATCCCTTTCAGAGAGTCCATGGTGCTGGAAATGGACAGGTGATGCCTACGTGAATGGACTTTCGAGTGGCTGATTCGAATCAAGTAGAGTCAGATGGGGTTGCCCATTATAGCAAATTGAGCGGCTATATTAAATAGCAACTTGGGTGGCAACGCGATGAATCGTCCCTTGATTTTCAAGGGACGTTTTTTATTTTGATTTTATTATTTGGAGGGATTTCATTATGAAAACGATTTTCTCAGGTATCAAACCAACGGGAACAGTAACACTTGGAAACTACTTAGGTGCTATGAAACACTTCGTTAACTTACAAGACGGTCATAATGCGTATTATTGTGTCGTTGACTTGCACTCGATCACGGTTGATATCGATCGCGTAGAACTGATGAACAATACACGCGCACTCGCAGCTCTTTACATCGCAAGTGGTTTGAATCCAGAAAAATCAACGATCTTCGTTCAATCTGAAGTCAAAGCGCATGCGCAACTCGGCTGGATGTTGACTTGTCTTTCCGGGATGGGTGAGCTTGAGCGTATGACACAGTATAAAGATAAATCACAAGGAAAAGATCGGATTGGTGCAGGTTTGTTTGTTTATCCAACACTCATGGCAGCCGATATCTTACTTTATGATGCGGAACTCGTTCCTGTTGGAGATGATCAAAAACAACACATTGAGTTAACGCGTGATCTCGCTCAACGTTTCAATAGTCGTTATTATGAGACGTTCACATTACCAGAACCGATCATCGCTGAATCCGGTGCTCGAATCATGAGTTTGACAACTCCAGATAAGAAAATGTCAAAATCTGATCAGAATCCAAAAGGCTTCATCTCGATGCTTGATGCACCAGATGTCATTCGTAAAAAAGTAAAATCAGCTGTCACGGACTCTGAAGGTATCGTAAAATTCGACCGAGAAAACAAACCAGGTGTGTCAAATTTACTCGAGATTTACTCTCTACTCGCAGGTATCTCGATTTCAGATCTCGAAGCAAAATACGAAGGTTCGAACTATGGAACATTTAAAGCAGATGTCGCAGAAGCCATCATTACAGAACTCGAACCGATTCAACAGCGTTATTATGAATTGATTGATTCAGAAGAGCTCGATCAAATTCTCGACGCTGGACGGGATCGTGCTGAAGCAGTCGCTGCAAAAAAACTAGCAAAAATCGAAAAAGCCATGGGCTTACAACGAAAACGTGCCAAAGTAAAAAAATAAATTCTACGCAAAAAAGATCGGAATGTTCCGGTCTTTTGTGTTTTTGCAAACAAAAAACTGCTTCCGATTTTATCGGAAGCAGTTTTCTTTGCTTATTTTCCTTCGATCGAAGCCCATTTGTATGAGAAGTCTGCGCCGAA
The DNA here is from genome assembly GCF_001275385.1 of Exiguobacterium sp. BMC-KP. NCBI lineage: Bacteria > Bacillati > Bacillota > Bacilli > Caryophanales > Exiguobacterium > Exiguobacterium sp. BMC-KP. The sequence continues at coordinate 1,430,063 of NZ_LGIW01000015.1, forward strand.
GTTATGTTCGACGATTCCTTTGACGTATGGTTTAACGAGGAATGCGCGTCCACGCTGATAAACAGGTGAAATCGCTGCTGAATCAAGAAGAATTTTCTCAGCTTCTTGCAATTCAGACCAACGTTTTGCTGCATCTGTTTGCGTTTTTGCATCTTTGATGAGTTTATCGTACTCTTCATTTGACCATTTACCACGGTTGTATGGTCCGCCAGTGACGAAGAGATCGAGGAACGTCATTGGATCTTGATAGTCAGGACCCCAGCCCGCTACTGAGAACTCGAATTCACCTTTGTTCTCAAGATCGAGTTTGTTTTTGAACGGTTGCTGCTTGATCGTAACCTTCATACCTGGAAGGTTTTTCTCAAGTTCACCTTTTAAGAACTCACCGATTTTCTTCGAATCATCGCTATCGTAGTTCAAGAGCTCAAGTTCAACCGATTTTTGACCAATTTCTTTTAAGCCCTCTTCCCAGAGTTTTTTCGCTTCATCTGCATTGTATTCGTTGAATGTTGGATACTTTTCACGGAAGTCTTTTCCGTCAGCATCTTTCGCGAAATCTTTTGGTACAAGATAGTTTGCTGGAAGCGATCCATTTGCAAGGATAACATCCGTGATTCCTTTTTTGTTGTAACCCATGTCGATGGCACGACGGATTTTTTCGTTATCCAGCGCTTTTACCTTCGTGTTGAGGTAAAGGTAGAAGATTGTTGATTCACCTTTTGTTTTGAAGTCTTTATTATCTTTGTACTGGGCAACGAACTCAGAAGTTAGACCTGTACGGTCGATGTCACCTTTTTCGTAAAGGTTAACACCTGTCGCTGTCTCTTTAACAACCTTAACGTTGATCGTTTTAAGTTTGACCGCATCTTTATCCCAGTAGTTATCGTTTTTGACCATCTTCCAGCCTTGCTCACGTGTCCATTCTGTTAATTTGAATGGTCCGTTGTAAAGCGATTTATCTGCAGTCGAACCGAAATCTTTCCCGATTTTCTTCGAAAGTTCTTCTGATTTCGGCATGAATGGTCCGAATCCAGTTAATCCGAGGAAGTAGTCCGCAGGTGCTTTTAATTTAACTTCGAACGTTTTGTCATCGATTGCTTTAACGCCGACAGCATCACGATCGCCTTTTTTCGTGTTGTATTCTTCTGCACCTTCGATGTTGTAGAAGACGTATGCATACTGTGAAGCGTTCTCTGGATTAAGAACTTCTTTCCATGCATATTCGAAATCTTTAGCCGTGAGCGGTGTACCATCAGACCATTTCGCATCACGCAATTTGAACGTGTATGTTAATTTGTCTTCCGATACTTCGTGGCTTTCAGCAATACCTGGTGTTGGTTGCTGCTTGTCATCAAGACGGTATAGACCTTCCATCGTGTTGTTCAACACGTTGAATGAGACTGAATCCGTAGAAGTCGTCGGGTTCAGTGTAGGAATATCAGCTGACTCAATCAAGTTAAGCGTTTGTTCACTTGATTTTTTACTTGAATCTGTGTCGCCCGATTTGTCGCCTGAATCTGTCGTCGAACAAGCTGCGAGGAACGCACTTGATACGAGAGCTACTGATGTAGCTAGAGCAAAGCTTTTCTTTTTCATGTTACGATGACCCCCCTAAAATTCTAAAAACATGATAATGTCAGGTTTTTGACCGAAAAAAAAAGAATTACTATATTCGAATCAAACCCTTCGTTACAAATAGTTTACAATGTTCTGATAATTTTGCAAACCTTTTATCCGATTTTTCTAAATATTTTTTCAAAAAAGACTGGGACCATCTGAAAAAACGGTCCCAATTAGGCGTTTATTTAAGAACTTTCAGAGCTCGAAGTAGGTATTCTGGTCCATAAATTGGCACTTCAATTCCTTGAATCGTATCAGAAACATATAATTTTTCAGTTGTCTGATACAAAGGAACGATGACAGCATCTTGTATCGTTAATTGTCTTTCAGCTTGGTGATATATTGCTTGCTTCTTGTTCACATCACGTGTCTGTCGTGCTTTTTCAATCATTTGATCGTATGTCTCTGAGCGATAATTGACGGAATTCAACGGATTATCTGAGACGAACTGGTTTAAATAGGCAAGCGGACCTGGATAATCTGGCATCCATCCCGTTAACGTCATCGCATACTGCGCTGACTGTTCTTTATCTAGTTTCTCTTCAATCGCAACTGGTTTAAGGACGATATCAATATCGGACAACTGTTTCTCAAGATATGTCTCGAGTTGATGACCAATCCTCTTTGCCTGTGGATCCTCGAAATTAAGCATCTCGATTCGTTGTTTTTTCTGTTTCTTGGTTTTTTCTTGTTTTACTTGTATCGGTTCTGTCATCAATCCGTTCGTATCTGTGACAACGAATCGATTGGTTGGAATACCTGCATATCCTAAAGGAAGTTGAACCGATTCTTTCTCCATCAACGCTTGCGCAATCCGCTTTCGGAGAGTCTTTTCGCGAAAGGCTTCATTTTTTTGATTAAATGCGATATAAAAGACACCGCTCCGTTTTTTTTGATACGTTGGTCGAGAGACTTGATCTTCTTGTGTCTCGACACTCTCTTGTAACGGGAGAATTGCCGCTTTACTGTTTTCATACGTACTCCATTGCGTCTGATGATCAGAAATAATCCGACTTTTAACCTCGCCTACTGTGACGACGCTTTGCTGATGATATTGATCATTTTTCTTGAGTGTATATCCGCTTTTAGACATCTCTTTTAATATAAATGCGCCATTACCAGTGAGTTCTTGCCACTTTTTAGATTCCGGTTGTGGGTAAAAAACGGACATCGCCAGTAACTCCTTTAGATTCGAAACTGGCTGATTCAATGTGATGATGAGTCGGTCATTCTCTTGTGCCTTGACCCCTAGGCGCTCTGGTTTCATTTTCCCGTCATTGACGGCACGTCCATTTTCAAATACTTCAAATAAGAAACCATATGGAGAATTTGTTTTATTGGCAGCGACACGTCGGAAACTATCGACAAAGTCTTGCGCCGTAACTCGCTGACCCAGTGCATTTTTCGTTTGTTTGAGTTGAATCGTATAAGTCAAACGATCTTTTGAAACCGACATATCTTGTGCTAGTCCTCTGCGGACAGATGTTCCAGAAGTAAATACATACAATCCTTCATACAGTTGTGCTAATAACGTCTGAGAACGGCTATCCGTTGCTAACGCAATATCGGATGTCTTCGGGAGTGATGATTCAATTAATTCAACCTTCATGGCCTGTGTTTTCTGATCTGTTTTAGCTTTTTGAGACGATGATAGACGATATATGAGTGTACCACTGAGCCCAATCAATAAAAATAGGACCAGTACTATGATTGATGTTTTTTTTGTAATGTTAGTCATAAACGACTCCTTTCTGCGTCAGACACGCATTTCTCTATTGAATCAGAAATCTAACAAAAAAGCGACCCCCTGGATTTTTCAAGGGAATCGCTTGAGCTTAAGCTTCGTAACGTTTGAAGACGAGTGATGCGTTGTGTCCGCCAAATCCGAGTGAGTTACTGAGCGCATAATTGATTTCGACGTTACGTGCACCTTCTGTCACGTAGTCGAGGTCACAACCTTCGCTTGGCTGTTTCAGATGAATCGTCGGGTGAACCGTTTGTTCTTGTAACGATTTAATTGTTGCAATCGCCTCGACACCACCTGCGCCACCAAGTAAGTGACCGATCATCGATTTCGTCGAGTTAACGACGAGTTGTTTTGCCTGTTCACCGAAGACACTGTGAATCGCTTTCGTTTCCAAGACATCGTTCATCGGTGTACTCGTTCCGTGCGCATTGATGTATCCAACCGCTTCAGGGGCAATACCAGCATCTTGGATTGCCATTGCCATCGCACGTGCTCCACCGTCACCATCTGGATCTGGAGCTGTAATGTGGTAGGCATCCGCTGTTAACCCATACCCACTGACTTCCGCATAGATTTTCGCACCACGTGCTACTGCATGCTCGTATTCCTCAAGAATCAAGATACCTGCGCCTTCTCCCATGACGAATCCGTCACGTCCTTCATCAAATGGACGACTTGCCGTCTCAGGATCATGATTCGTCGACATCGCTTTGTTCGCACAAAAACCAGCGAATGCTAAGTTCGTAATCGGCGCTTCTGCTCCACCAGCAATCATGACATCCGCATCGCCACGCTCGATGACACGGAGTGCTTCTCCGATTGCATTCGTTCCTGAAGCACATGCTGTAACAGAACAGTTATTCGGTCCCTTGGCTCCGGTATAGATCGATACCTGACCGCTTGCCATGTTCGGGATCATCATTGGAATGAAAAATGGACTGACACGACGATGTCCACGCTCAAAGTAGATTTTTGCTTGTTTTTCGATCGTCTCAACGCCACCGATTCCTGATCCAATCCAGACACCTGTACGTTCAGCAATTGACTTGATGTCAATTCCAGCGTCTTGAACAGCTTCCATACTTGCAACGAGTGAGTAATGAACGAATCGATCCATCTTACGCGCTTCTTTTGCCTCGATGAACTCTGTGACATCAAAGTTTTGCAATTCTCCTGTAACCTTCGTCGGATATTCATCGATATCAAGACGTTCCATCGGACGAATTCCGTTCGTTCCTTCTTTCAGTGCTTCCCAAAATGTATTGGCATCATTCCCAATTGGTGTCAGTGCTCCGATTCCTGTGACTACAACGCGTTTTCTCATCATCTTATGTGTTCTCTCCTTTAGTCCAAGTAATGTATGCTGCTCCCCATGTCAATCCGGCACCAAACCCAGCAAGTACAAGCTTCGTACCTGGCGTCAGACGCCCTTGCTGACGTGCTTCTTCGAGTGCGAGTGGGATCGAAGCAGCGGATGTATTCGCATGCTCATCGATCGTGACGATGACTTTTTCTTGCGGTATATGCAGTCGTTCGCACGCTGCATCAATAATGCGTAGGTTCGCCTGATGCGGAATTAAAATATCAACATCTTCAAGCGTACTATCTGCTTTTTGAATGACTTTCTCAACGATTTCCGGTAATTTGCGAACGGCGAACTTAAAGACTTCGCGACCGTTCATCTCAATCGGTCCATCGATATCTTTAAACAATAGATGTGCTCCGCGTCCATCGGTTCCGAGTTCAAAGGCATTCAATCCAGCCTGTTCGGTTGGTCCAATGACAACTGCTCCTGCACCATCTCCGAATAAAATTGCTGTGGATCGGTCTGACCAGTCAACGATACTCGACATTTTTTCAGCACCGATGACAAGCGCATGTTTGCCTTCAACTGTCGCTAACATGCTAGCAGCTGTTTGTAGTGCAAAGATGAACCCACTACATGCCGCACTGATATCGAAAGCTGTCGCTCCTCGTGCCCCAAGACGCTCTTGAACGATACAGGCTGTAGAAGGAAAGGCACGTCCTGTTGCCGTTCCAACAACGATCAATCCGATATCCTCAACTGTTAAACCAGCATCATCAAGCGCTTTCTGTGCAGCTTCCGTCGCTAAATCTGTTACATCGACATCATCGGCTGCGATTCGTCGTGCACCAATCCCTGTCCGTGTCCGAATCCATTCATCACTCGTATCGAGCGTCGTTGCTAATTCATCATTCGTCACGCGACGTGACGGCAAAGACGTTCCTAATCCTACAATCCCGATCTTCATAAGGCATCCCCTTTTATTATTAGTATCTGGTACTAATATAAAGCGTTAATTCGCTTTTGTCAAAGAAAAAAGGAAGGACTTGGTCTCCCACGTCCTCCCTTTCACCTTACTCTGCTAACGTTCGAACGACTTCCATGACCATTTTTGCGGAATTGATTGACGCAATCTCGAGGAATTCATCAAACGAGAGTGACGCTTCTTCATTTGCGCTATCAGAAATCGAGCGTGTTACGACGAATGGTACACCAAACTGATGACATACTTGTGCAATTGGTGCTGCTTCCATCTCAACGGCTGCAACTTCTGGGAAATGTGCTTTGATTTGAGCAGAACGCTCTGAATCATGGATGAATGAATCACCTGTTGCAATCAATCCGTGAACGACACGAATCGCATCCATGCGCTCGATGACAGCTTCTGCTGTTGCAACGAGCTTCGGATCTGCTTGATAGGCAGCTGGCATTCCAGGTACCTGTCCATATTCGTATCCAAATGCTGTCACGTCGACGTCATGGTGGCGCACTTCCGTTGAGACGACGACGTCCCCGATTGTTAAACCATCTTTAAATCCGCCAGCTGATCCCGTATTGATGACAGCACTTGGCTTATAGTGATCAAGTAAAAGTGTCGTACCGATTGCAGCATTTACTTTTCCGATCCCTGATTTTAAGATAACGACGGGAACACTATTCAAAAGACCTTCATAAAAATGATAGTTCGCGATGACTGTATCTTTACGTTCCGACAATTCGTTACGCAATAAGTTGACTTCTTCTTCCATTGCGCCGATGATTGCGATTGGCATATTGCATTCCTCCATCAAACAGAAAGCCGGATTGCTCCGGCTCCTGACTTCTTTATTTAATCGATGTAATTTTTACTGCGTACTCGCCGCCTGGTGCTGGAACAGAGACTTGATCTCCGACTTGATGTCCCATTAAGCTCTTCGCAATTGGTGATTCGTTCGAGATTTTTCCTGTAAATGGATCTGCTTCCGCACTACCAACGATTGTATACGTATCTTCTTCATTATCTTCGACACTCAAGAATGTTACTGTCGTTCCGATACCGACGACCGAGATGTCCTTCTCTTCTTCTGAGATGATCGCAACGTTACGAAGCATCTCTTCAAGTTGAGCAATTCGACCTTCGACCATTGCTTGTTCTTCTTTTGCCGAATCATATTCTGCGTTCTCTGAAAGGTCACCGAACGAACGGGCGATCTTAATGTTCTCGACAACTTCTTTCCGGCGGACTGACTTCAATTCATTCAATTCATTTTCAATGTTCGCTTTACCTTCAAGCGTCATGTAGTATTGCTTTTCTGCCATTTTTGTCACGCTCCTTTTTATTCCACTAGTATAGTATATTCACATCTTTTTTGGAATCAATATCCTCTTTGATCGAGTGCTGAACGATAATCAAGAATTGCTCGGATCTTCGTCACGAGTAAATCGATGGCGACATGATTCTCTCCACCTTCTGGTACGATGATATCCGCATAACGTTTTGTCGGTTCACAGAACTGCAGATGCATCGGACGAACGACGTTCGTATACTGCTCGACGACTGAATCAATCGAACGTCCCCGTTCATTGATATCACGCTGCATCCGGCGAAGAATACGGACATCTGCATCCGTGTCGACGAACACCTTAATATCCATTAGTTCCCGTAACCGTTCGTCTTCAAGCGCTAAAATTCCTTCTACGATGATGACATCGCGTGGTTCAAGACGAATCGTCTCTTGTGCCCGTGTGTGGGCGACATAGTCATATACCGGTTTTTCAACGGCAATGTTTTCACGGAGCGACTGAATGTGTTCGATCAACAGACCATTATCAAAAGCGAACGGATGATCATAATTCGTCTGATACCGCTCCTCCATTGATAAATCACTTTGATCTTTATAGTACGCGTCTTGCTCAATCATGACGATTGATTCACTTGGAAACGCATCGACGAGTGAACGAGCCACCGTCGTTTTCCCTGAACCCGTTCCGCCCGCTACGCCTATTACTACCGGTTTTTGCATGTCATTCGTTCCTCCATCATTTTGACTTTTTCCGACTGACGGATACACCGTCACCGAGCGGAAAAATCGTCGTATCATATTGTTCTTGTTCCATCATCCAAACCGTAAATTCCTTGACGAGACGTACCAGTCGACGTCTTCTTCGATCAAATGTCTTCGGATCAGGCTCGAGGACATCTCCATGTAAGAAGAGATTATCTGTATACAGCACGCCGCCCTCTGGAATGAGTCGACCATACCCAGCAAAGAATTTCTTATATTGTCCTTTTGCGGCATCAATGAAGACTGCATCGAACTGCTCTTCAAGGGTTTCGGCTAATTCTACTGCATCACCAAAAATGATGTCAATCCGGTCTGCCACATCTGACCGAGCGATGAAGGTTTTTGCTTCTTCATATCGTTTCGCATTTCGTTCAATCGTCGTAATGTGTGCATCCGGTAACGCGCGTGCCATCCGGATAGCACTATATCCGATTGCTGTTCCGACTTCTAAAATACGCTTCGGTTGTTGTAATCGCAGGAGCGATAACAAGACTTCGGAACCGGTCAGTTCGATGATTGGTATATGATGTTCTTCCGCGTAACGCTCCATCTCCATCAGTAGAGCATCGCGAGGATGAATCATCGATTCGACATAGGTCGTGAAATCCTTCACGCCATTCACTCCCTCTTCCGCATAAACAGGTTGACTTGAAGCGAACTTCCCGCTTCAACCCAACCCGTTGCTCATTGCTCTTTACTCGCTTCGTATTCTACCCATTCCGGTTTATACTTCACGACGTTTCGTTGATGTTCTTCATATGTCTCTTCATATAGAATCTGTCCTCGTGGATGTTTATCACTTGGTGGACGGGCGAAGAAATAGACATATTTTGTTTTATTCGGGTTTAAAACAGCCAACACAGAATCTTTACTGACTGTTGAAATCGGACCGATTGGAATCCCTTCGTACTTATACGTGTTGTACTTCGAGTTATTCTCAAGATCCTTCAGCGTCGTTAACGCCGTATTTTCACCTGTGCCATACCAAACGGTTGGATCGGATTGGAGTTTCATCCCATCATCCAATCGATTTTTGAAAACACCGGCGATTTCACGACGATCATCTGGTGTCGCCGCTTCACGCTCAACCATAGAACCGAGGCTGAGTACTTCATGGAAGGTCATGCCTGATTTTCGAATAGCATCCTCATTTTCATCGTAAACTTTTTCTGTTTCATCGAGCATCGTCTCGACGATTTGATTGATACTTTTTCCTTTATCAAACTCATACGTTGCTGGGAAGAGATAGCCTTCAAGTGCATATAAGACACCATCTTTCTTCACTTCGTCCGTCAACATCGGATATTTTTCAATCATTCCATCGATGAACGTCGCATCTGTCAATTCTTTTCGAACTGTCTCTTCTTTGAATTTTGTTGCTTTCGCAATCAAAGCGATTTGACGATCCATCGTGATACCTTCTGGTAACGTGATTTTCACATCCGCTGCCTTCATGACCGTTCCCGTCTTCAATTCATTGATGATTTCATCCGGAGACATGGCTTGTGACAGGGTATACGTACCCGCCTGGAATGACGATTCATTCTTATAACGGACGTAATAACGGAAAATTGTCTCGTTCGCAATCAAGTCTTTTTCCTTTAGTAGAGAAGCAATCGTACTCGTTCCTGCTCCTAAAGGAACTTCGACTTTGACGGATTTCGTCGCTTCTTCATCGACCGGTTCAAGCGCATTTTTCAAAAAGACATAGACGACCGCACTGGCAACTAGAAAAATCGTCAACAATACAGAAAGGATGATCAGCGTAATCCGGCGTGATGTCCGGCGTCGCCTTTTTTCGATTTCGGCATTTTGCTTCCATTCGTTTTCCATCGGTTCCTCCTTCTTCTCTTAAAACAAGGTGACATCGTAAGAGAAAGTCTCTTACGATGTCACCTGTCATGAGTCGGGTTAGTCTAACTGATCTTCAAGCGTGTTAAAGACTTCTTCGATTTCATCCCAAGTCTCTGTATCATCTTCATCGATTGGTACGAGATTGAAGTCGTTGTCTCCATCACCGTATTCATCGAGTTCGTAAACAAAGATATCGACTTCTTCTGCTTCGTCATAATCTGCTCCGATTGGCTCGAGGAAGATGTACGTCTTGCTCGAACGTGGGCTTTCATAACGTAGACGTTCTGCGAATTCGAAATCATTTCCTTCGCCGTCCGGAATTACGTAACGTGTTGGTTCATTCTGTTGCATCAGTGATCCGCTCCTTTAACGCAAGCTCGAGTTCATCCCAAGTTTGCTCATCATTTTCATCAATCAGGCTCAATTCAAAATCATCTTCGCCTTCTCCATATTCATCGATCTCACAGATGATCAAATCATCTGCTCCTTCGTCAGGGTTACCGATCATTTCAAGAAACAGATAGGTTTTTCCTGTACGTTCACTCGAGTAACGGTACCATTCTTCGAAAAGATGTTCCCCGCCCTCTTCATCTGGAAAGAGATACTGACGTTTTTCTTCAGCCATCGGTTTCTCCCCCTTCATCGGTTCGTCCGATCCAAATACGATTGCAGGATCATGACAGCAGCCATCTTATCGATGACTTGTTTGCGTTTCTTACGACTAACATCGGCATCGATCAGCATCCGTTCTGCTTGCATCGTCGTCAAACGTTCATCCATGAAGACGACCTCAAGTCCAGTATGCTGTTCGATTTCCTTCGCAAAGGCTTGACTCGCCTCTGCACGAGGACCGATGGAACCGTTCATGTTTTTCGGAAGACCAATGACTAAGATTTCGACATTGTATGTCTTCATGATGACATCGAGCCGTTTGAAGGCTTCTGGATAATCGGGTTCCGTCCACTTGACCGTCTCGACGCCTTGTGCCGTCCAGCCCATCAAGTCACTGACCGCTACTCCAATCGTCTTCGAACCGACATCTAGTCCCATTGCACGTTTCATTTTGAATTTCCACTCTCCGCCAAATAAGATTTCACGAGTTCTTCGAGCAATTCGTCGCGTTCAATCTTACGAATTAAGTTACGTGCGTCATTATGACGAGGAATGTAAGCAGGATCTCCAGATAGGAGATAGCCGACGATTTGGTTGATCGGATGATATCCTTTTTCTTCTAAAGCATGATAGACCGTCAACAACACATCACGTGTCGCTGCCTTGTTATCGTCTTCTGGAAAGTTAAATTTCATCGTTTGATCCATCTGACTCACGTTCATCACCTCTTTCATATACACTACGTTTCTATTATGCCAGTGATTGCACGTATTGTGAAGCGTACGCGAGTGCTTCTTCTAATTTCGACGCATCTTTTCCGCCAGCTTGAGCCATGTCAGGGCGACCGCCACCACCACCGCCACAGCGTGTTGCGACTTCCTTGATCAATTTACCAGCATGGTATCCTTGGTCAATTAAATCTTTTGAGACGCTTGCGACGAGATTGACTTTCTCACCTTGCGCACTACCGAGTACGATGATTGCTGAGCCGATCGAGCTCTTTAACTCATCCATCATGCCACGAAGTGCATCCATGTCTGAGACATCGACACGTTTTGCAAGGACACGTACACCGTTGATTTCTTCGACATCATCCTTAAGCGAAGCTGCTTCGATGTTTGCAAGTTTTGCTTGCAACGATTCGTTTGCTCGTTCTGTCTCACGGAGCTGTTGTTGCAACGCTTCGATACGGACAGGAACTTCTGTCGTCTTCGTCTTTAGAACAGACGCTGCTTGCTCAAGTGTTTCTAAGTGCTGATTCATGACACGATATGCGCCTGCACCCGTTACGGCTTCGATTCGGCGTGTACCTGCTCCGATACCAGACTCTGAAACGATCTTGAACAAGCCGATTTCTGCTGTGTTCCCGACGTGGATCCCGCCACACAATTCAATCGAGTATGTGCCCGCTGAGACAACACGAACTGTTTCACCGTACTTCTCACCGAACAATGCCATTGCACCTTTTGCTTTTGCATCAGCAATGTTCATCTCTTCGATATCGACCGGTAGAGATGCCCAGATCGCTTGGTTAACGTCTTGTTCGATTTTCGTCAATTCTTCTTGTGTCACGGCACCAAAGTGTGAGAAGTCAAAACGAAGACGTTCTGGAGAAACGAGTGATCCCGCTTGGTTGACGTGTGTGCCGAGCGTATCTTTTAATGCTTTATGAAGCAAGTGTGTTGCCGTATGGTTTTTCGTGACCGCTTTACGTTCTGCTGCTTCGACGTTTGCAACGACGTCTGCTGCTTCAGTTGCAATCCCTGTACGGACGATGACTGTGTGCAAGTTTTGACCGTTCGGTGCTTTTTGAACATCTTTGACATCAAGAACGAAGTCTTTGCCTTCGATTGTTCCTGTATCTGCGACTTCACCACCACTTTCAGCATAGAACGGTGTGATGTCGAGAATAACTTGTGCTTCTTCACCAGCAGCCACTTCTGTGACTCGTTCTCCATCATGCAACAATGCGATGATTTTTGCATCCGCCTTAAGGTCGGTATAGCCGACGAACGTACTTTTATCTTTTAGCGTCGAGAGGACTTCCGATTGCTGTTGCATCGAACCACTCTCTTCACGCGCTGCACGCGCACGCTGGCGTTGTGCATCCATCGCTTGTTTGAAGCCTTCTTCATCAACAGACATTTGATGATCTTCAGCATACTCGACCGTCAATTCAAGTGGGAAACCGTATGTGTCATAAAGACGGAACGCATCTTCACCACTGATGACATGCTCACCGTTTGCTTTAGAATTCTGAGCCACTGTGTTCAAGATTGCAAGACCGTCATGAAGTGTCTCGTGGAAACGCTCTTCTTCATTTTTGATGACACGTTTGATGAAGTCTGCTTTTTCTGGAACTTGTGGGTAGAAGTCGACCATGACATTACCGACCGTATCGACGAGTTCATACATGAACGGACGCTCGATGCCAAGCATCTTCGCATAACGAACTGCACGGCGCAATAAACGACGAAGGACATATCCGCGACCTTCATTCGAAGGAAGCGCACCGTCACCGATTGCGAATGAAACCGTACGGATGTGGTCTGCGATGACTTTGAACGCTACATCGAGTTTCGAGTCGTCACGGTAGATTTTGCCGCTAATCTCTTCTGTTTTATGGATGATTGGCATGAACAGATCCGTATCGAAGTTCGTTGGGACATCCTGCATGACACATGCCATCCGTTCGAGTCCCATTCCTGTATCGATGTTTTTACGTGGAAGCTCCGTGTAGTTGCCGTGTCCATCGTGGTTGTATTGACTGAAGACGATATTCCAGATCTCAAGATAACGTTCGTTTTCACCACCTGGGTAAAGTTCTGAATCGTTCGGATCATCTCCGAAAGCTGGTCCACGGTCGAAGAAGATTTCCGTATTCGGACCGGATGGACCTTCACCGATTTCCCAGAAGTTATCTTCTAGTGGAATGATTCGTTCAGCTGGTACGCCGAGTTCTAACCAGATTTGACGTGCTGCGTCATCTTCCGGGTGAATCGTGACCGAGAGACGTTCCGGATCAAGACCGTACCAGTCATCGCTCGTTAAGAGTTCCCAGCCCCATTTGATGGCATCTTCGCGGAAGTAATCACCGACGGAGAAGTTCCCGAGCATCTCAAAGAATGTATGGTGACGTGCTGTTTTCCCGACGTTTTCGATATCGTTCGTCCGGATTGATTTTTGTGCGTTGACGATACGTGGATTGTCAGGAATGACGCGACCATCAAAATATTTTTTGAGTGTCGCAACACCTGAGTTGATCCACAAGAGTGATGGATCTTCGACCGGTACGAGTGAAGCACTCGGTTCGATCGCATGTCCTTTACTCTGGAAGAAATCGAGATACATCTGACGGATTTGTGCACCCGTTAATGGTTTTAATGCTTTCATGAAAAGTTACCCCCATTGTTTTATTTGGACGCAAAAAAGCGATGCTTTCATCCCTGAAAAGGGACGAAAGCATCGCTTCCGTGGTACCACCCTCGTTCGTAAGCAACGACATTGCTTACCTCGAACATCTGATAACGGGGATGACCCGCAGGTGTTTACACCCGACTCCGGAAGGAGCTTCAAAGGAACTCGAGAAAGTGATTGCAGCAGGCTCACTTCTCTCTGGACTCGAGTTTTCCTTTTACTTATCTTCCATCAACGTGTTACGTCCATTCATCTACCGTGATTATTACCTATCGAACAGCATCCGTCAAGTCTTTGTCACGCCACCAAGTCGTTCAATCAATCGTGTTCGGCGACGTGGTTCCTCTTCTTGTGACGCTTTATGGAACGCACGCGGATCACCAAACAACAGGAGACTCGACTTTGCCCGAGTGACCGCCGTATAAATTAAATTTCGGGAATGTTTGAACGCTCCTGTGAAATAGACCGGCATTAAGACGATTGGAAACTCAGACCCTTGCGCCTTATGGATCGTGATGGCATAGGCATGTGTGAATTGATCCCAGTCACTCCGGTTATACTCGACTTCCGTTTGATCGAAACGGGCGATGATTTTATCAACTTTATCGACATTTTCTTTGGCGAAAAAGATATTAACGATTTCCCCAATATCCCCGTTATAGACGTTTTCTTCCGCATTGTTGACGAGTTGGAGAATTTTATCTCCAGTCCGATAAATCCGCGTACCTTGTTTGACTTCGCGTTTTTTCGGCTCTTCTGGGTTATAGACACGTTGTAAGGCGACATTTAATTCGTCAATCCCGACCTGACCACGATAGGTCGGCGCGAGGACCTGAACATCGAATTTCGAATAGCCTTTCGCAAGCGCTTTTTCCGCAAAGGCAGAAATGCCGCGTAACGTCTCTTGCGGTGAAGCTGTATAGAATCGGCGATCCGCGAGTGGTGCTAGTAAATCAGAAGACGTCGTCCGATTCTTCAAATCGTGAGCGAGTCGTAATATCGAGGAATCTTCCGCTTGACGATGGACGACGTTCAAGCGAACGACCGGAATTCCTTCCGTATCCATCAAGTCAGCGAGGACTTGTCCCGGACCAACGGACGGTAACTGATCGCGGTCACCGACGAACAGGATTTTCATTCCGTTCGGTACGGCACGGAGCAAACTCGATAACAGATAGATATCAATCATCGACGACTCATCGATGATCAGTACCTTTCCTGTAATCGGCTGATCCTCATTCAATTGAAAGTTCGTTCCGTCATACTTCAAGAGGCGATGAATCGTCATCGCTGGTACGTCCGTTGCTTCCGACAGCCGTTTTGCGGCGCGTCCGGTCGGCGCAACGAGAACATACGGATAAACATCACCTGTCTTGACGCGGCTCTTCTCAAGCGGCCAGTCATGGATTTCCTGCAGTGCATGTAAAATTCCTTTAATGACGGTCGTCTTACCCGTACCCGGTCCACCGGTTAGCACCATCAGCGGTGCTTTGACCGCTAACTCGATTGCTTCCCGCTGTTGTGCTGCATATTCCATCCCGAACTGTTCTTCGAGATGACCAATCGCTTCAAGGATCGTCGCGACATCGACTTCCTGTTCGGCACCGTTCGCCATGACGCGTGCTAGTTCCTTCGCAGCTCGGACTTCTGCATAAAAGATTGTCGGCAGATACAAGCAACCTTCCTCAAGCTTGACCTTATCCTCAGCGAGTAACAGTTCAATTGCTTGTTCCAATCGTTCGCCTGGATCTTCACCTAATAAACGGGGCGCCCGTTGGAGTAACGAGTCGACCGTTGCAAAGGCATGCCCTTCGCCTGCTTCTTGTTCTAGTATGTGCATGATTGAAGCCGCGACACGCTCCGGATGTAGCCCGACAAGTCCGAGGTGTGACGCAATATGATCGGCTGTCTTAAAACCAATCCCGTTCACTTCATACATTAAGGAATATGGATTCTCCCGAATCCGTGCCATGGCGTCTCCTTCGTAAGCAGCATAAATCTTTGCCGCTAGCTTCGGTGTGACATCAAACGGTGCTAAAAACAGCATCAACTGATCGACACCATACAACGTAGCGAGTCGACTCAAAATGATGTCTGCCTGTTTTTGTTTTAATCCGGGAACTTGGTTGAGGACACGCTCGTCCTTTAAAATAAGATCCACTGCCTCTTCTCCGAGAGCATCGACGATATTTTTCGCTGTCTTCGGTCCAATGCCGGTGAACGAACCATTCGTCAAGAAGCGGACCGTTGCATGTTTTGTCATCGGAACTGAACGACGAATCAGTTCCGCTTTCAGTTGTTTCCCGAAACGTGGATGATCAACGAGACGACCGAAGGCTTGATAGGTGCCTCCGAGTTCAATCCCGACACCAGTGCCCGTAATGACGAGTTCGGTTTCTTTTAGTTCAAAGTTTTTTTCTTTGACGGCGACCAATACAATGGAGTGTGCTTCTTCCTCAGAAGAAAAGAGCACACGTTTGACGCGTCCGACGACTTGATGGGGGTGCTCCATCACTCCACCTTCTTTCTCTCTTTTTCATTCGCTGCTTTCATCATAGCATTCGTTTACCAGATTTTAAATCAGGGAAACATACCGTGAAACATTTCGTTACGAGGAGGAGTTCAAGGATGGCACGTTTACCGATTGCAGGTTTGTGTGAATTAGTACTGGAAGTCGAGGATATGGATCGCGCTGTTCGCTTTTGGAACGGAACACTGGGCATTCCGATCGTCGAACAATGGGCACCTGAGGATGCAGAACCAAGCAAGGAACAATCCGAACAGGACGGCGTCTGGGCGACGTGGCTGTATATTGGTGGCAACACACGACTTGGTCTGTGGTTAAAACGAGACTTCACGATGGAGGAACGAACGGTCAAGCACTTACCTGTATCCGAATGGGATACGTTATATGATGAAGGCGGCGTCCATGTGCACTGCGCCTTTTACGTCGAAAAAGAAGAGTTCCAACAAGCGCTCAATCAACTACGGGAAGCATCGATTACCGTGAAGTTAAGAGAATGGGATGAACAAGAGACATCCAATCAAAAAGAGCATTCGGCTTATTTCAAGGATACGGAGAACAATGTCATCGAACTGTATACGAAAAACATGGATGAAGCCTATGAAGATTTTTCGGGACCTCCCCTCCGCGTCATCCGTGAAGTTGGGAATTGAATAAAACACAAAAAGACGACTCCACAAGGAATCGTCTTTTTTAGATCAGTCTGCTTGTTTCAACAATGCATCCATCTTCGCTTTTGCATCTCGTGCGAGAGCGTGTTCTGGCTGATAGGCAAGAACAGCTTCGAGTTCTGCATAACACGCTTCCTGTTGACCAAGGAAAGCAAGAGCAATGGCATAGTTGTACCGTGCATCCGTATGCGTTTCGTCAAGCATCAAGACGTGCTCGAACATTTCGACTGCTTCTTCCAACTTCTCGTTTTGCGCTAAGGCCAGTCCGTATTGGAACGCAATCTCGATGTCGACGCCATTCAATTCTGAAGCGCGTTGCAAACGAGGTAAGCCGCGTACCGGATCACCGAGTTTTTGATACGTCATCCCAAGCATGAAATGGAGATCTGCATCGTCAAGCCCATATAATAAGGCTGCCCGCAATGATTCTTCTGCTTCGACAAGTTGATCGGCAGCAAAAAACAGTGCACCTTTTGCATAATAGGCACTCGCGAACGTATTGTCGATCATTAGTGCTCGTTCGTAAAACCGGAGCGCACGATCTGCATCGTTCATCGATTGTAATAACGTTCCGAGATTGACATACGCTGTCGGATCTTTTGGATTTTCTTCAATCGCGTCGTTAAATGCTTGCGCTGCTAATTCATAATTCCCAGCTTCTAAATGCCGGAATCCTACTTCATTATAGTTCATCTTCTTTTGCTCCTTACGCTAGATAAGCGAGGCGTTCGCCTGCTTTATAAGCTGCATCGATCGTCGCGCCACCGAGGCAGATATCTCCATCATAGAATACGACAGCTTGTCCTGGTGTGATCGCACGTTGACGTTCGTCAAACGAGACATCGAGTCCATCTTCAAGGACACGAACCGTGACGGCTGTATCTTGTTGACGGTATCGGAATTTTGCTGTGCAACGGAACGTTTCACCGACCGGACGTTCAGTTGTCCAGCTGACATCTGAAGCAAGCAATCCTTCCGAATACAACAATTCGTTATGGAATCCTTGATCGACATAGAGAATGTTCTCCTCTAGATTTTTCCCAACGACGAACCAAGGTTCTCCGTCGCCACCGATGCCGAGTCCGTGACGTTGTCCCATCGTATAATACATCAACCCATCGTGACGTCCCATGACGTTGCCGTCAAGCGTACGCATCTCACCAGGTTGCGCCGGTAGATATTGACCGAGAAACTGCTTGAAGTTTCGCTCCCCGATGAAGCAAATACCCGTCGAGTCTTTTTTCTTCGCTGTCGCGAGGTTCGCTTCTTCTGCAATCCGGCGTACTTCTGATTTTTCCATGTGCCCGATCGGGAACATCGCTTTTGCGATTTGTTCTTGAGATAATTGGTTCAAGAAATACGTTTGGTCCTTGTTCGTATCGACACCACGAAGCAGTTTGTGTTCTCCGTCTTCATAAACGGCACGCGCATAATGACCTGTCGCTACGAAATCGGCACCAAGGCGCATCGCGTGATCGAGGAAGGCTTTGAACTTGATTTCCTTGTTACACATGACGTCCGGATTCGGCGTCCGACCGAGTTTATATTCATCGAGGAAGTACGTGAAGACTTTATCCCAGTACTCTTTCTCGAAATTGACCGCATAATACGGAATGCCGATTTGATTGGCTACTGCGATGACGTCTTCATAATCTTCCGTCGCCGTACAAAAGCCGTTCTCATCCGTGTCATCCCAGTTTTTCATGAAGATTCCGATGACGTTATAACCCTGCTCTTTTAATAAATGAGCTGTCACCGAGGAATCAACACCGCCCGACATTCCAACGACGACTGTCGTTTCACTTGGAGCTTTCGCTCGTGTATTCATTCATTTCACCTCTTAGTTAATTCTGAAACGATTTTACGACATCTTGCAAGGCTTGTGCGAGTAGTTCGACTTGCGAGATATCATTTCCATGACCAAAACTGATTCGGACCGATGCTCGTGTCCGTTCATCTTCGCCATACATGGCGGATAGGACATGCGATGGTTCGACAGATCCTGCCGTACACGCACTCCCACTCGATACCGCCATCTGACGCATATCGAGCATGATCAAGAACGGTTCGATCTCGATACGTGGGAAGTAGAGATTGAGGACATTTGGTAAACCCTCTTGCCCGTTGATTTCATAATTGATGCCACTCTCATCTAAACGTGTCAGCAAAACACTACGGAGCTGTTTAATGTGGTTCTTTTGTTGATCGCGCTCTGCGATCATCAGTTCGAGCGCTTTCGCTAAACCGACGACACCAGGTACGTTTTCCGTACCAGCGCGACGCTTACGTTCCTGCTCTCCACCAAACGTCTGAGGCGCTAACTTCACACCGGTCCGGACATATAACAGTCCGATTCCTTTTGGACCATTAATCTTGTGACCCGATGCTGAGAGTAAATCGACCTGTAACGCTTCGACATCGATTGCTTGTTTTCCGAACACTTGCACCGCGTCCGTATGGAACAAAATACCGCGTTCCCGTAAAAATCGACCGAATATCGCAATCGGCTGGATCGTTCCGACTTCATTGTTGCCGAACATGATTGAGACGAGCGTCGTATCTTCCCGGATTGCTTTTTGTAAGGCAGTCAATGAAACGACACCAGAAGACGGTACATCGAGATACGTGACGTCATAGCCTTGTTCTTCGAGCTCTTCGAACGCACGAAGCACGGCATGATGCTCAAAACGTGTCGTAATAAGATGTCGTCCTTTTTCACGCGCTGCCTCGGCTGCTCCAAAGATGGCGTAGTTATCCGACTCCGTTCCACCACTTGTGAAAATCAGTTCTGTTGGTTTCGCGTTCAATTCTTGCGCAATCTGCCGTCGTGCTTGATCGATTGCTGCTCGAGCAGAGCGACCAGCCGCGTGAACACTTGATGGATTTCCATACTGTTCAAGTAAATAAGGTGTCATCGCCGCTAGGACTTCCGGACGCATCGGCGTCGTCGCCGAATGGTCAAAGTAATTCATTCATCTTCACCTCTCAAATATAGAACATATAACCTGTATCTTCTTCTTCTGCTAAATCTTGCAATGTTGTTGAATCAAGAACCTGGTCAACCGCTTGTTGAATCTTATCCCACAGCTTCCGTTTCGTGACCTCGTCACACGCGTCGCCTTCAACGACGACGAGTGGTCCTTCAAGTAAACGGATGATTTCACCCGCCGTGATGCTTTGTGCTTCACGACCGAGCTTATATCCACCGTATGCACCACGAACACTTTTGACGAGACCCCCGTTACGAAGCGGTGCAATCAATTGTTCGAGATAGTGCTCAGATAAGTCATACATCTGGGCGATTTTCTTTAAAGACAATGGTTTGGATTCAGCTTCTTTCGCGAGTGCGATCATGATCGTCAGACCATATCGCCCTTTCGTTGAGATTTTCATCATGCGAAGGATCATCCTTTCTAGTATAGTAGTAGCTAAAAGTGGAAGGAGCGTATGTGTATGGCACATTTATTTGAATCCCAGTCCCCTGCCGGACCGCTCGCAAATCGGATGCGTCCGCAGAATCTGGATGAGATTGTTGGGCAACACCATCTGATTGGAGAGACGACGCTCCTGCGGCGTGCCATCCTAGCTGACCGTCTTGGAACCGTCATTTTCTACGGTCCACCTGGAACTGGTAAGACGACGCTCGCGCGCGTCATCTCTAGTTATACGAAATCAGCGTTTGAGCAACTGAATGCGGTCACTGCAAAACTGGAACAATTACGAGAAATTCTAAAAGCAGCTGAAGCTCGTCTCCAGTTCGAAGATCAAAAAACGATCCTCTTTCTTGACGAGATCCATCGTTTCAATAAGATGCAACAGGACGCCTTACTACCGGCACTTGAAGCGGGTACGATCACATTGATCGGGGCGACGACGGAAAATCCGAGTTTTGAAGTCAACGCCGCACTCTTGTCTCGAGCAACAGTCTTTCGTTTTGAACCACCGACAGCAGATGATTTACGAATCGTCCTTGATCGGACCCTGAAGGATGCGGATCGTGGTCTTGGCAAATACCCGATCACGATCACGGATGAAGCGATCGATCATTACGTCAAGTTATCGGATGGCGATTACCGGGCATTGTTGAATGCACTTGAACTCGCTGTCTTGACGACACCGGAAATCGATGGTCAGATTACGATTGATCTCGCTGTCGCCGAGGAATCGATTCAGCAAAAAGCATTGAAATACGATAAGGACGGTGACCGTCATTATGATGTCATCTCTGCCTTCATTAAATCGATTCGAGGTTCCGATCCGGACGCCGCGCTCTACTGGCTCGCTGTCATGATTGAAGCCGGTGAAAGCCCACGCTTTATCGTCCGCCGTCTCTATGTCCATGCAGCAGAAGACATCGGTCTGTCTGATCCGCAAGCCTTACTAATGGTCGATGCGTGTGCACGTGCTTGTGAATACGTCGGTTTTCCGGAAGCACGAATCCCGCTCGCTGAAACGGTCTTGTATCTCGCGACGGCACCGAAATCGAATACTGTCATCTCAGCGATTGATCAAGCATTGACGCTCGTTCGTCGCTCGGACGGGGGACCGGTCCCACCGCACTTGCGCGATGCCCATCACCCAGGTGCCGCAGCACTTGGAAATGGCGTCACCTATCAATATCCGCACGATTTTGAGCACGCTTATGTCCCCCAGAATTATTGGCCCGAGAACCTCGCTCGGACGAAACCAGTCTTTTATCGTCCTAGTCCACGTGGGTTTGAGAAACAATTGCAAGCTCGTCTTGATTTTTGGAACAAACAAACAGCTACACATCAGAAAAAGCGACCATAAGGTCGCTTTTTTTTAACGAACGCGCTCAATCGTCACGCCGGCTTCACGGACAATCTCATTGATGACATAGCTTGCTGCAATCAACCCACCGACTGATGGAACGAACGCATTCGAACTTGGTGGCATCTTCGCCTTACGAATCGCCGCTGCATCGTTTCCGACGACTTGGCGGACTTCTTCGATGATCTTAACAGGTGGCTCGTCGGAGAAGACGACAGGGACACCTTTATGAATACCGGCTTTCCGGAGTCTTGTCCGAATGACCTTCGCCAGTGGATCATAACTTGTATCTTTGATGTCAACGATCTTGATGCGTGTCGGATCCATCTTGTTTGCCATTCCCATGCTCGAGATGATCGGGATGTTACGCTTCTTGCATTCTTGAATCAAGTGAATTTTGAACGAGACCGTGTCCGAAGCATCGATGACATAATCCGGCTTCTGTTCAAAAAATGACTCGAATGTTTCTTCATTATAGAACATCTTCAAACGAACGATTTCAAGGTCCGGATTGATTAACGCAAGACGTTCTGCCATGGCATCGACCTTCGGCTGACCGACGGTCGGGAGCAAGGCATGGATTTGTCGGTTGACGTTCGTGATGTCAATGTCATCCTTATCAACAAGAATCAAACGGCCTACACCACTACGGGCAAGTGCTTCTGCTGAGAACGATCCAACGCCACCGATCCCTAGAATAGCGACAGACTTGGATGCCAATGCGTCAAGTCCAGTTTTACCAATTGCTAGTTCATTACGCGAAAATTGATGTAACATCTCATAACCTCACAATACTCATACTGTTTTACTCGGAATTATATCATAAAAAAAAACGTCATGCGACGTATCAAACAATAAAATAATAAGACGATGGGACCCGAAGTGCCGTGTCGATACCTTATTTTTGAACCTGCTGTGCAGGTGGGTGTCTTATCCGATTCCTATTCGTACGTCCTCCTGCTGTGTTACGAGGCATGTACTACTAGTTGGAACGTCAAACTCCCTATCAAAAAAGAGTGGCTCAAAGATAAAAGGCGGCTCTCGTACAATTCAGGAACCCCATCTGATGCATTTAATATAGCATCCTCCCTTCTGAAATGCAACTACTTCCCACTCCAGAAAAGAATGCTTTTTTCAGGTCCAACGTTTCGTGAAGTATTGATTCGGATCATATCGCTGTTGTTGGAATACGGGGTCGAATCTTGGTGTCCGCGTCGCATTTCCGACACCCGCGATAAACGCCCAGTTACCATAATTCGAAGCGACATCATAATCGACTAATTGCTGTTCAAAATACCTTGCTCCGATACGCCAGTCCTGCTTTAACTCGTGGATGAGATAACTCGCAACGATCTGCCTTCCTCGGTTCGACATCCACCCCGTTTCTCTAATCTCGTTCATGAAGGCATCGACGAATGGAACACCGGTTTCGCCCTTTATCCAACGTTCAACTGCTGCTTGGTCAGTCTTCCATGTACGTTGCCCTTCTTGTAGTCCACTTGATCGAAAAAGACGACTTCCCGTTTCGCGCATCGTCAAATGGAAAAAGTCACGCCATAACAGTTCGAAATACAACCAATACGTCGATTCATTTGCTCCTTTTTCTCGCTCTGCTTTCTGCAATTCAGCCATGACGCGACGCGGTGATAGTGACCCGTTTGCCAACCAAGCAGACAACTTTGAGGAATCATTTCGTAAGAACCCATTGCGTGTTTCTTTATAGGTAAACACGGGCTCAGCAAGATATTCTTGCAAACGTGCCCTCCCCGCTGATTCTCCCCCACGAAACGGAAACGCAATCTCTGGATCTGCTTCAACCGACTCCTCTTTCATTAAATGAATTCCTGATGGTGGATCAAGCGGATCGTAAAACGTACCTTTTGCTTCGACTCGTTTTCGAAATGCCGTAAAGACGCGCTTTAGTTCATCACTTCCAATATCTTCTCGACGATGCAACATCTGTGTCTCCAAAGAGCGCGTCGTATATTTGTCTTCGATATATTTCTCACTTGTTGCTTCTTCCGTTCCGGTCATCTTATGGAAATAGACCGTCTCATCCGGTTGCAAGTAAGAGTCGAGCACTTCAAGCACCTTACCCTCTAGAATATCTAACGTAATTCCGATTTGGGACAGATGAATAGCTAAATTCTCTAGCGTCTCCTGTTCGAATCGTTCTTGTTGTGTACCTCTCTTAAAATCTCGTTTCTTTTGATTTTTAACGTAGACCGCACGAATCGTGTTATGTTCTTCACACGCACTCCGAAGTGCTTCATGGTCATCGACACGTAAATCATTGCGATACCAGACGACTGCTCCCATATTGATCGTCTCCCTTCTCCTTATACTATGACCCGACTACAGTACTTGGAAAACCACTTGATGTGCCGATGAGGTTTTAAGACGTTGTTTTCGTGGAATATGATTAGTACAACAAACTAGAGGAGTGAATGAATCAATGGCAGCAAAACGTGGTAAACTCAGAACATTAATGACGCTTGTAACGACGGTTGGACCAATCGTCTATAAATTCTATAAAAAGCAACAATCTAAAAAATCAATCAATAACCCTAAATAAAAAATGGACGTCTCCTCATCGGAGCGTCCATTTTTTAACGTTTACTGACACCTTCACTCGCTTCTACATAAAAACGCCAAGGATAGGTCGTCGCTTCTCCTGCATTCGGAATACCGATTCGTGTCGTCTCGACGATCGAATCGACTGGATCAGCAACAAGTCGAAAGCGAGATTGATAGAGATCTTGACCTGAGTCCGCTGTCGTTAAATCGAACCCTTGGCACAACTTCGCTGGTCCATTGACAAGATTTCGTCGTTGAACATTCGTCAGTTCTTCGTAAGAACAACCAAAACGACGTTTTGCGACTAGATCGTGTCCACTGATGATTTCTGCCCCTCGTAATAAAAGTCCATATCCTTCCCCTTCATGCCCACAGACGACATTCATGCAGTGATGCATACCATATGTGAAATAAACATACAGATGTCCTGGTGGACCGAACATCGGTGCTGTCCGTTTCGTAGGTTTACCGGAAAACGAGTGCGCTGCTTGATCGTGAGGGCCAAGATACGCTTCGACTTCGACGATTCGCATCGTCACCTCATCAACCGTGATCTGTGTCCCTAAGAAATCTGGTCCGACTTCAACGGGTGAGCGTTCAAAAAACTGTCGTTCCATTCGTACTTCCTCCTCTATGAAACAAGCGAATCTTCCTATACTGGAAGATTCGCTTGTCGTAGTTTACGATTGTTTAACTGCTGTCCGAATCGAAAGATCGTTCAATTGAGCATCCGAAACCGGGCTCGGTGCTGCCGTCAACAGATCACTTGCTGATGCTGTTTTCGGGAACGCGATCGTATCGCGTAAGTTCGAACGTCCTGCGAGCAACATGACGAGACGATCGAGTCCAAGTGCGATACCTGCATGTGGTGGAGTTCCGTATTCGAATGCCTCCATCAAGAAGCCGAACTGCTCGTTTGCTTCTTCTTCTGTGAAGCCAAGCAATTTGAACATCCGCTCTTGGATATCCCGTTCGTAAATCCGTTGTGATCCACCGCCAAGCTCATAACCGTTCAAGACGAGGTCATAAGCGACTGCGAGGACTTTTCCAGGATCCGTCTCGAGTAATTCAAGATCTTCACGACGCGGCATCGTGAACGGGTGGTGGTTCGCGTAGAAACGACCATCCTCTTCTTCGTATGTGACGAGTGGGAAGTCCGTCACCCAGAGGAAGTTGAAGACCGACTCATCGATCAAGTCAAGTTCCTTCGCTAACTTCTGACGGAGGGCTCCTAAGCTGTCTGCTACGATCGATGCTTTGGCTGCGACGAATAATAACAAGTCGCCTGCTTCTGCATCGGTCGCCGCTGTCAGACGCGCCGTTGCTTCTTCGTCGAAGAATTTCGCGATTGGACCGTTCAATCCATCAGCTGTCACTTTGACCCAAGCGAGACCTTTCGCGCCATAAATCGCCGTGAATTCTTGTAACTTATCAATGTCTTTACGTGAGAAACGCTCAGCTGCACCTTTGACGTTCAACGCCTTAACTTCGCCACCTGCTTCAAGTGCCATATCGAATACTTTGAATCCTGCACCTTTTACCGCTTCCGCAACATCGATCAATTCGAGACCAAAGCGTGTATCTGGTTTATCCGAGCCATAACGACTCATTGCTTCTGCATATGGCATGCGTGGGAATGGTGTCACGATCTCTTTGCCAAGCGTTTCTTTCATGACACGTGTCATCATCGACTCCATCATCGCATACAAGTCTTCGATGTCCATGAAGCTCGTCTCGATATCGACTTGCGTGAATTCCGGTTGACGGTCTGCTCGTAAGTCTTCGTCACGGAAACAACGCGCAATTTGGAAGTAGCGCTCAAAACCAGACACCATCAGCAATTGTTTGAACAATTGTGGGGATTGTGGCAAGGCATAAAATTCACCTGGGTGAACACGACTTGGGACGAGATAGTCACGTGCGCCTTCTGGTGTTGATTTTGTTAAGATCGGCGTCTCCACTTCAAGGAAGTCCTGTTCATCGAGGAAATTCCGCATGATGTTCGATGCTTTCGAACGAAGACGGAATGTCTCTTGAAGCGATGGACGACGTAAGTCGAGGTAACGGTATTTGAGACGTAAATCTTCTGACGTCTGCTCCGCTTCTTCACTGATCGGGAATGGTGTCATCTTCGCTGCGTTTAAAATGACAACTTCGTCTGCGACGACTTCGACTTGCCCAGTTGGGATGTTCGGGTTTGGATTCTCACGTGCGATGACGTGTCCTTTAATGTCAAGGACATACTCCGAACGAATCGATTCAGCAAGACGGTGTGCCTGCTCGTTTTCCGGTTGGAAGACGATTTGGACGATACCACTCCGGTCACGGAGATCAAGGAAGATCAAACCTCCTAAGTCACGTCGTTTTTGAACCCATCCTTTAAGTTGAACGTGTTGTCCGATGACGTCTTCCGTCACCTGACCGTTCATATGCGTGCGTCCGATCATTGTGCTTCCTCCTTTAATTTCGCGACGATCGTATCAGCGACTGCTGATAACGGAACGTCCGTCTGTTCCCCTGTAGCCATGTTCTTGAGTGCCGCTGCGCCACGCTCGACTTCTTCATCCCCTAGGATGACCGTGTAGCGTGCCTTTAAGCGATCGGCTGCTTTGAATTGTCCTTTGAATTTCCGACCAAGATAATCCCGATCGGCGACAAGTCCTTCAAGACGCATCAGTTGTAAGAGACGTGTTGCCGTCTTTTCGACTTCGTCACTACCTTGCGCAACAATGAAGACATCGATTTGATCGTCAACGACTGGTAAGACGTTCTCATTTTCAAGTGCCATCAAGAGGCGCTCGATGCCGATTCCGAATCCAATCCCTGGTGTTGCCGGTCCACCGATTTGTTCGACGAGACCATTGTAACGTCCACCGCCACAGAGTGTCGTGATTGCACCGAAACCTTCTGCTTCCGACATGATCTCAAACGCCGTGTGATTGTAATAGTCGAGTCCGCGGACAAGTGTTGGATCAACGACATACTCGATACCGAGTGCGTCAAGGTGAAGTAAGACTTCATCGAAGTAGGCTTTTGATGCTGGATTTAAGTAATCGAGAATCGATGGTGCCGTCGCCATGCTCGGGTGATCGCGGTCGACCTTACAGTCGAGGACACGAAGTGGATTCGTTTCGAGTCGGTTCTGGCAGTCCTGACATAACTCGTGAACGACTGGTTTGAAGTGGTCAACGAGTGCTGCCCGGTGCGCCGCGCGACTTTCGTGATCACCGAGTGTATTGATGACAAGCTTAAGGTGCTTCAATCCGAAAGAACGATAAATGCTCATTGCGAGACTGATTACTTCCGCATCGATTGCCGGTTGTTCACTTCCGAGTGCTTCGACTCCGTATTGGTGCAACTGACGGAAACGACCTGCTTGCGGACGTTCATAACGGAACATCGGTCCGATATAGAACAATTTCGTCGGTTGGTTCGGTGAACCGAACAATTTGTTCGTCACGAATGAACGAACGACAGCAGCCGTTCCTTCTGGACGTAACGTCAACTGATCTTTCCCCCGTTTCTCAAGCATGAACATCTCTTTTTGGACGATATCCGTCGTCTCACCGACGCCACGTTTGAAGAGTTCTGTCTCCTCAAAAATCGGCGTCCGGATTTCCTTATAGTTATAACGCTTACTGATTTCACGTAATTGTTGTTCGATGTACTGCCAACGTTCGACTGTTCCTGGAAGGACATCAAACGTACCGCGTGGTAATTTCATCTCAAATTCCTCCTTTTTTGAATACAAAAAAGTCCTCGTCCGCAAAGGGACGAGAACTTGAAGATCCCGTGGTACCACCCTGGTTGTCAAATCACATTTGACCACTCGGTGCAGTTAACGCCTGCGTACGACCTTCCCTACTACCGGTTCAGGAAGATACCTCGGAAGGGTCTTTCATCGAGTTCGTCTGTTCGCCCTTCCAGCCAAGGGGCGACTCTCTAAGCAGACGAGGTCTTGATTACTCCTCTTCGTCTTCGGTCGTATGAATCATTTGGTTACGTTTAATATTGCCTCGTCTCTCGGTTCCTGTCAAGCGTTTGCTTCTTTTTCAAGAATCAATGTCACCGGTCCATCATTGACGAGCGCAATATCCATCATCGCTCCGAATTGTCCTGTTTCGACCGTCAGTCCTTGCGAACGAAGGCGTTCATTGAACGCTTCATACAATTCATTAGCAACATCCGGCTTCGCCGCTTCCGTGAAGGCAGGACGACGACCTTTTTTGACGTCACCATACAACGTGAACTGCGAGACGGATAAAATCTGACCATCGACATCTTGCAATGAGCGGTTCATCCGTTCTTCCTCATCTTCAAATACGCGGAGTCCAGCAATTTTATCAGCTAACCAGTTCACTTGTTCGATCGTATCTTCATGCGTGACCCCGACGAGCAAGAGGAATCCCTGCTTGATCTGACCGATGACCTCCTGATCGACTGTGACACTTGCTTCTTTGACTCGTTGTAATACGACTCGCATGACTCATCCGCTCCTTACGTCATCATGACGCGATGTACAGCATACACGTCAGAGATTTGTTTGATCCGATCGACAACCTTCTGTAAATGATTGACGTTGTTGATTGCGATCGTCATCGTGATTTTTGCTTGCTTACTGTCGTCGCCTTTCCCGCTAACGGCAACGATATTCGTATTCGTCGCAGATACCGACTGCAGGACATCGTTTAATAATCCTGCCCGGTCGAATCCAGAGATTTCGATTTCAACATTATAGCTTTTGACTGCTTTGCCTTCATGTTCCCACTCGACTTCAAGCAGACGTTCCGGATTTTGTTCATGAATGACGTTCAAGCAATCGGTCCGGTGAATTGAGACACCACGTCCACGTGTGATATATCCAACGATATCGTCACCCGGAACCGGGTTACAACAGCGACTCATGCGAACGAGCATGTTATCGATCCCTTTAACGCGAACGCCTTCCGGATTTTCCTTCTTCGGACGATCGAACGTTTTCATCTCACTGATTGCTTCGTTGAGTTCAAGATTTTTAGATTCTTTGTCTTTGCGTAATTTTTCCGTCAATTTATGCGCGACTTGTGCAGCAGTTAGACCATGATAGCCAACAGCAGCATACATATCTTCTTCTTGCGCGAAGTTGAACTTCCGCGTCACGTCTGCAAGTGTCTTCTCATTGATGACTTCTTTCGGCTCGAATCCAAGTTTCTTGACTTCCGCTTCAATCAGTTCCCGTCCTTTTGAGACATTCTCTTCCCGTTGCTGACGTTTGAACCATTGGCGAATCTTATTTTTCGCTTGACTCGACACACAGATTTTAAGCCAATCCTTACTAGGACCGTAGCTGTGCTTCGACGTGACGATTTCGATGATGTCACCTGTCTTCAGCTTATAATCGATTGGCACCATCCGACCGTTGACTTTCGCACCAATCGTCCGGTGACCGATTTCCGTGTGAATTCGGTAAGCATAATCAATCGGAACAGAGCCTTTCGGCAACTCGATGACGTCACCCTTTGGCGTAAAGACATATAACATGTCGCTAAAGAAATCGACTTTGACTGATTCCATGAACTCTTCAGCATCTGCTGTATCCTTCTGCAACTCAAGAATTTCGCGGAAATGGGCAATCTTATCCTCAAAGCCTGATTTTGCTTCCTGTTCCTTGCCTTCCTTATACGCCCAGTGAGCGGCAATCCCGTACTCGGCAATAAAGTGCATATCTCGCGTCCGTATTTGGACCTCGAGTGGCTCGCCTTTCGGTCCGATGACCGTCGTATGCAGCGATTGATACATGTTCGGCTTCGGCATCGCGATATAATCCTTGAAGCGTCCTGGCATCGGTTTATATTGCGTATGAATGATTCCGAGAACGGCGTAACAGTCCTTGATCGAATCGACGATGATCCGGACAGCCATCAAGTCATAGATTTCGCTGAACTCTTTTTTCGAGTTTTGCATTTTGTTATAAATCGAGTAAATATGCTTCGGACGTCCATCGACTTCCGCTGCGATTTGCACATCATCGAGTACTTCGTTGACCTCTTCGATGACCGAACTGACGAGTGCTTCCCGCTCCGTCCGTTTTTGTTTCATCATCGAGACGATCCGGTAGTACTGTTGCGGATTGATATAACGCAGACTGATATCCTCAAGCTCCCACTTGATCGTCGAAATCCCGAGACGATGGGCAAGCGGCGCAAAGATTTCAAGTGTCTCTTCTGCCTTTTGGACTTGCTTTTCCTTGACCATGTGTTGCAATGTCCGCATGTTGTGCAGACGGTCAGCGAGTTTGATCAAAATGACGCGAATGTCTTCTGCCATCGCGATAAACATCTTACGATGGTTTTCAGCAAGCTCTTCACGCTTTGATTTATATTTGATTTTCCCGAGTTTCGTCACGCCATCAACAAGCATCGCGACGTCAGGGCCGAATCGTTCAGTTAATTCTTCGAGTGTAATGTCCGTATCTTCGACGACATCATGAAGAAGCGCAGCGACGATCGTCGTTGCATCCAAACCAATATCGACTAAGATACCGGCAACTTGTACCGGATGAATGATGTACGGTTCCCCGGAACGGCGGAATTGACCATCATGTTCGTCCTTTGCGAATTGGTAAGCCCGTTCGATGTCTTTGACTTCAGCTTGCGTCATGTATTCCGCACATCGAGCGAGAAGGTCTTCTACATTTACGATTTGTTTGTTTGTCATCCCTTTTCCTCACCCAGTCCCCGGGATCGTCTGCAACGGAATCCCTAATATATAATTCTTATTATCGTGAAATCTTGAGAAGATGTCAAAATAAAAAGAAATACCCCCTTGGTCACCATGTACCAAGAGAGTATGTATGCTTTAGTCTTCGTAGCGAATCAATGAAAGAATATCGTATCCTTCGAGTTTCTCGCGTCCACCAAGACCATCGAGTTCAATCAAGAATCCGATTCCGGCAACCGTTCCGCCTAATTTTTCAATCATTTGGATTGTCGCTTCGATTGTACCACCTGTCGCAAGTAAGTCGTCGAGGATGACGACACGTTGTCCCGGTTGGATGGCATCTTCGTGCATCGTCAAGACATCTTTTCCGTACTCAAGACCATACTCGACACGGACTGTCTCACGCGGTAATTTTCCTTCTTTACGAACAGGAACAAATCCGATTTCCATTGCGTAAGCTGCTGGACACCCAACAACGAATCCACGAGCTTCCGGACCTGCGATGACATCTGCACCTTTGCTACGTGCGTACTCGACGAGTGCGTCGACCGATTGTTTATATGCCGGTCCATTTTGCATGAGTGATGTAATATCTTTGAAACTGATTCCTTCTTTCGGCCAGTTTTCGACCTCTTTTATATGCTGTTTGAACTCCATGTCTTTTCCTCCTGCTTCGCCGCTTCTACCAAAGTATCAAAACGCTCTTTCAACTGAGCGAGTGACGAATAAATGTATTGTTGCTCAAGCTCTTGACGCGCTTCATGACGCTGGTACGTCGGAGCTTCCGTCAGATCTCGTTTTGCAGCATTTGGGTTTACACCCGGCAGCCCGTCCTCCATTGTAACAAGAAAATCAAGTTCCGAGAATACCGAATGCATAAAGTTAATCGATCGTTTCGTCCATTTTCGCGATTTCGACAAACGTACAAGCCCCATTCGAAGCTCGTCTCGTGGACATTTCGCAAAATACTGGAAGTAATGCTTGAAGTCTTCACGCGACGGAATCGTCTCGAAATAATAACCTTCGTCCTTAAAGGCACAGTAAATCCGTTCTGCCTGTTGTACGTATGGATGAAACGCCTCTTCCTCTTCCGGCAGATCCAAGAAAACGATATTTCGTCGAACCGGACCATTCAATGGGCGTTCGGCATACTTCTCTTTTACCTCATCGGTGAAAGCAACGAACGTCGTCGTCTCGTGCGGTAAAGCGAACAGCTCACTTAAAGGACGTTTCCCCCCACGATAATCAAACACTTGGACATCTTCGACTGCGACGTCTTGAATCATCAACTGCGGTTTACGGAAGCCATTCCATTCATTGATGTTCAGACTCCCCATCAAGTGCATTTCCGATAAGGTCGAGACTTCATCGACGAGATCACCGAATCCAAATCCGATCGCGTCAAGTTCTTTCCCGTTGCCTGATAGTAGTGCTTTGACATGCGTCAAGTCGCGACCAATCCGTTTCATGTCACGAATCTTCGCTTGCTCGATGACGATCCGTGGTGCAGGATTACCCATCCCGAACGGTGCCAGTCGTTGAATATCTTCAATCAACTGAATCGAGACGTCACTGACTTGTAAACGTAGGTCGACATCGATCGTCGCGATGAAAGCATCATCCGGCAAACTGCTCGCCTGTTCATTCAACCGATGGCGTAACGCCTCGACATCATCAGAAGAAAGGGTCATCCCAGCTGCCGCTGGATGTCCTCCGAAGTGCGGCAAGATATCTTCACACTTCGTCAGTTCAGCAAACAAATCAAATGCAGGAATCGAACGTCCAGAACCCTTAGCTGTTCCTTTTTCAGCATCATGACACAGCATGATGACGGGACGATGATATTTTTCAACGAGTCGTGACGCGACGATGCCGACGACACCTGGATTCCAATCTTCCGCATCAACGACGAGTACACGGTCTTCTTTGAAGCGTTCTTCGACAAGTGCCGTTGCTTCCTCCGCAATCTGCTTAACGATATCTTGGCGTTGTTTATTTTGTTGGTCGAGCTGTTTTGCTAGATGCAGTGCTTCATCCTTACTTTCCGCTAGCAACATCTCGAGCGCTGGCATCGCAGAATCAAGACGTCCTGCTGCATTGATGCGTGGACCAAACGCAAATCCAACCGACTCTTCCGTCAGTTCGTCCTCAGTTAAACTGCAAACGTCACGTAACGCAAGGATACCTGGACGCTCACTCGCATTCAGCGCTTCAATGCCACGAATCGCCAGCAAGCGGTTTTCACCGACGAGTGGGACGAGATCGGCAATCGTTCCGAGCACTGCTAGATCGAGTAACTCGACTGGTTCACGTTCAAGGAGTGCATGCGCGACTTTAAAGGCAACACCCGCTCCAGCAAGCTTTGAGAATGGATAGTCTGGATCAACTCCCGGATGAATCAACGCAAACGCATCGGGTAACGTTTCTTTGGCTTCGTGGTGATCGGTGATAATTAAATCGACACCGAGCTCTTTGAGAACATTTGCTTCATGGATGCCGGAAATCCCACAGTCAACGGTAATGACGAGACTGAACCCTTCTTCTGCAGCCCATCGGAATGCCGCTTCGTTGGGTCCGTATCCTTCCGTGAAACGGTTCGGGATATAACACTCCGCCATGCCACCGATTTCGATCAAGGCATGCCAAAGTATCGCAGCTGAACTCACGCCATCGACGTCATAATCCCCATAAATTAAAATCATCTCACCCTCGTTGACGGCACGTTGAATCCGCTCAACGACTTTTGGCATGTCTTTAAAAGCAAATGGGTCATGGAATGCCATTTGATCGATCTCTAAAAAATCACGGGCTGCTTCACGTGTCGTGAACCCCCGTTGGACAAGTAGTTGTGCGACGTACGGAGAGATTGTGCCATCCGCCGTCAATTGTTCGATTTGTTCTGAATCAATGACTTTATCAAGCCATGTTTTTTTAGCATGGTACATCTCAAACCCTCCAATCAACTTCCCCATTATAATAGAAAATCCGCATCAGCGATAGCTGATGCGGATACTCTTTTAGGAAGCGCGTTTCGTCCGACCGAGTGTCCGACCTTTCATGACGAGCCAGAGTTGTGCGGCAATGAAGATCGAAGAATACATTCCCATGATCAAGCCGACAAGCAAGGCAAGACTGAATCCACGGATCGCTTCGCTACCGAAGATATAAAGCGCTGCTGCCGTCATAATGACCGTGATGACTGTATTGATCGAGCGGATGATCGTCTGTTGAATTGACTCATTGACAATATGTGCCAATTCATCAAACGAGACTTTCCGTCCACCTTTTTCAGCCAATCCGAGATTTTCTCGTACCCTGTCAAACGTAACGATCGTATCGTTGACGGAGTAGCCGATAATCGTCAAGACGGCGGCGATGAAGTAAAGATTAACCTCAATCTGGAACAACGAGAAGAAAGCGATGATCATTAACGCATCATGCAATAGGGCAAGCACTGTCGCAATCCCGTATAACGGTTGGAATCGGAACGAGACATAGATGACAATCCCGAGTGACGCGAGTAAGACGGCATAAATCGCGTTACGCGCGATTTCTTGACCGACTTGCGCCGAAACTGTCGAAATGCTCGGTTCTTTTTTGTATTTGGCTTCAATCGTTTGTTTCATTTCAGAAATTTGGTCTTGGCTGAATTCCCCAACGAACGTGACGTTCGCTAGTTTTCCACCTTGCGCAAATTGTATGCCGTCAATTTCCGCAGCATCGATTCCAGCATCTTCAATGACAGAGCGGACGTCCGCTTCTTTGATTTGATTCGTCGATGAAATCTCGACGCGTGTTCCTTGCGTAAAGTCGATCCCGAGATTGAGACCACGGAACGACAACAAGAGTATCGAAATGATGACAAGCGCAATCGTGATTGCGAAATAGATTTTTCGATGTTTGACGTAATCGAATTTCGTAGGATTAAAGCTCACGGATTTCACTCTCCTTTACACCGAACCATGATTTCTTCTTATCGAACCATCGGCTACTGACAAGGAGTTGCATCAGGTAACGTGAGACAAAGACGTTCGTGACGAACGTGACGGCAATCGAGACCATCAACATGATGGCAAATCCTTTGACCGTACTTGTACCGAAGTAGTACAACACGCCAGCAGAGATTAACGTCGTCAAGTTGGCATCAAGAATCGTACCGAACGAACGGCGGTTACCGGCTTTAAATGCTGACAAGACGGACTTTCCACTTCGTAATTCATCTTTGATCCGTTCTGCGGTGATGATATTTGCATCAACCGCCATACCGACACCAAGAACGAGAGCCGCGATTCCTGGTAAGGTGAGGACGGCATTGATCCCGTTAAAGAAGATCATGACGAGATAGATGTAGAACAGCAAGGTAATGATTGACACGAATCCAGAGATTCGGTAGAAAAGCAGCATGAATAAGAAGACAGCTGCAACACCAATGGCTGACGCGAAGAGCGTCTGATCAAGTGCGTCCTGTCCAAAAGCAGCCGAGACCGACGTCGAGTAGATTTCCTCGAGTTTGACCGGCAGTGCCCCAGCGTTCAGGATCGAAGATAACTGTTTCCCGTACGCGGCATCGATATCACCACCAGAAATGATCGCTTTATCAGAGTTGATCGGCTCTCGTACAGATGCATCTGAGACAATCTTCGAGTTCGCTTTTTGAATCTCTTTTTCGTACGTGTCACCTTTCTCATAATCAAGCCAGATGACGAGACGATTTGCAGGCGCTTGCATTTGCGAAATCTTTTGTGTCACATCATAGAATTTTTGTTTTGATTTAAGCGAAAGTTCTACAAGCGGCTGGTTCGTTTGTGGATCATAACCAACTTTTGCTCCTTTAGCTTTTAAGTCTGAACCGTCAAGCAACAATTTATCGTTGATATCACGGAATGACAATTGCGCCGTCGACGATAGAATTTGACGTGCTTCGGTTTGATCCTTGACGCCAGCAAGCTGGACACGAATCCGGTTGTTACCTTCGATCCGAATATCCGGCTCGGAGACACCGAGAACGTTGACACGGTTCTCGATTGCCGTCAACGTTGCACTCATCGCATTCTGATCGATGACGTCTCCTTCTTTCAGTGGTTGTACTTCATACAAGACTTCAAAGCCACCCTTGAGGTCAAGGCCAAGCTTCGTATCCTTCAACAACCATGACGATGTCGTACCGATCAGTACGAGCAACGCGATGACGACGATGAAGAATGTGGCAAGTTTCCCTTTCTTGATCATGCTACATTGTCCTTTCTCTAGTTCCCAGTATATTTTCAGACAACTTTGTTCTCCTACCCTAGCTTACAAAAGAAATGGTAATCTTAGCAAACGTTTTTCTCATATATAAACAGAAAAGACGCTCCGGAATCCGGAAAGCGCCTTTTCAATGCCTTATTCGACCGTTTCGTCGCCCATGACAGTTGTTGATTTTTTCGTCACTTCTGCGATAGCACTCCGGTTGAATGTCAATTGTGAGTTACCTGACTTCAATGTCACCGTTGTGTCGTCGACTTTTTGGACAACCCCGTGAAGACCACCGATCGTAACGATCGAATCGCCGCGTGAGAGTTCAGTTTGCATCTGACGCACTTGCTTCTGGCGTTTGTTCTGTGGACGGATCAACAAGAAATAGAACACCACGAAGATCAAGATCATCGGGAGAAATGCAAAGATACCACTTCCCATTTGTATCAACTCCTTTATCATTCAAATCACGTTCATTATACCGTGAAAGAATTAATTTGTCAGACGATTTGTCAGAAATTCTTTGCGTTCGGTAAATTGTAACCGTATTCTTCGAAGAATTCTTCCTTAAAATCAAGTAGACGATCCTCACGAATCGCTTGGCGAACGCCTTCCATCAACTTAACGAGGAAGTGAAGATTGTGTGTCGAACAAAGATGAAGTCCGAACGTTTCTTGCGCGCGGATCAAGTGATGAATGTATGAACGCGAGTAGTTCTTACATGCGTAGCAATCACATTTCTCATCGAGTGGACGGAAATCACGTGCATATTTTGCATTTCGAACGACAAGACGTCCTTGCGATGTCATCAATGTACCATTGCGTGCAATCCGTGTCGGAAGAACACAGTCGAACATATCAATTCCACGAATCGCGCCTTCAATCAACGCATCCGGCGAACCGACGCCCATCAAATAACGTGGTTTATCTTCTGGCATGAGTGGTGTCGTAAATTCGAGTGCCCGGTACATGACATCTTTTGGCTCACCGACCGAGAGACCACCGACCGCATAACCTGGGAAATCAAGTGCTACGAGATCTTTCGCACTTTGACGACGTAAGTCTTCATATTCGCCACCTTGGATGATTCCGAACAGTGCTTGATCTTGCGGACGTTCGTGCGCTGCAAGACAGCGTTCTGCCCAGCGGCTTGTCCGTTCGACAGATGCTTTCATGTACTCATGAGAGGCAGGATACGGTGGGCACTCGTCAAACGCCATCATGATGTCTGAACCGAGTGCATTTTGGATTTCCATCGCTTTTTCCGGTGATAAGAACAATTTGTCCCCGTTCAAGTGGTTCCGGAAATGAACGCCCTCTTCCGAAATATTACGTAAGTCAGCGAGTGAGAAGACTTGGAAGCCACCTGAATCCGTGAGAATTGCGCCATCCCAGTTCATGAATTTATGCAGGCCGCCCGCTTCCTTGATGACGTCATGTCCAGGACGCACCCATAGGTGATACGTGTTCGCGAGGATGATGTTCGCGTTCATGTCCTTGATTTGTTCCGGTGCCATCGTCTTGACCGTCGCTTGTGTTCCAACCGGCATGAAGACCGGT
This sequence comes from Exiguobacterium sp. BMC-KP, assembly GCF_001275385.1. Taxonomy (NCBI): domain Bacteria; kingdom Bacillati; phylum Bacillota; class Bacilli; order Caryophanales; genus Exiguobacterium; species Exiguobacterium sp. BMC-KP. Next base: position 1,467,720 of record NZ_LGIW01000015.1, read on the forward strand.
GTTTCGAAACTACCGTGCGGCGTGTGGACGATTCCTAACCGCGCTCCGGATTGTTTACATGTTTTGATATGTTCGTATGTTACCGCGTGTTTTGTCATTAGTTTCGTTCCTCTCTCGTTAAGAACATCGCATCACCAAAACTAAAGAAACGATAGCCGTTCGCGACTGCTTCTTCGTAGGCGTGCAGAATGTGTTCCCGTGTCGATAATGCAGACACGAGCATGATCAATGTGGATTTCGGTAGATGGAAGTTCGTGATCAATCCATCGATTCCTTTGACTTCTTGCCCTGGGAAGATGAAGATATCCGTCCAGCCCGTTGCTTCGACGAAGTCGCCGTGGTCACGGATGACCGTTTCAAGCGTTCGTGTCGATGTCGTTCCGACCGCGATGATCCGTCCACCTTGTTTGCGTGTTTCACGTAGCAGCGCGGCTGAGCTTTCCGGCAGTTCATAGTACTCACTGTGCATCTTATGACTATCGACGTCATCGACCGATACGGGACGGAATGTGCCGAGCCCGACGTGTAGCGTCAACGGTGCGATTTGAACGCCTTTCGCTTTTAACGCTCCAAGCAACTCGGGTGTAAAGTGAAGACCAGCCGTTGGTGCTGCGGCACTGCCGCGCTCTCGTGCGTAGACCGTCTGGTAACGATCCTGATCTTCGAGTTGTTCATGAATATATGGCGGCAAGGGCATTGTTCCGAGTTGGTCGAGGACTTCATAGAAAATTCCGTCATAGAAAAACTTCAGAATTCGTCCCCCGTCTTCCAGTGCTTCGACACATTCAGCACGGAGTAATCCGTCACCAAATGATAGAATCGTTCCCGGTTTGACACGTTTTGCGGGTTTCGCAAGTGTTTCCCAGACATCGTCACTCGTCTGCTTCAACAGCAACAACTCAATCTTCCCACCAGTCTCTTCCTTTACACCAAAGAGACGTGCCGGTAAGACCTTTGTATCGTTGATGACGAGTGTATCGCCCTCACGGAAATGGTCGACGATATCATGGAAGTGCTGATGCTGAATCGCACCAGTCTCCCGGTCGAGTACCATCAATTTCGAACTCGTCCGGTCGAGCAATGGCACTTGGGCAATTTGTTCTTCTGGTAAATGAAAATCAAATAAGTTTACATCCATTGGTTCAATTTCCTTCTTTCAGTCCTAAATGTTGGCGAGCGAACGGTGTTAAGACACGTCCGCGCGGGGTACGTTGTAAAAAGCCTTGTTGCAATAGATATGGTTCATAGACATCCTCGATCGTCTGGGCATCTTCCCCAATCGTCGCTGCGATCGTCTCAAGTCCAACTGGACCACCGGCAAACCGCTCTGCTAGTGAGCGCAGTAAACGGTGGTCGACATCGTCGAGCCCTAGCGCATCGACATGCAAGCGATCAAGCGCACTCGTTGCGAGCACGGCATCGATGTCCGTTTGATGCGCGACTTGCGCAAAATCACGAACACGTCGTAACAATCGATTCGCGACACGTGGTGTTCCCCGTGAACGCAGGGCGATGGCTTCTGCTGCGAGACGATCCGCTTCAAATCCGAACAGACGCGATGTCCGCGTCACGATGGCAGACAACTCTGACATCGTATAATATTCCAGCTTCAGCGTCACGCCAAAACGATCACGTAGCGGTGCCGATAACATTCCGGCACGCGTCGTCGCTCCGACGAGCGTAAATGGTGGTAAGTCGATCCGCACGCTTCGCGCAAGTTCCCCTTGACCGATGACGATATCGAGACAATAATCTTCCATTGCTGGATAGAGAATCTCTTCGATTGACCGACTCAACCGGTGTATCTCATCGATGAAGAGCACGTCTCCTGGTTCAAGCGATGAGAGGATCGCCGCCAGATCACCCGGTCGCTCGATCGCAGGACCGGCAGTCGTCTTAATGCCGACTCCCATCTCGTTCGCAATGATTGTTGCAAGCGTCGTCTTACCGAGACCCGGAGGGCCATAGAGAAGCACGTGATCGAGTGTTTCCTGACGGATTTTTGCCGCTTCGATGAAGACACTCAAGTTTCCCTTCGCTTTCTCCTGCCCGATGTACTGCTCGAGCGTCTGAGGACGCAGACTCCACTCTTCTTGATCTTCCGCATGGGCGGATTCTGACAAAATGCGCTCTTCCATGTCCTCACCTCACATTCAATAACAACTGGAGTGCCCGTTTGACATATTGATCCGTCGACAGGACTTCTGCCTGCAACGCTTTTTTGACTTTTTCGACTTCTCGATCACTGTAACCGAGTGCCATTAGAGCCTCACACGCTTCGTTCAACTCAGCGTTACCTTGCGCAAACAAACCTTCGCTCGGCACGTAGTCTGGTGCGAGCTCCGCTAACTTGCCTTTTAGGTCAAGTGTCATTTGCTTCGCTGTTTTCTTGCCGACACCTGGGAACTTGACGAGATAACTTTCCTTCTCTTGTTCGATCGCTTCAACGAGCGCATCGACATTACCCGATGCGACGATTGCGAGCGCTCCTTTTGGTCCGATCCCTGTTACACCAAGCAACTTCGTGAACAAGGCACGCTCACGCCGGGAACGGAATCCGAATAAGACTTCTTGGTCCTCACGGACATAGTGATACGTATATACGATGATCTGTTCGTCTCCGGTCCGATAAAAAAACGGGTTCGGTGCTACGATTTTGTAGCCAATCCCGCCGACTTCTACCGTCACGAATTCTGCACAGACATAAGCGACTTCGCCGCGTACGAATTCTATCAATGTGGAACGCTCCCATCTATAAACAAACTCTCGTGTTATTGTAGCATACATCTTCGTTTGGCTTCAAAGCGTTCTTCAGCAAAAATCGATACATACGTTCGCTCTCGAAACCTAAAAATTAAAAAGCGTAATCGCTTACGCGACCACGCTACACATCTGTACTTACGATCTTTCGAGCATCAGCTTGAGTGCCAATACAGCATTCCGTGTCGTTTCTTCGTCGACTGTGATGATATTGACCGGTTCCCCTGCTTCGACCTGTTCGAGCGCCCACGCTAAGTGCGGTAAGTCAATCCGGTTCATTGTCAGACACGGGCACATGAACGGATTGAGCGATACGATATCGAGATCCGGATGAGTCGTTGCGAGTCGATTCACAAGGTTCATCTCTGTTCCGATCGCCCATTTTGTTCCCGGTGCAGCCTGCTCGATTTGCTGAATGATATACGCTGTTGATCCGTTAAAATCAGATGCCGCCACGACTTCATGGGAACATTCAGGGTGAACGAGAATCTTTCGCTCCGGGTCTGTCTTGCGGAACTGTTCGATTTGTCCGACTGTGAATTTTTCATGTACCGAGCAATGCCCTTTCCATAAGATGACGCGGACATCTTGATCATTTCCCCCAAAGACAAGTTCGTCCTTAATCGGATCCCAAATCGCCATCTGCTCTAACGGAATCCCGAGCGCATGTGCCGTATTGCGACCGAGATGTTGATCGGGTAGAAAGAATAAGATATCTCTTTCAGCAAGTGCCCACTCGACCATTTGGACAGCGTTCGAAGACGTCACCGTTGCGCCACCGTGTTTACCAACGAATGCTTTGATCGCAGCTGTTGAATTGACATACGTCAACGGCAAGATTGACTCACCGAACCGCTCTGTCAAAATCGTGAATGCGCGTTCCGTTTGTGTATCGTTCGCCATATCCGCCATCGAACACCCGGCACGCATGTCAGGTAGGACGACCGTGTGTGACGTATCCGTCAGCATGTCCGCTGTCTCCGCCATGAAGTGAACGCCACAGAAGACCGTGTATTCCGCTTCTGTCATCTGCTTCGCGACTTGCGCGAGCTGGAGCGAATCTCCTGTCGCATCCGCGAACTGAACGACTTCATCCTTTTGATAGTGATGGGCAGGTAAAAATAAGCGACTCCCCATCCGTGCTTTGACCCCTTCAATGATCGCAATCAAGTCTGCTTCTGATTGCTGTAAGTACGACGCCGGAATCCCCTCATGACGTAATAAGTCAAATGACATCTTTTTTTCCTCCTTCGATTTTCATACTGATATCAAGCGCTGTTGCTGAATGGGTGAGTGCGCCAAGCGAGATGACATTTGCGCCGCTATCCGCGTAGTCGGGTAACGTCTCAATCGTGATCCCGCCAGAAAGTTCGACCGTGATCTGCGGTGGAATCAGTTGCCGGAGCTGTTTGATTTCTGCCGGTGTCCGGTTGTCGAGCATGATGATATCGACTCCTGCTGCCACTGCTTCAAGCACTTCTGCTTCCGTCTCGACTTCGACTTCGATTGGTGTCGTATGACCCGCGACTCGTTTTGCTCGCATCACTGCTTCTGTAATCGATCCTGCGACTGTGATGTGATTATCTTTAATCATGACCGCATCATCGAGTCTCCCGCGGTGACTGTACCCACCACCGACACGCACGGCATGTTTCTCTAGCATCCGTAATCCAGGCGTCGTCTTTCGTGTATCCGTGATCCGGATCCGTCCTGCTGCCACTTCGACCGCTTGACGTGTTTTTGTCGCGATGCCGGATAGACGCTGGACAAGATTCAAGGCGACCCGTTCCCCGCTTAAGATGTCCTGTAATGAACCCGACCACTCAGCAAGTAACGTTCCGCGCGTCACGACAGTGCCTTCTGCTACATGAATCGTCACATCAACCTGTAAAAGATGTGCCATCTCACGAATGACGTCTTCCCCACAAAAGATGCCGTCTTCTTTTGCTAGAAAACGCCCCTTTCCTCGCTCTTGTCCTGTCAGACATCCTTCACTCGTAATATCCCAGTGTCCGATGTCCTCCACTAAAAATGTTTCCAGTTGCTGCCGTAACTGCCATTTGTTCAACGTTCTCATCCTCTCCTGTCAATCGAACCCGTGCCCCTTCAAGCAACAAACATGCCGTGACGTAACGTAATCGATTTTTTTCCGCGTCCTGTCCTGATTCCTCTAACGTCCACCTTCTTAATTCATCCAAGCAATCCTGTATTTGTTTAACGTTCATTTCAACGCCAATCACTTTTGACACACAAGCTGTTACGGAACGTAAAGTTCCCGAACGTCGTTTGACTCGTCCTACCGCAAGCTCCGGCAACAACTGTAGCTGTTCCGTCACTGCTTTCCCCATGACGACACACTCAAGCAGTGAGTTCGATGCCAAGCGATTTCGACCATGCAGTCCGATTGACGCCGTCTCGCCGACCGCATAAAGTCCTGGAACATTCGTCTGTCCTGTAAGGTCCGTCTCGATTCCCCCCATCAAGAAATGAATACCTGGTGCGATTTCAACGAGATCCGGATTTATGTTCAGTTTTTCACATTTTTCAACAAACGTTGGAAACCGTTTTGCACGATCGACGACTTTTGATGTATCAAGATAAACGGGTTCCTGTTTTCGAACCTCATGGATTCGTTTTGCTACTTCATCTCGCGCCGCTAAATCTTGCATCGGGTGATCCGCCATGATTCGGTCACCGCTTTTCGTCACAAGAATGGCTCCTGCTCCACGTAATGCTTCCGTGATTAAGCCTTCCGATCGTCCATTATGAACAAGTACTGTCGGGTGATGCTGAATATACCCGAGGTCACGGATCGTCGCACCTGCCTCAAAGGCAAGCGCAATACCATCTCCTTGAATCATAGGTTCATTCGTTGATGCAGCAAATAATCCACCAACTCCACCCGTTGCAAGAATCGTGGCTCGCGCCAAAATCTCAATCGGTTCACCGTTCCTGTATCCGACGGCACCTAACACCTGTCCATCAACTTGAATCAATTCCGTAATATACGTTTGCTCGAGAATCGGGAACGGTACGTACGGCATCAATGTTTCCATGATTCGTTTACCAGTCTCGTCCCCACCAGAGTGATAGATCCGAGGCAAGCGGTGTGCCCCTTCTCGACCAAGCAAGTACCCAGCATCATCTTGATCAAACTGGACACCATACCGTAATAGAAATTCTATCGCCTCAGTTCCTGAACGCGTCACGTAATCAACAACGGTTTCCTTAATTCGTCCTTTCGCCGCCTGGCACGTATCTTCAAAATGACCTTGATGATCGACTTCTGCATAAGATGATGCGATTCCACCTTGTGCTCGAACGGAATTCGTCTCAAAACGAGTTCCTTTTGTAACGAGTAACGATTCGGTACCTGGTGGAAGATGCAAGGCGACAGAAATTGCCGCAAGCCCTGTTCCGATGATCAACACATCTGTCTCGAGTCTTTTATGTAAAGACATATGTTTTACACCTCTATATCTAAATGTTTACTATTGACTTGACAATAAGTTTGGCATACTTTTAGCTGAGTGACAAGACGAAAGGACAGGATTTTTCATGATCTATCTCGATTACGCAGCTACCACTCCGCTACACCCACAAGCGCTCGATCATTATCAGCAAGCCGCTCAGTCGTTCTACGGCAACAGTTCTTCCCTTCATGACATCGGTGGTGACGCAGAACGTTTGTTAGAACGAGCACGTCACTATCTGATGCAACAGTTGAACCAACAAGAGGGTACCGTCATCTTTACAGGAAGCGGATCCGAAGCGAATTACATCGCTTTGACTCACTTAATGCGTCAAAGTCGTAAGACAACTGTCTTGACACTTCAATGTGAGCACGATTCGGTTTTGCTCCCACTTGCGCGCTGGGCACAAGAAACACGTCACCTTACTTTATTACCGGACGGAACATTTGATTGGGATCAATTCGTCACGGCGTGTACGGACGACATCGGTATCGTCTCAATTCAACACGTCAATTCGGATACGGGATTCCGGTTTCCAGTCGAACGGATTGCCGCCTATTGTCAATCACGTGGAATTCTATTTCATTGCGATGGGGTTCAAGGATTTTTAAAAGACGATATCAACATTGACGCCTTTGACGCCTACACGATGAGTAGCCATAAGGTATATGGACCAAAAGGATTAGGTGCCCTCTACCTGCGGCGACCGCTCTTTAGTCCCTACTACGAAGGACATCACGAGTTCGGGATTCGCCCAGGCACAGTCGACGTTCCAGGAATTGCCGCATTCATTGCTGCTTGCGAAGCCACGCGACTAGAAAATCCAGGAATTCAAGATTCAAGTCAGGTATTTCGTGGTATGCTAAAAAAAACATTGTCTTCGTCTCGTTACGCAATTATTGAGTCACCGATTCAACTCGCTTCCATCTGTGCCATCCATACAAAACAACGTGATGGTCAATATGTGTTGCTTGCATTGAATCGTGCTGGAATAGCAGTTTCCGCTGGTAGCGCTTGTCGAGCTGGAGAAAACGGTCCAAACGCGACATTGCGTGCGATCGGCTTTGACGAGTCAGCTGCTCATGGGTTGATTCGATTTAGCTTTGGAAGAAAAACGACGAACGAAGAAATCGCACAGTGCATTGATGTGTTGAACACGATTTGATGACACTGGAGAAAGGTAGGAGACATGATGGGGAAACGCATCTCCGGAGAAGAACGTCGGAAAGCATTACTTCGTATGATTGAAGAGAGTGAACAACCTGTCACGGGAACAGCACTCGCTAAACAAGCAGGAGTTAGTCGTCAAGTGATCGTACAGGATTTATCATTGTTAAAAGCAAAAGGATATCCTGTCATTGCGACAGCTCGTGGTTATTTCATCAATGATCCGGAAGTCGATGGATCGAAATTTCGCCGCAAAATCGTTTGTCGTCATGGCATCGATCAGTTAAAGGATGAGTGTGACGCCATCGTCGATGAGGGAGTCGTCATTCGTGATGTCATCATCGAACATCCCGTTTATGGTTTCATTACGGGAGAATTGATGCTGAAAAGTCGTCGCGATGTCCGCGTATTACTTGAGCAACTGAAGGAGACACAAGCTACTCCACTTTCGAGCCTGACGGACGGAGTTCATATCCATACCCTCGAAGCCGATCACGAAGAAGCACTCGAAGCAGCGATTGCAAAACTCGATCGCCTCGGGATTCTCGTTTCAGAACTTGATGTCTGAACATACAAAAACCGCCTATTCCTAGAGAATAAGCGGTTTTTGTATTTAAATCGGTTCAAGTCGTGGATCTGGCATCGCAGATGAACGATCAAAAGTCGCTAAGACTTTTCGGACGCGTCGGTTTTCGATATGCAAGACGGTCAACGTGACGCGTTCATAATGCATCGCCGTTCCGACTTCCGGTAACTGTCCACTCTCTTCCATGATCCAACCACCTAGAGACTGGGCATCCGTATCTGGCATCGTCAATTGAAATTGCTGACAAAAGTCTTCAATATCATACTCTGCTAGACACTCATACTGCTCCGGACCAATTCGTTTCGTATATTCCAATGATTCATCGTGTTCATCCCAAATCTCACCAACAATCTCCTCTAAAATATCTTCGAGCGTGATGAGACCCGCCGTGCCTCCAAATTCATCGAGGACGACAGCCATATGAGATTGTTTGATTTTGAGTTCTGGTAATAAATCCATCAATCGTGTCTGTGGGACGACGAATGACACGGGTCGAATCCATTCTCGGATTTCAACGGAGCCGTTCTTCACATACGCTCGTAGGAAGTCCCGTTCCGATAATACACCAATGACATGATCAATCGAGTCCTTATAGACCGGTAGACGGGAATAGCCGCCTTTTTGTACTTCTGTGAGGATGTCTTCGAGCCGCGCATCGATATCGATCGCTTGAATGTCGATCCGAGGTGTCAATGCATCCTCGACCGTCGCATGTTGAAAATCAACCGCTTGATGGACGAGTTCCGCCTCTGCAAGCCCCATGATGCCCTCTTCCTGACTGATATCGACGAGTGCCTTGAGTTCCTGTTCTGTCACGAGTGGTCCTTTCGGATCCGCTCCAATCAACCGCAACGCCAACTGACGTAAGCGGAGTAACAGGAAAACGAGCGGTCGAAAACATAGTAAGAAGAAACGAAGCGGACGCCCGATTAACAAAACGTAACGTTCTGTATGCTCACGGGCATATGACTTCGGAATCAATTCTCCAAACAACAGCAACAAAAAGAATAGCGCAAGAAACGCTACAGTCTTCGTCGCCACTGTCTCGACGAACTGGATGATCCACCAGCCGCCGAACAAGACGAACCCAACATTGACGAGTGTATTACCAATCAAAATCGAAGTCAGTGTCTCTTCATAACGTTGAAGCAAACGAAACACGCGGGACGCACGCGCGTCCCCTGCTTCTGACTGATGCAGCAACCGCAACCGATTAACACTCGCTAGTGCCGTCTCGGATGAGGAGAAGAACGCGGATAACACGAGAATCGGAATTAACCAAACGAATGAAATCATGGGCAATGGGTCCACGATGCTTTCACACTCCGTTTCCTAATGGAATGAACCGCTTAGAATGATGACTCGACGAATTCGAACTCGAAATCACGAATTCGAACGACATCACCGTCAATCGCACCAAGACGACGTAACTCTTCGTCGACACCCATTTGACGAAGTGTCCGAGCGAAACGTTTAATCGATTCTTCACGCATGAAGTTCGTCATCGTGAAGAGTTTTTCGATCCGTGGTCCTTTGATGACGAAGCAGTCGTCTTCATCTTTCGAAATCGTAAAGCCAGCTTCTGGTGCTTCGTAACCATAGACGACACGTGGTGTCGCTGTTTTCTCTTCGAGTTCCTCTAAACCGAATTCTGGTGTCGCATCGACGAGGTCAGCGATTCGGAATAAGAGATCACGCAACCCTTGACGTGTTGCTGCTGAAATCTCGAATACTTCAAGATCCGGGAAAGCTTCCTTGAATGCTTCGAGATGTTCTGCCGCATCCGGCATGTCCATCTTGTTCGCGACGACAACTTGTGGACGCTCTGTCAAACGAAGATTATAGTCCGCGAGTTCTTTATTGATGATATTGTAGTCTTCGATTGGATCGCGTCCTTCCATTCCACTCATGTCGATGACGTGTACGATGACTTTCGTCCGCTCGACGTGACGGAGGAACTGGTGACCGAGTCCAACACCTTCACTTGCTCCTTCAATCAATCCTGGCAAGTCAGCCATGACGAAACTACGGCTATCTTCCGTTTCGACGACACCGATGTTCGGTGTGATCGTCGTAAAGTGATACGCGCCGATTTTCGGACGTGCTGCTGAAACGACCGATAACATCGTTGATTTCCCGACACTCGGGAAGCCGACGAGACCAACGTCTGCTAGCATCTTCAGTTCAAGCTTCAAGTACTTCTCTTCTCCTGGCTCACCGTTTTCAGCGTGCTCAGGCGCTGGGTTGGCTGGTGTCGCAAAGCGTGTATTCCCACGTCCGCCACGTCCACCTTTTGCGACGATTGCTTGTTGTCCGTGATGGACGAGGTCAGCGATGACCGCATTTGTATCATCATCGTAGACAACCGTACCCGGTGGGACCTTGACGACTAAATGCTCGGCTTTACGACCGTGCATCCCTTTTGACATTCCGTTTTCACCTTGAACTGCTTTAAAGTGACGTTTGTAACGGAAGTCCATCAATGTCCGAAGTCCTTCGTCGACTTCGAGGACGACGTGAGCTCCATGACCACCGTCACCGCCGGCTGGGCCACCGTCTGGAACGTATTTCTCGCGACGGAACGCTACTTGCCCACGTCCTCCGTCACCTGCTTTTACATAAATATTTACCTGATCGACAAACATGTCGGATCCCTCCTCTTACTTCTCTTCCTCAAACGGAAGACTTTCAATCTCAATCACACACTCATTTTCCGTCTGCGACTCGATTTCCATCGGCGTCACTAGATCTTCAAGGCGCGACATATCTAGTAGATCCCGATAGATCTCGATGGTCACGCCCTCGTGGAAGGTCACGGATACTTCTCCTACTCCTACATCAATCATGGCGATGGCTGCTTCGACGAGTTGTTTCAACCGCTCATCTTCCATGTGGGGTGCTCCGATGACATCATACGTCACAGTTTTGCCTGACCATTCAGCTTGTAGTAACGCCAGTGCGGTTTTCGGCAATCCGATTCGCCCTAGACGTCCTTCCCGAGATGCTTGATCTCGGTATGCCGAACAGATTGACTCGACTGCTTGTTCGTCTCCGATCGCGCCATACGAACGGACGAGTTGTATCCGGTTCAACCACTCGTGACGAAGAGTCTTTAAAAGATCAAGTACCTGTTGTTCCTCCATCGGTCGTTCCCTCCTAAAAAAAACAGACCCTAACCCTCGAAAGTGGCTAGAGTCTGCTTCGTCGATCCTTATGCTGGGTAAACGCTGACTTGTTTCTTGTCGCGTCCGAGACGTTCGAAACGAACGACACCAGTTGCAGTTGCGAAAAGTGTATCATCGCCACCACGTCCGACGTTCATACCTGGGTGAATCTTCGTACCGCGTTGACGGTAGAGGATTGAACCAGCAGAAACAGTTTGACCGTCTGCACGTTTCGCCCCAAGGCGTTTCGATTGCGAGTCACGACCGTTCTTTGTCGAACCTACCCCTTTTTTCGATGCGAAGAACTGAAGATTAAGTTTCAACATGTGGAATCCACCTCCTATACTTGTTCAAGTTGGATAAACTCACCGTAACTTTCAGCGATGGTACCAAGCTGGACCAAAGTCGCCTCCAGTAACAATTGGGTGCGTTCACTGACATCCGGTGCTAAGTCAGCGTACGGTTCTACATAAAAGTAGCCACCTTCTTGTTGTTCTGCCATTTCAAGGAGCAGGACCTGCCCGAGTAATGCTTCTATGGCATTATATGCCCCGAAGATCACCGACGAGACGCCGGCACAGACAAGGTCGAGACCTGGTTCTGCAAACTCGGCATGTCCTGTCACTTCGATGGAGCGGACGAGTTCCGCTTCATCTCGTCGAATCTTGACACGTATCATGGCTTACGCTTCGATTTTCTCGATGCGGACCTTCGTGTAAGGTTGACGGTGACCTTGCTTACGACGGTAGTTCTTTTTCGCTTTCATTTTGAAGACAGTGATCTTTTTCGCGCGAGCGTGTTTGATGACCGTTGCTACGACCTTCGCACCTTCTACGAGTGGAGCGCCGACTTTAACATCGTCACCACCAAGGATCAATACTTCACCAAATTCGACTGTGCTGTCGACGTCTGCGTTTAATTTCTCAACGTAGATTTCTTGGCCAGCTTCGACTTTGACTTGTTTACCACCAGTTTTGATAATTGCGTACATTACGTGCACCTCCTCTTAGGAACTCAGACTCGCCATCGCGGGCAGCAGATGCTTTAAAACCCGGTCTGTGCGGTTGTAGTCATTTGGTGCTTCCAAACGAACTAACGTTATTCAGAATACCAAACGTTCTTCCACCTTGTCAATGCTGTTCTGAAGGATTATTCCGATCGCTTGATGAAATCGAGACAGTCCTGTGACGCCCCCGTGAAAAGGACGGCGGGATCACCTTCAAGCACATGCACTTCGAGCGGTTGGCGAGAAACGAATTCGTCTTGTATCAGGTGACGCGGTGCCCGAATCACGACTGCTTCGGCATAAGTCGCGATTTCAAGCAACTTTGGTTCGATCAACCGATAGACGCTTAATCGTGTCCACTGACCGGATTCCTGTGAGCGTTCCTGTAGTGATTTTCCGTGACGTTGTCGTGTCAGTTCGCATAAGCCCATTTTCGTGAATCCGTAGACCTCGATTTGTTTCGTCTCGAGTGCTGCTCGCTCTTTGAGGAGTTGGGTCACCCGTGTCTGACCTTTACTTGAGCCGCGAAGGAAGTCGATCGCAACCATTCCACTAATGTTGCGCAATCGTAATTGGCGCATGACTTCGACAGCAGCCGCTTCATTGATCTGGTCAAACGTCCGCTTTTGTTCCTTGACGGAAATCGTCTTTCCGCTGTTGACGTCGATGACCGTCATCGTCTCAACTTCTTCAATCAAGAGATACGCCCCTCCGTCAAGCCAGACGACACGTTGCATCGCCCTCTCGATTGCCCCATCAATTTTCTCCATCTCTGGCAAGCGTCCTTTTCGTAACGAGCGTTCGACAGAAAGACCAAGTAGTTCAAGTCGTTCCTTTTCCTGACGCGTCATAACGAGTGCTTCCGTGACGTGTGGAAGCCGTTTTGCTTCTTGGACGATCAACGCCTCGTCTTGTTCGAGACGTGGTGCTTGCATCAGCTCTTTATGTCGTGTCCGCAACGATTGCAGCTCTTGCTTTAATTCCTCAATCGATGCTTTTGCTGCCTCCGTCCGGTAGAGAATCCCTTCTTCGTCTGTCGTCGTCAGTTGCTCCGCTAGCTGACGCTGAACGACTAAATCTAGCTTCCGACTAAAACGGACACGCCGACCGTACGGGAAATAGACGAGATAACGCCCCCCATAAGTGATGTTCTGCGTCACCTTATGTTGTTTCGGTGCGACGCCTTCCTTAACGACCTGGACGAGTAACGTTTGTCCGACCTGGACGGCTTGACCGATCGTCGGTACATCCGGATAACGACGCAGCGCTTCAATCGTCTCGTTTAGTGGTAAATAAAGCGGCGTTCCATCGGTCGCGATTAAGAAGGCCGCTCCGAGTGTCGGATGCAGCCGATCGACTTTCGCATAAACGAATGTACCAACGCGAATCTCGTCACGCATCCGTTCATGGTATTCAATCAATCGTCCCCCTTCGACCAATGCCAGTCGTTCAAGCGAGGCGGTCTGTTCACTAATCCATCGCATACTGATCCCTCCAAAAAAATTAGACTAGGCGCGACGATGTCGTCCTAGTCTAATTTCCCATTCTTATTTCATCCCAAGCATCTTCTTCAATTTGACGAAGAACCCTTTTTGCGGTTGTTCATTTAAATCGAGCAGCGGTACGGACTCTCCCAGAATCCGGCGCGCGATGTTTCGGTAGCCGAGTCCAGCCCGGTTATCCGGATTCATCGTCACGGGAACACCACGGTGGGAAGCAGCGATGACTTCCTCATCATCGATGATCAGACCAAGCAGATCAATCGAGAGGATACGCATGATCTCATCGATGTCGAGCATATCACCAGACGCCATCATGTGTGAACGGACCCGGTTAATGACGAGTTTTGGAACAATGTTACGTTCTGAACGCTCGAGCATTCCGATGATCCGGTCCGCATCCTGGACGGCTGCTTTTTCTGGTGTCGTCACGACGACGGCTTCATCCGCTCCAGCGATTGCATTCATAAACCCTTGTTCGATTCCTGCTGGGCAGTCAATCAAGACAAAGTCGTATTCGAGTTTCAGTGTATCGATGATTGCCTTCACCTGTTCGGGTGTGACGGAGGACTTATCCTTTGATTGAGCAGCAGGCAACAGATACATCTCTTCAAAACGTTTATCGCGGACGAGCGCTTGGTGCAACTTACATTGCCCTGTCACGACGTCAACGATGTTATAGATACTCCGGTTATCGAGACCAAGCACGATATCCAGATTGCGTAACCCGATATCCGTATCGACGAGACAAACCGAATGTCCCATCAACGCAAGTGCTGTTCCGATATTTGCAGTCGTCGTCGTTTTTCCGACGCCACCTTTCCCGGATGTGACGACGATGGCGCGTCCCATGTTCGTCTTCGCCTCCATATGTACCTGTTCTTTCACTTGTTCCATATCCGTCACCCTCTTTCACTATCAATCGCAAACTGATCCATCCGCGCAAGCGGAACGGTTTGAAGGCGGGAAAATTCGACCCCGTCTTCGCCTAAAAATGCACAACCCATGTCAAGAGCAGGAATCGGTGCGTCATCCGGTTCCTCATGGATGGTTCCAGCGACCGCGACCCATTTCGGTTGAAGCACACTCGCCGCGATGACCGCTTCCGTATTACCACCCTTACCTGCATGAACGGTACCACGCAAAGCACCGAGACAATAGATACTTCCTGTCGCATGGACGACCGCTCCCGGATTGATATCTCCGATAATGACGATCGAACCTTCGACGTCTAATACGTGCCCACTGCGTGCCGTTCCACCGAAGTAGTGGAACGTTCGCTCACCGTACAAGGCTTTTGCCTCGTCCTTCGTGATGCACTCACTGTCGTAACCTTTGAAAGAGAAGGAATCATGTCGCGCGACGATAGATTCGACGGCCGTCAACACTCCTTCATCGACATAACGTCGACCGAAGAAGAAGGTGATCGGTACGGCGCGTCCGTTCTCGACGGATTTGTCCGCAAGCGTCAACTCTAAATCGTCAAGAAATTCATCCACACTGCACCTTTCATTCACATAGACGGCGAGGCCACCACGATGACCTTTCATCGTTACATAACGTTTACGCTCAATCATGACTCATCCTCTTTTCTCGTCAAGGGTAGATTGCACGAGTCGGGTCATCGGATAATACAAGATGATGATCCCGATTAGCTGGGCAACCAGACTCCTTGGAATGATCTGTGTCGCAAGTTCCTGGAAGGAAACGCCGACACCAACGACCGAAGCCGTGAAGAAATATATATCGAGTTCATACAAAATGGCACTAAACGTGAACGTGACGAGAATCGTCAATACGTTCTCCTTTACATATTTTAGCACGAAGCTACTAAAAAGCGGAATGGCGGATAACGCAAATAAGTAAATACCAATGATGTCTGAATAAACGAAATCATATAGCAATCCAAAGACGAGACCGAATCCAAGTGCCTGTTCAAGTTTTCCGTACCGACCGAGAAACATCAACCCAATCAAAGTTGTATGAATGACGTACGGCGACCCATCTCCAAGAGGTCCTGCAAACAACGTCCCTTCTAAGATAAAAAGAAGGAACACGGCGAAAAACAACTTAACGTTATTCACGAGTGTCCCCTCCCTTATCGGTCTCAGCGAAAGGTTCCTTCGCTTCGCGTTCAATCACGAAGACATGACCGAACTGTTCGAAGTCTGCTGCCGGTTTGACGTATGCGATTTTCGAAGCCCCATACTGATCGGATTTCACTTCCTCGATTTTTCCGATGACGATCCCGCTCGGATATTTCCCCCCGAGACCAGACGTCGTAACGGTCTGCCCTTTTTTCAGCTTCGCGTCGTTCGGAATTTTCGTGAACTTGAGTAATTTCGTCTCATCATCAAAACCTTCGATCGTTCCGAAGACTCCTTTTCCTTTCGTGTCGTCTGCCGTTGCCGAGACGTTATTCGTCCGACTCGTATCTGACATTAACTGCACGAGGGAAGTATAAGCGCTCGCCTGGATGACGCGACCGATTAGTCCATCTGCTGTTACGACGGCCATGTTCGGCTTGACTCCTTTTTGTTCTCCGATGTTGATTGTGACGAACCGTTGCCATTCGGACGATGTCCGACCGATCATCTCTGCTGGTAACAATTTGTAGTCGCGAATCGATCCGTTCAGGTCGAGCATATCTTTCAATTCTTTATTCTCACGTTCAAGATCACGGACTTTGACGGCGTTACCGGCATAGTCACTCAAGCGTGATTTCAAGTGTTCATTCTCTTTGTACACGTCACGCACTTCTTTAATCGAAGTGACCGTATCATCAATCCAGCCAATCGGTGTCGCGAAAAGGCGTTGACCGACGCCCACAGTATCCCGCACGAAGCTTTGATACCAGTGGGATTGGTTACGCCCTTGCAGCGAAATTCCGATCAAGATCACCAAAAGGAGAAAACTAAGGAGTGTGATGAGCAGTTTTCGATTATTTAAAAATCGCTTCATCGCTCATCCCGTCCTTATCTTTTTTGCGAGATGCCTGATTTCGAACGAAGGACATTCATCATCTCGAGTGATTTTCCTGTACCGATTGCGACGCAATCGAGTGCATTTTCTGCAACGAGTGTCAAAATACGTGTTTCGTCTTCAATGACAGCGTCGAGGTTCTTCAAGAGTGCCCCGCCGCCTGTCAAGACGATTCCGCGGTCCATGACGTCTGCTGATAATTCAGGAGGTGTCTGCTCAAGTGTATGCTTCACACCAGCAAGAATCGCATCTACTGTATCCGAAAGTGCGTCACAAATTTCAGCACTTGTGACTTCGATTTGTTTTGGAAGACCTGTCACAAGATCGCGTCCACGGATTTCCATCGTTTCATTTTCTGACTCTTCATCGATGCGAGCGTAACCAATCGTCATTTTCAACGTCTCAGCTGTCCGCTCCCCGATCATCAAGTTGTATTTCGATTTGATGTAACGAATGATCGATTCATCCATCTCATCGCCACCGACACGGATCGATTGGCTCGTTACGATACCACCGAGTGAGATGACCGCAACTTCTGTCGTACCACCACCGATGTCGACGACCATCGAGCCTGTTGGTTCTGAAACAGGAAGACCCGCTCCGATCGCTGCTGCAAATGGTTCTTCGATTGTGTACGCTTCACGCGCACCTGCGAGTTTCGCTGCATCTTCAACGGCACGTTTTTCGACCGATGTGATACCGCTTGGTACACAAATCATGACGTTCGTTTTTGAAGAGAATAAGCCTTTTTTCTTCGAAGCTTGATCCATGAAATATTTGATCATCGTAGCGGTTGTTTCATAATCCGCGATAACCCCGTCTTTCATCGGGCGTCGTGCAGTCACGTTACCCGGCGTACGACCAATCATGTTTTTCGCCGCGTTACCGACAGCTTCAATTTTTCCTGTATCTGTACGGAATGCGACGACAGACGGTTCGCGAACAACAATCCCTTGCCCCTTTACATATACAAGTGTGTTAGCCGTACCTAAGTCAATGCCGATTTCACGGCTGAATGATCCAAACATTATTCAAAAAACCCCTCTCTGAGAATACACTTCACTAATTATAACGGAAAAGCCTTCATTGGAAAGCGTTAAAACGTTACAGCTTGTTTACAGTTCGCCTTAGAAAACACACAAAAAAACGTCTAACGGAAAGAATCGAATCTTTCCCTTCAGACGTTATTCTTACATAAATCCGCGCTGTTTCATACTAATAAATTGTCCATGCCCGATGATGATGTGGTCAAGACAACTAATTCCAACGAGGCGTCCTGCCTCAACGAGCCGTTCTGAAACCTCAATATCTTCGCGACTCGGAGTCGGATCACCAGACGGATGATTGTGGACGGCGATAAAGTTCGCAGCCGAGCAGCGAATCGCTTCCCGGAAGACGTCTCGTGGGTGGACGATCGACGTGTTCAATCCTCCAATGAATAACGTCTTTTTCGAGACGACCTCATTTTTCGTATTTAAATATAAACAGATGAAGTGTTCCTGCTGATAAAGACGCATCTCTTCAAGCAATAATTCTGCAGCATCTTCCGGTGAACGGATCGTCGGTCGAACCCACTTCGGTTCCGTGACGAGACGACGACCGAGTTCCAGTCCCGCCATGATTTGTAATGCCTTGGCCTTCCCGACTCCAGGTGCTTTTTCGAGTCCTCCGACTCCGGCTGCCTCGAGTTCAATCAACGAAGGATAAATGTGCAGCAATTCTTCCGCGATTTCAAGCGGTGTCCGGTCGCGCGTCCCACTTCGGACGAGACACGCCAGCAACTCGACTGTCGTCGCCTGTGCCAAGCCTTTCAACTGAACCATATCTTTCGGCCATTCAATCACAGCATCCGACCTCTCTGTTTCAGGATTACGCAAACATCGGCTTGATTTTAAAAGACGCGAGACGTTTTGTGATTTCGTGGATCGGCAATCCGACGACATTATAATAATCGCCCTCGATTGCCTCGACGAATAGACCACCCATCGCTTGGATGCCATACCCGCCTGCTTTATCGTAGGGCTCAGTCGTCGCGATATAACCTTCAATCCACTCGTCCGGCAATGCACCAAAACGGACGTGGGTCGTCACGTCAAACGTCTCCTCCTTCTCACCAAAACGAATCGTCACCCCTGTCACGACTTCATGAGCGCGTCCCGACAGACGTGCGAGCATCGCTCGTGCCTCGATCATATCTGACGGCTTCTCGAGAATCATATCGTCAATGGCAACGACTGTATCAGCAGCTAGAATGACTCCATCTGCTGTGATTGCTCGTGCTTTCTTTTGCGACAAATGACGGACGTATTCATGCGGTGACATCGGGTACGGTGCCTCTTCGACGACATTCGCTGGTATGACTGCGTGAGCGATTCCGATTTGTTGCAAGAGTTCCGTCCGGCGTGGTGAAGCCGACGCTAGAATCAAGTGTGGTTGCGTTACCATTAGTATCACGTTCTTTCCCGTTAATTTCGAATCGGATAATTCGAGTCATCGTTTAGTCTAACAAAAAATAAGCGGTCCCTAACAGAGTAGGAACCGCCAAATTCATCTTAATTTCCTGTCACATCAACAAAAGGATCTGACTTCGGTGTCTTCTCTTTAAGTGGTGTCTGTTTATCAGGCGTCAACTTCGTTAAATCCGGACGGTAATAGGATTCGATTTCGACCGTGAAAGATAGCATTTCGTTTTCCAATTGAATCGCTCCACCGCCTGGTCCTTGTTCTTCTGGACCAGTCAACTGAATCTGACGAAGAATCGTAATCCGATCGGTTCGTTCAATTTGCTTGAGGAATGCCACCAACTCAAGATAAGACGGTGCTTCAATCGTCAAGGAAGCCGGTAACGGTGTTGCATTTGTAGACGGAGTAGTCGCTGTAGGTGTGGTCGCTTGATCAGACTCGGTCGCCATCGCTCCATCAACAGCAGGCGTTGACGTGACAGGCGACTGTGGTGTCGTCTCTGTAGACTGACCAAATGTAATTGACTGTACTTTCACTCCGGCAATCTGACTTGCTGCATTAATCGCGTCGATAACATCATCATTCGATACAGTCACAGGCACTTTTTGCTGTAAAAAGCTAGATTCTGCTACGTCCACTTTTTGCTCGTTTGCTTTTGCTTGCTCTAACGCCATTTGCTCCCGTTTAAGTGTCGCCTCTTTCCGTTGCAAGGTTTGATGTGTCATATACGTCGTATATCCAAAATACCCTACACCACCTAAAACGATGAGGATCGATAAAAAGAGAAGGAGGTAGCTACTATATCGCTTCAATTTTCAGGCACCTCCTCAACCTCTGTAGAGATGACTTCTCCTGAAGGATCATCCGGTGTTTGACCGTCTCCTTCAACTTCTGGCTCAGATGGTTTATCTTCTTCCGGTACTGCTGGGTCTGCCTCATTGGTCTCTCCCTTAACAACCTCCTCAGGATTGACATTCATAGAAAACTGACCGATGTATCGCGGTTCTTCTGTCTTCGTGTCATCGTTCGGAGTAATTTCCGTCGTTGGAATCTCTTGACCGGTCGCTGGATCAACCGTTGTCGTTGTCACGACATCCGTTTTTTCGTTCATCGTTTTCGTCGTCACGCTCGCAAGCGTCGTACCGGAAAACACTTTATCAGTCAATAATTCCCGATAAAAATCATTCAATTCATCGAGTGTCTCGAACTGAGCCGTCATGGATACCGTATCATCTGCTCCATAGGCGTATTGAAGTATATAGCCGCGTTCCGGTAAGTAACGTGTAATCCGTTCAAGTGTTGGCACAGCAGGCTTAGGCGCCTCTTCGAGTGACTCGACTGTCTGCTTCAATTGAACGACCTCTTGTTTAGACGACTGATCGGATTCAGATTGTAATTGTCGAACGATTTGAATCTGATCGTCTACGGATTCCACCCGGTTAGCGAACTGATCGGTTTGCCAGTATAAATAACCACCAATTAATCCACCAAATAACAATAAAATCAGCGAAGCGACAAGCGGATATTTCGGTGCCTCGTCACTTTCCGGTAAAAGATTGATACGATCCGGTCGCACAGTGGCTAGACCAACGATCGGTAAATAGATGCGTGGAACCGATTGACTATCAATCGTCATCATGTCCGGCACTTCATCTAACTGAAGATCAAAGTTCGAGCGGAATCGCGTCGCTAATTCATCTCGAAACGGGAAGTCTCCTGCCAAGACGACTGTCTTAATTTCTCGACTTTCTCGAGCGAGCGAGAACCGATAAAAATCCAGTACCCGTGAAAATTCCAGCAGCATTTCATCCAAGACAAGTTCAACCGTCTGATCATCCGATCGATAGCGGTAATGCAATTGATCCTCGATGACATCTACATCCCAAGCATCTGCCGAAAACGTATCTACCGAACGAATCAGACGTGGTACACGGTCTTCGATAATAATCAATTGATGGTTCGTTGCGTTCGCATTCCAAATTAGTAGCGTATCGGTATCCGCTGCCGGATAGTGCGCTTCAAGACCAAAATAGGTTGCCAGTGGTTGTGGTTCCGCAGCCACTAACCGAAGATGTTTTTGTTTAAACAATTGCGTATATTGTTTCAGCGCTTCATTCGGGGCTGCATACAGCATGATTTCACGCTTTTCACCGTCTTCAAGGACAGTGTAATCGAAGTATGGTTCTTCAAAGGGAAGGACGATGCTATGACCAATCTCCATGAATAAATAACCCCGAATTTGATTCGTCGCAATTGTCTCCGGAATATCAAGCTTCCGCGCAAGTACGAGTGAACCATCTAGCGCAAGAACGGCTTTCGATCCGCGTGGAACCTTCAATTTCGTCAACAGACTATCAAAAATCAAATCGAGCGAAGCTTCCGGTTGAAGCCATCCGCCCTGTAAGGTACCTGCCGGAAGAGACACGACAGCGCGTCGTTTCAAGACACCTTTTTTGACGACCGCACCAAAAATAGCGACGTCCGTAAAATTAAAATAAACATATGTACCTTTACGCCGTTGCGTCATATGTACGTTCTTCCTTTCTTAAAGCAGTAAATCGAGGTACCACGACACCCAATCATCCGCAAAATAATATGTAAGTAATGTCCCGATCGCAATGGATGGAACGAATGGAATCGGTTGTTTTCGCTTGACGCGTCCAAGTCCAAGAAGCGTCAGTCCGATCACTGAACCAACAAATGCTGAGACAAATAAAGCAATAACGACGTGAAGCGGTCCGAGAAAAATCCCAAGTAGTCCGAAGAGCTTGACATCTCCTGCTCCCATGCCGCGTCGTGAGACAAGAAAAATGATGAACAATAGAACGAATCCAACGATTCCTCCAATAATTGGATTATACCAGTTTTCAAGTGGAGAAAGGTAGCGCACAATCAAGGCAATTGGTAAAAAGAACAGTAAAATTTTGTTTGGTATAAGCATGTACGCAAGATCAGACATTGTAAGAATAAACAATAGACTAGTCAGAGCGAGTGTCAGCGCAAGTTCCATTGACCAACCGCACTGCCAAAAGGCATACGCGTAGAGCACGCCACCAACTAGTTCAAGCGCTGGATACTTGAATGAAATCGACTGTCCACAAGAACGACACTTCCCACCGAGTACTACATATCCGAGTACTGGCGTCAGTTCGAGTGGTCCAAGCACATGTCCACAGGTCGGGCAATGGGAACGTGGATGAACGATCGACTCCCCGACCGGAACACGCAAACCAACGACATTCGTAAACGATGTGATCAACAAACCTAACAAGAAAAAATATACCGTGAAGACGATCGTCATAACACGACCTCCCTTTCAAAAAAGTTCAGAAAAAAACCCCCGAGTAGGGGGGAAAGTTATGTTAGTAATTATTCTTTTTCTTTAACCGCACTACGTTTTAAAGCTGATGGAGCTGCAGCTGCGAAATAAGTATAATCAGCTGATTTACTTGTTAATGTAACTGCATATGTGTAAGTACCATTGGATTCAGTAATTACTACATATGAATCTTTATAGTCTGCATCCGAATTTAATGCATCCTTCATATCATCAATATATTTTTTTAAAGAATCCGTTCTCGGTGTAGCTTCTGTTCCTTTCGAAACTGTATTAGCTGAAATAGCTGTATTATTACTGTTGACTCCAACCTTAACCGTCTCACCAGGCTGTACAGGATTTGAAGATGTATAGAGCTTCGCTGCTGCAACTAATTGCTTCGCATCAGAAACAACTGCATCCTTACGTGAGTTCTCAATCAATCCACCGATTGCGACGACAGCGATTGCTGCGATGATACCTAAGATAACGACAACGACGAGTAACTCAATCAATGTCAGTCCGCGCTCATCGCGCATTTGTTTTGCATCTAACCAGATTTCTTTTAACCGTTCGATCATTTCATTATGCCTCCCTAGTGCTTTTTTACTGTTCTTGGTTAGTAGGACTTACTATCCAAACGAATACTATTATAGTAGCACCACATTTTTTGTAGTTTATGTCTTTTTTTAACAACAGGTAAATGTTTTTACAATTGTCAACTTGCTTGAATATCAGAATAAATCTTAAACATTGGTACGACGACAGCAATGACGATGACGCCAACGATCGCAGCTAAGACAACGATCAATAACGGTTCGATGATCGATTTCAAACGATCCGTCGTTGTTTCAACTTCGGTTTCGTAGAAGTTCGCGACTTCTGTCAACATCGAATCGAGGCGACCTGACTCTTCCCCAATCGCAATCATCTGCGTGACGAGTGGCGGGAAATATTTGTTTCGTTCCAAAGGTTCGTGCATCGGAATACCACGCGACATCGCTTCATTCGCACCAGCGATTCCTTTACGGATGATCCGATTCGTAACGATTCGTTCGGTAATATCAAGGGATGCTAAAATCGGCACCGACGCATTAAGCAATACGGATAGACCACGTGTCATCAGAGCGATTTGTGATTTTTGAATCAGCGGTCCGAAGACTGGAATCATTAACAAGAAACGGTCAAAGAAGAGACGCTGGCGCTCATTCTTAAGATTAAAATACAATAGTCCGATCAAACCAAATGCAATTAATAGCAGTACCCACCAATAGGCGACGAAAAAGTCAGATACTGCAACGACGAGTTTCGTAATCAAGGGCAATTCACTACCAAGCTGATCAAAGATTGAGGCAAACGTCGGTACAACATTCATCATTAGGAAGACCACGACGCCGATTGCGACAAGCGAGACAACCGCCGGGTAGATTAAAGCGGAGATGACTTTTCGTTTGATCTCGTATTGCTTTTGTAACTGCGTCACGATATTATCTAACGCCTCTTCGAGATTACCACTCGCTTCCCCCGCCATCGCCATACTGACGAAAAACGTATCGAATACACGAGGATGTTTTTCGATTGCCTGGGAAAACTGAATCCCACTACGCAAATCATCTTCTACTTCGACAAGCGCTCGCTCGAGTGGTTTTGATTCTGTTTGTTTACGTAGAATTTCGGTTGCTCTCACAATCGAAACACCTGAGCGGACGAGCGTCGCAAACTGACGCGCATACATGACGAGGTGTTCAATCTTAGGTTTAGCACTTAAAAACGTAATCTCGGTATTTAACCCTTTTGATTCTTGTTTTTCAAGCAATGTTACGGCAATTTGATCCGTTCGAAGACGTTCTGCCGCCTCTCGCTTTGACAAGGCAGTGATCTTGCCCTTCTTTCGTTTTCCAGCCATCGTTCGGCCTTCGTAAATAAATACTGCCATCCCTTCACCCCGATATGTATGGTGTTGCAGCAGATGCCGGAATCAAACCGCGGCTGACCAAATCTTGTAAAGCCATCTGCATCGTTTGCATGCCATATTGTTTACCCGTCTGTAAAACGGATTGAATCTGATATTCCTTACCCGTCCGAATCAAGTTGGAGACGGCTGGTGTATCAACCATAATTTCTAAGGCCGCAACACGTCCCGTTCCATCTGATCGTGGCATGAGGCGTTGCGAGATGACGCCTGCTAATACGTTCGCTAGCTGTGCCCGAATCTGATCTTGTTGCTCCGACGGGAATACATCGATGATTCGACTGACCGTCGACGCAGCTGTTGCCGTATGCACCGTCGCAAAGACGAGATGACCCGTTTCTGCAGCCGTTACCGCTGTTGCAATCGTTTCAAGATCGCGCATTTCTCCCAGTAAAATAACATCCGGGTCCTGACGAAGTGCTGAACGCAATCCCGTCGAAAAACGAGGTGCGTCAATTCCAATCTCACGCTGGTCGATTAAGCTTTTTCGATGACTATGTAAGTACTCAATCGGATCTTCCAGTGTAATGATTCGTTTATACATCGTTTGATTGATTTCGTTAATCATCGCAGCAAGCGTCGTCGACTTACCGGAACCAGTCGGACCGGTCACAAGAATGAGACCGTGTGGCTTCGTCAGAAAACGCTTGATTACCGGAGGAAGTCCCAGCTGTTCGAGTGAGGGAACTTCTGTCGGGATTGTTCGAAAGGCCATTGATAATGCTCCTCGTTGATAAAAACAATTGACCCGGTATCGTGCAACACCCGTCACACCAAATGAAAAATCAATATCTCGATCTTGTTTCAGTTGCTGATACATGTCTTCCGTAATCAAAGATTGGACAAATCCATCAATAATGACAGGCTTCATCTTCTCTGATCCATATGGCGTCAACGTCCCATTGATTCGAAAAACAGGTGGGGATCCGGCCGTTAAGTGGACATCGGATGCCCCCCGTTCTTTCGAAGACCGAAGAATATCTTCGATTTGGGCACGTTCCATCGTTTGATTCATTCTGAAATCACCGTCCGTAAAATCTCTTCAGTCGTTGTAATGCCATCTGCTACCTTCGATAGACCATCGGCAAGCAAGAAACGTTGACCTTGCGATTTAACGTATGCGGTCACGTCACTTTCCGTCGATTGATTCATGATCATGCGTCGCAAGACTTCATCAATCATGATGACTTCCTGAATCGCGACACGTCCGCGATATCCAGTCATGTTACAAGAAGAACAGCCACGTCCTCGCATGACAGTCGTCGCCTCGATTCCTTCTTGATCAAACAGTTCCTGTTCCCGCGTTGACAGCGGATGGACTTCTCCACAGTCCCGACAAACACGGCGGACGAGTCGTTGTGCGATTAACCCACTAAGCGAAGCTGCAACGAGGAACGATTCAACGCCCATATCGATTAATCGTGTAATTGAACTAACTGCTGAGTTTGTATGGAGCGTCGATAGAACTAAGTGTCCTGTCAAAGAAGCACGAATCGAAATTTCTGCTGTTTCAATATCGCGAATCTCACCGACCATGACGACGTTCGGATCTTGACGGAGAATCGAACGGAGACCACTCGCAAACGTCAAGCCGATCTTCGCATTAACTTGGACCTGGTTGATGCCATCCACTTGATATTCGACAGGATCTTCGACGGTGATGATGTTCCGTGACTCGTCATTCAACTCATTTAATGCCGCATACAACGTCGATGATTTCCCTGAACCGGTTGGTCCGGTAATCAAAATAATACCGTTCGGTCGTTTTAACATTTCTCGGAACTGTGATTCATTCCGTGAGCTGAAACCAATTTTAGAGATTGAAATATTCGAATTGGAACTATCAAGAATTCGAATAACGACTTTTTCCCCGTATACGGTAGGTAATGTAGAAACACGGAAGTCGTAGGCTAGTCCATTAAATACATATTTAATTCGTCCATCTTGCGGTAACCGGGATTCAGTAATATCAAGCTCACTCATGACCTTGATCCGTGTCGTTAAAATACTTTGAATCTGCTTCGGATAATTGTTTTCAGTTCGAAGTTCTCCATCGATTCGAATTCGAATCGTCATCGATGTTTCCTGTGGATCCATATGAATGTCGGATGCCCGTTGCGCAATCGCATTTTCTAAAATTTGATTAACGAGTCGAATGATCGGTGCATCTTCACGAGTCACCACGTCGCGCGACTGGTCCATCTCAGTCATATCATCAGACTCCAACAAATCGCGTAGCGATGAATCGATATCATAATATTTCAAAATCGTTCGTCTGATTTCGTCCCGTGTCGCGATACCTACGTCAATCACTAGACCCGTCTGCATCCGTAAATCATCGATTGCAATCAAATCCATCGGATCCGCCATAGCAATAAATAAACGATTCCCTTCACGATAGACCGGAACTAACGTATGTCGCTGCGCTAATTCTTTCGAAATCAACTTTGTTACCGCGACATCGACCGGATAATTATACAGTTGAATGATCGGAATCTTTAATTGATGATGGAGCGCTTCTAGTAACTGTTGTTCCGTCAAATGACCGAGGCGGAGTAACGCGTCACCCAATTTTTCAGTTGGTCGTTTTACAGAAAGTGCCTCATCGATTTGACTCTCTGTCACTAAACTCTCTTCGATTAACATTTCACCGAGTCGTTTTCGCTTCATCGCCATTTAGTCCGTCATCCTTCCGCATGCCATGATTCGTCTTCAATCATTACAGTTCGCTTTTGTTTCTTTTCATCAATCAGACTCGTAACGCCTCCCGTTACGACACACAGTAATACCATACCGATTGCTACAAAGGGATTACTAATCCAATCCAACTGAACACTGAAATAGATCAGTGTCACAATGATAATCGCTGCGATAGATAATACTGACTTCGCCTGAATCGAGGTCACATATGGAATCGTCACCGCAAACATCAATCCACAAATGATTGTCGCAAGTCCGATGATGATTCCAAGTTCAATTGCAATCGTCGTCCAATTCATACTCTTCCCTCCTCGTTTAGCCGACAGCTTCTCCTGTCGACTCATCTTCTACCGGTGAAGCGGGATCACCTTGATCATTCTCATCTGGTGTCGCTGGTGAATCTGGACTGTCCGGTGAAGTAGGTGTCTCTGGCGTTTCAACTGTTCCATCCGTTTGTGGATCTTCAGAATTCGGATCAGTTGATGTTTCTGAATCCGTTTCTTCAGGTGGTGTTTCTTCAGATGGCGTTTCTTCGGTTGGTGGAACCACGACAGGAGCTTGTTCTTCTTGACTACTCTTTGTGATGACAGCTGGCACCGCTGCATAAAAATCTAAAGAAAGTAGTTTTTTCTTTTCGCCCTTAGCTGTTTTCATTACACGGTAGACTTCAATCGATTTCCCTTCTTCACCGGCTTGCGTGTCATTTGTCGTCCCGGCTGAAAGAGTAGCTGAGTAACGTGTAATGGTTCTAAATGGAATCGTCTTTTCACCTTCCATCACAACAGTCACTGCCTCTTTTATTGGGGCTCCGCGTAGTTCAATCGTCACGTCGCTTCCCTCTTGCGTGGCGACGAGGCGATAAATCGATGCTTGCGTATTTCGAACAGCAAAATCTGTTTTTTCGTCAATTTTGACATCGTATCCTAGCGTAATATCATCGGGGAGTGTCGCATGTGGCATCCGTTCCACGATTTCAAATGGTGTTTTTGCGAACAATTCGTATAATTTACTTCCAACGTAAGAAGCAGCAATTGGATCCATGCCATACGTTTTTACATTCATTAATTGATCCGGCTTAATTTCGACGTTAGCCATACTTGTGATCATCTGTTCCTCTGCTGCTGAACGTGTTGAGAACGTGACACTCGATACGACCTCACCTTCAGCAGACGACACTGACGTTTGTGAAGGATCAAAATTCCCTTCAGCTAATGTCTTGCTTGTATTCGTTAACCATGTTTTAAATGCTTCCGTTTGTTCTTGCGAATAGCTGACAGGTTGTGTAGATAGGAAACTTTGTAGCATTTCCTCATCGATTGAGAGAATTAAGTCTCCCCCCGTTTTCAGAGATGCTTTTTTAACAGATTCCTCAGAATCAAATGTCACTAATTCAGTTGGTACCGGTAAAGTTTCTTCTCCTGTACCCGTCGTCAACGGTGTTTTTTTGGACCATTCTGTAATCGCTTTTTGGACTGCGGATTCAGCTTCTTTACGACTCATCCCGCTTACGGGAACAGATCCAACTTTAGCTGTTTCAGAAAAAGTCGTCTGTTCGGTCGCCTTTCCGGTAAAAGAAATTAAGGCGAACGATGGTACATAAATCAAAGCTACGAGTAAGACGAGTAAAAGTGTATGTATAACAAAACGCTTTGGATTGATCATCATCTGTTTCCTTTCTGTATGAATTAATCATTTCAGGTGCCTAGTATTTCCATTATAATGAATATCATGATGAAACATAAGTCTATCCTGACAATTCTTTTCTCTAACTGTGAATGTCTGTAGGTTTTGAACTTCATCCAATTGATGTTTTTTCCGATAGAAATGAAGAGGTGAGCATATGCAACACAAACAAGACGGATTTTCATTAATCGAGGTTCTTGTCAGTATTACGATTCTGTCGATTATCTCTGTCTCATTGATCAGTATCTTTTCGCAATCTCTTTCAGCATCACGCACTAGCACGGAATTGACGTTTGCGAACTATTTAGCTAAAAATGCTACTTCTTACATAAAGCGAGAAGCGATTGAAGCGAAAACGAATGAAGCCTTTTCTTTTGTTTCATTATCTCAAGAAGCACTGAATGCCGTTTATCTGAATGGAAATTACGTGATTCCAGAACCCGGCACTCCTTCTTGTGGTGTATCGGCTATTTGCACGTCAATTTTTACTGATCCTGAAATCAACAATATTTCATTTGATGTGAAGTACAGTGTGACACCTCATAAAATGGAAGGTGAAGTGAATCCAAATCTACTCGATCTTTATGTATACGTGTATGTAGAAGGAACGACTGAACCGATTACGACTTTGAAAGGATCGATTACGAATGCGACGCTCAACCAAAGCTTTCCAACAACAAAGTGAAGGATTCACACTCGTCGAACTACTTGTCTCAATCGTCGTTGCTTCTATTTTCA
This sequence comes from Exiguobacterium sp. BMC-KP, assembly GCF_001275385.1. Lineage (NCBI taxonomy): Bacteria > Bacillati > Bacillota > Bacilli > Caryophanales > Exiguobacterium > Exiguobacterium sp. BMC-KP. The sequence goes on from NZ_LGIW01000015.1 coordinate 1,497,229, forward strand.
GTGCTGTCATCTTAACGGTATTCATTTCCGGAACGAAAAGTTTTCGAGCGACTGGTATCATTAGTGAATTACGTAGTGAAGCGGATAGTCGAATCGGCATCATTTTAAATGAGGTCAGTGGCTTTGATGCGATTCGCATCGATGAAGCGAAAACGCTCTCTTTTTATAAAAGAACATTGCCTACGCTGAACAATGACACGGGATTACTCGAACGAGCTAGTGGATTTCAACCGTTCAATGCAACAGAAGAGGCTTCAGCATCCACATCTACCGTAAAACCTGTTACATATACATTCCTGACCGAACAGCAACAAGGCGATAAACTTGTCTATACGTCAGAGCCGCAATCGATCGATGAGCAATCCGAACTTTTTCAAACCTTCACATTATCTAGTCCTGAATATCAAACGATCACCGGAAGTACGTATCCTGGTCGTTATGTCATCCATGGGATTTTGACCATCACGACTCGAATCCAGTCAACTGATCAAGAAGAAGTACAAACCTTCACGAGTACGATTGGATTTTGATCTAGAAAGGAATTAATCATGCGTAAATCCGAACAAGGTTATACTTTATTATTCGTACTCGTCACGCTAACGGTACTTTCCGTTCTTGCCATAGCCACGATTGGTATCAGTCTACAGTCCACACGATTAACTGAGATCCGCGAAACAGATATCGACGTTGAGACATCCACTCAAAATGATTTGGATCAAGCCGTTGCTGCATTACAGCAAATCGTTGTCAAGACAACTGGCACTTCACCGACAACGTCGTCTCAAACTTTATTCAATAACTTGAACAGTTCAATCATTTCACCTTTAAAATCTATCGTTCCAAATGTCACCATCGAAGTGAACGATACCGCTTCAAATATCCGAGTCAAAGCGTTAGATTTAACAGCATCGGTCACGAAACAAAAAGGAGACCAACCTGCGATTCGTAAAACGTACCGTCAACGTGTGTATTTATCTGCCATTCCGAGTTTTTTATACTATACACTCGGCTCGGATAATCAAGTCATCCTCAACGGTGCACCTTTGATTGAAGGTAATATCTTCTCGCGAAATCCTTTGAAAGCAACCGCTACTCCTTATTTTAAATACAATAATGAAAATGGTAAGTTCACGAATACACAAGCACTGCCCTATGTCGCTGGTCAAGTACGCGTTTTTCAAGAAAAAAATCTACCCTTACTTCAATGCGAAGATTATTTCTCATGTGACCGCAGCATTTTTGACCCCAAAGCTTCAACCGAATTAGTCGCAACGAAAGAAGCACTCGTTCCATTTGACTTCAACTATGCCTTGAATGATTTTTTGAAGTTACCGACAAATACACCTCTTGCGCAAATTACTACGTCCTTAAAAGATTCCGCTATTCCACAATCTGTCTTGCCTGGTCCTTTTTTAACGACACTTGATACGAAACGACAGATGATTAGCCCAGCACCGAACACAAACAATACGATTACATTGACAGATGATTTAGTGCAAGAAACACTAGAGCCCTTAATCATTAATGGGAATCTGACGATTTCTTCTCTAAATCCTGTTGACCAACCATTAGAAATCAAACGTCCTCTTGTCGTCTTAGGTAACCTTCTCGTTCGAGGGAATGTTGGTTTTGCGACAACGATTTATACGACAGGTACAAGTCGTCTCGATGATGCGAATATCCAAGGTCTCACTTCCTCAACGAAACAAAACACTTTAATCCTACTGAGTAAAGGAACACTCGTCATTAACCGGGTGAATAAATTTTCAACACCCCGAACGACTACACCCGACTTAAATGCTTTCCTTTACAGCGATGACGATCAAATCAATACGATCTACTCTGTCGGGTCAACGATGAACGTACATGGTGGAATCTTTACGAGAGGGAAACTAGAAGTAAACGCCTATCGTGGAAAACTCGATTTAGCAGAGAATCAGTTTCCTGCCAATGTGACGGATCTAGAACGACTCATGATCGCCAATAAATCTTCGGATGCTGAGGCTTCTCGATTACGCATGGCCTATGATGCAACCGTTTTGAAAAATCCAACTTCCTTATTACCTTTAAATCGCTCTGTCCAAATGTATGTCGAAACACCAAAACGCATTCAACAGTAATCATAAGAGCCCCTCATCAACTTGATGAGGGGCTCTCTGTCATTGCTTAAAATGTCGTAGCGCGATACATTTTTGCTATCTTCTTTACTTGTTTTGTTTCCACTTTTGCCTCGTGCTGCTTTAACAATTCAAATAAGTCTTTTCGATTTTGCTTGACTGTCTCATAAATCGGACGTTCTTTTCCTAGGTTTGGATCGGCACCAGCCCCTAGAAGTAACTCGATGACTGTCTCATTTTGATCAAGTGTGGCATAAAATAAAGGGGTATGACCGTACGCATCGATTCGATTTAAATCTTTAGACGTTGCGCGCTTGACGAGTAAAGCATACGCATCACTGGAACGATTCACACTCGTTGCCACATGAAGGACAGATTGTTTTTTCTGATTTAACTGATTCACTTTTGCTCCCTTTTTAAGCCAAGTAGCCACTGTATCCCGAGGAGCAAATTGCGCCGCATAAAACCAATTCATTTGATTTTGAGATGTCTTAGAATCTAATAGCAATTCAGCCTTTTCAAATGCAAGCGTCTCTTGAAAACGACCAATATAACGATTTTTTTCCGATGTAGACATGTCTGAACTCTTTAACGCGGATGCTAATTCCGTAGGCTTTTCTGAACGTAACGCCTGTTCTAGTTCAGTTTTTCGATTCGATTGGATGACGTAACTTGTAACTCCGACTCCAGTCAAAATCACGATCAACAGGATGACAACGATGCGTTTTCGTTTCATATCCAACTTCCCCACTTTTTAATATACATCTCCATCCAAGTCGGTTGATCCTGAATCTGAACCAATCGTCACCTTGAATGTTGTACTCAAAGGTGTTTTCTGATCATTTTTCAAGACTTCCAACACATCTTTATTTTCTTTTAGCACAGTGACTTTAATGCGAGCCACACCAGGACGTAACGGTTGCAACGCTTGGCCCGTCGGATCGATTTTGACGTACTCTTTCCCTTGCGTCACTTCCATCCGGTAAAATCGTTCAGTCGTCGTTTCCGGGAACCATCCTAAGAGTGGTCGTTTGTTTTCATCCTTCATCGTCATGATTAAATCATCAGCTGTTACATTGATCGGGTTCTCACGGACTCGAACGAGTGTCTTCGCTACCGTATCTGGGAAATCCGTCAACGTGAGTAATGCTTCGACAGCTCCATTCGGAGTACCGGTCTTACCTGTAATCGTATAACCGTTCGCTGTTGGTGTCAGTTCAATCGCACTACTCAACGTGGACGTCGTAAATGATAACGGGTAATTCGGTTTGAATGTTGCCGTCACATCTTGTTTCGATCCAACCCAGAGTTCAAGATTACTTGGGGCGACCGCTAGTTCTGGTAACTTCACTTGAATCGTATATGTCGTAGACTGAGCAAGATATGTCGAGCTTCCCGCTTCTGCCGGAACGACAGCTTTAACTGTAATCGTTCCCGGTGTTTTCCCGGTCAAATCTAATGTGTTTTTCGATAAACCGTTCGTTTTGACATGCGAATCATTCGTGATGATCCATTGAATTGGTGTCTCGTTTCCTGAAATCATCGAAGCGAGTCCCGTCATGGATTTCGTTTCACCAACGTACAGTGTATCCGGTACGTTTCTTACAATCAGTCCACCAAATACATCATTGATCACGAGATCAGATGTCGTCGTGAGTTCTTTTCCATTACCTACAGGAACGACTAATTTGATTTGTGTCGTACCGACTTTTTTCGGTTTAATGACTCCTGCTTCATCGATTGAGGCAATCGTCGGATCGACGATCGACCATTTCAACGTTCCGTATTGGCTACCTGTCGGATTAATTTCTGGCAAGACTTTATACGATGGTGTCGTGATATCCATCTTGACGGATGGAATCTTCGCACTTGTCGCAAATGCCGGTGTCAATGCGTAGCCCAGTGTCGGAAATGCTTGTGGATCATTATTTACTGTCGTTAGTTTATCTGAACGATTTGTTTCATTTTTATAGACATTTTTAGTTGATGTTAGCACATTATCTTTTTTATCGAGCGTGTAAATTCCCGCAGATTCTTTAGCTTTTACTTTTACTTTAAATGTTATTTCTGATTGTTTAGCTACCCACTGCCCTTGGTAAATGCCGTCAAGTGCTTCATCGTATTCAATGTTTGGTGCGTAGCCCTTTATAGATTGTCCAGAAATAATAGCATCCTTTAACCCACTCGTTGAAACCACCTCTAAATTACTCGGTAATTTTTCATTGAACAGTATATTTTCCATCGTCACAGAAAATTTCCCTTTGATATAGCCATTCTCTCCGATAGCTTCTTGTTGTTTCATAGGTGTTGTTTTAATGGTATATGAAATTTCAGCCGTCTCACCATTAGGAATAGTAGCCGGATCGATAGAACGAGATAATACGAAAGGAGCAGAAACAGCAGGTCGAACAACTTGAACGGTCCGTGTCTCGATCGCCTTAGCTCCCCGTTGATCCTCTGCTTCGATTCGAATCGTAACACTTGTTTTACCTATTAATTTTGATTCAAACGATTGACTGACGAACGAGTTATTTTTTAAGTTGTTGTTTTCAAAGACTTTCTCATTATCAATATAGATCCGTGTCTTTAACTCACGATCTTGTAGGTCGTAGTCGTTGACTTGATAAGAAATCGTCAACGGCTCATTCTCAAGATAGCTCGATTTGTCCGTTGGCAAGATGTTCTTGATTAATGGTTTGTGGTTCGCACCGATGAAAGCGCGATACATCGTATTCGAGAACAATTCTTTTTCTTGTTGTTGATTAAAAGTCGAAGTATGTCCTGCTCCGGAATACGTAACATTTCCTTTGGTATACATATAATAGTGGTTGCGCGCATCACCAATTGTTCTTCCGGCAGCCTGATTCGAACTACTGAGGTTGTTTTCACGAATGTTATACCATGGAATCAAGTCCGGTTGTTCAAGATCTAGACCAAAGTATTGATTGTGTGTCGTTGCGATAGCAACCGTATCAGCTAAGGCAAATGGATAGGAAGTCATAACCCCGGCATTTTGTTTGACTGCTTGACCAGATGTGCGAGGTGCTGCATATCCCATATTCGTAAAGTTCTTTTGACCAGCGAGATCGGCAAATTTCGTTTCCCAGAACAGCTCTGGTTTACTAGATTGAGCTGGTCTGAAGATCGTATCGTGCGTTAACATTAATCCTTGACCGGTATTCGTAAAGTCAAGGATTGCATTAGATGAAGGATCACTGAGTGCAGCAGCACCATAAGAATCTTGAAAACCAAAAATCAGCATGTCGTACGCTGTATTGAGATTTTTCGTCGAGTATGTTTTGTTAAACGTGTCAGCAGAAATGACTTCTACATTGAAATCATATAACCCATCTTGTTTTAGTAAAGTTCCTGAGTTCATAAAACCGTTTATTGAACCGGTCGTTCCGGAACGCGTGACTTGTAAAATTTTTGCTTTAGCTTCTTGATCCTGCATCAAGAAGCTTCCTATCTTATAATCCATTAGTCCGTCTTCACTTACGACTTTAATCATCCAGTTCCGTGGTCCTGTATAACTCGGTGCATCAAATTGATAAGATAAGGAACCAGAAACCGTTGCTGGTTTTTCATCGACTTTTTCAGATTCTTCAAACTGGTCATTACTATTGAAATCAATATACAACTGAACGCGTGTATTGGCTGAAGATTGATCAACTGAATAGTTGAAATCAATTGCCTTATCGGGTGATGCGGGAGCGGATTTATCAACTTTCGTTAACGAAAGACCGTTTTGTGAGACTGCTACTTTGCTTAGACGTGGTCGCTCGATTTTTTCTGATTGTAAACGCAGAAGGACTTGCTTTGTATCGGTATATGCAATCGAAGATCCTGCCGTCATACTTGGCTTAAATATTGCGGTAAAGTTACTTGACTCATGCGTTAACACATCGGAATGCAAGAAGACTGGTAATCCTTTTTGAATGTAGTTCTTCAAAATTTCATTCGCTTTTAACTTTGTAATATCATTTTCGATTTTACTGGTATTATGCTGTTTGGATTTCGAATCAGATACTGTAATCGAATAACGGTCTGTTCCAGTAAAAATAGATGGATCAAAAACGATCGCATCAAATGCACCATCAAGTGGGAAACGAGACGCATTTAACTCTTTGACCGTCATCATCTTGATTTCGTATTGACTTGTATTCAGTTCTTTTAACAATGACAACGATGTAATTGACGTTCCCGGATCAATCCGGTTCGTCGTCGACCAATCATCGCGAATTTCTAATATCTTGAATTTTTCTCCTGTTGCCGCTTTTGAATGCGGTTCATGTATATACGTAAAGCTTGAAAAAATCAGTAAGCTTGCTATTAACAATCGGACCCACTGTCTCATCGCTCATCGTCTCCTCATCATGTCTTTGAAATCCGGGACTATACTTCCCCAATTTCATTATAACGAGTGAAATCGCATTTTCCCTATTTTGTAAAAGAGTTTGTGTACATTTGCCGCACTTCACTAATGAAATAGAGCGATCCTGTCACGACATATGTCCGTTTCTTATTTAATTGAGCGAAGAACGCTTCAACTGTCGTCACGTTTCCACCATCTTGTTGTAACTCCTCTATCGTACGAGCTCTAGGAAAATCAAATGTCGTCTCATAGATATCTGATGTAATGCTACGTAACTGCGCAAGCATTGCCTCTCGGTCTTTGTCACGCAAAATCGAACAGAGCAATGTCACCGGCTTCGATTCCTCTTTTAACCGTTCAACAAGTGCCGTGATCCCTTCCGGATTATGCGCACCATCGAGAATGATTCGTGGCTTACGCGAGATGATTTCAAATCGCCCCGGATGTTTTGCTTCCCGCAGTCCTTTTCGGATCGCCGCTTTCGACCACCCGAGTCGTCGCGCACAGATGACGGCATTCGCCGCATTATGAACTTGGTGATGGCCTTCTAGACCAAGACGTGTCTCAGGAATCCCATCATATGTCGCCCAGGTCCCCGTCTCTTTTAATCGGTAGCGAATGATGGCTTCCTGACTCCATTTCAATGTCGCATTTCGGTCGCCGCAATACGCCATTAACGGTACCGTCAGTTCTTCTTGCAGTTTCCCGGCGATGACTGGTGTCCCTTGTTTGATAATGCCGAACTTTTGTAACGCGATCTCTTGGAGCGTATCTCCGAGAATTGCTTGATGGTCGTGTCCAATTGACGTGATGATCGCGGCGACCGGCTTTGTGAAGACATTCGTTGAGTCATACAGACCACCGAGTCCGACTTCATAAATGACAAAGTCGGGTCGAATCTGATCAAAGTAATAGAAGGCAAGTCCCGTCAATGCTTCGAACTCAGTTACCGTACCGAGTGCCGGATCGATATGCTGAATAGCAGACTGAACGGCGATTGCAGCCGCAACGAGATCGTCTTCCGCAATCGGCACTCCGTTTAACATAATCCGTTCCTCAAACTGAATGATGTACGGCGACGTAAATGTCCCAATCCGCAATCCTTCCGCAATCCCCATCTCACGTAAGAACGCAACCGTCGATCCTTTCCCGTTCGTGCCGGCGACATGAATCGTTGGAATCGCGTCCGGGTCAATCTGTAATTCCAGTAGCATCGCCTGCATCCGTTCAAGACCCGGTTTGACACCGAATGCTAGTAAACTCGATAACCAATCCAATACATCTTCTCGCGTCCTCATGCTGTTCGCTCCTTTAAAAAAAGTGGCTCAAGGAGACTTGAGCCACTGCTGTTATTAATGTGAGAGTTCGTTGATGCGTGCTTCGACAGCTTGACGTTTTTCCGTGTAGTCAAGTGCCTTCGCTTTTTCTTCATCAATGACATGTGCTGGTGCTTTACCGACGAAGCCAGGGTTGTTGAGTTTTTTCTCGACCCGTTCGACTTCTTTCGTATATTTGACGAGTTCCTTGTTCAAACGGGCAATTTCTTCCTCGATGTTGATCAAGTCTGCGAGCGGGATGAATAATTCTGCTCCCGTCACGATTGCACTCATCGCTTTTTCTGGTGCTGGCATCTGTTCTTCGATCCGGAGTTCAGACGCATTCGTGAACTTTTGCAAGTACGAGCTGTTTGACGACAAGTCGTCTTGAACGCGTGCATCGTTCGTCGAGATGAATAATTGAATCTGTTTCGACATCGGTGCGTTGACTTCAGCGCGGATGTTACGAACTGAACGGATAACGTTTTGAACCGCCTCGAAGGCTGGAACAGCTTCCGGGAAGTCGAGTGACGCATCACGTGTTGGCCATGCGGCACGTGTGATCGTTTCACCTTCATGCGGTAAGTGCTGCCAGATTTCTTCCGTGATAAACGGCATAAATGGATGCATCAAGCGCATGATCCGGTCGAGCGTATAGGCGAGAACCGAACGTGTCGTCTGCTTCGCTGCTTCGTCTTCCCCGTTGAGTGGTAACTTCGCCATTTCGATGTACCAGTTACAGAAATCTTCCCAAATGAAGTGGTAAAGAATACGTCCTGCTTCACCAAACTCGTATTTATCCGACAGACGTGTCACGTCATCGATCGTTGTCTGTAAGCGTGTCAGGATCCACTTGTCTGCTAGTGATTTCTCACCTGTTAAATCAATCTGATCAAACGTTAGACCATCCATGTTCATCAAAGCAAAACGGCTAGCGTTCCACAATTTGTTCGAGAAGTTCCATGTTGCTTCGATTTTTTCCCAGTAGAAGCGAAGGTCGTTTCCTGGTGTCGATCCTGTCGTTAAGAACCAACGCAGTGAATCAGCACCGTACTTCTCGATGACATCCATCGGATCAATCCCGTTACCGAGTGATTTCGACATCTTGCGTCCTTCCGAATCACGAATCAATCCGTGGATCAAGGCGTCTTGGAATGGACGTTGTCCCGTGAATTCATACGATTGGAAGATCATCCGTGATACCCAGAAAGCGATGATGTCATAACCCGTAACGAGTGTCGATGTCGGGAAGTATTTTTGATAATCCGCTGCGTCTGTGTTCGGCCAACCCATCGTCGAGAACGGCCAGAGCGCTGAAGAGAACCACGTATCGAGGACATCGTTGTCTTGCTCCCAGTTCTCGATGTCAGTTGGCGCTTCTTTACCAACGTAGACTTCGCCCGTTTCTTTATGGTACCAAGCCGGAATCCGATGTCCCCACCATAGTTGGCGGCTGACACACCAGTCACGGATGTTTTCCATCCAGCGTACATACGTGTTTTCAAAGCGTTGTGGAACGAAATTGACTTTGTCCGGTCCTTGTTGCTCCTCAAGTGCTTTTTGTGCCAGTGGTTCCATTTTAACGAACCATTGGAGTGAGAGATAGGGCTCAACGATTGCATCGGAACGTTCCGAGTGACCGACAGAGTGTAAGTGTGGCTCGATTTTAATCAAAACGCCTGCTGCTTTTAAATCTTCAACGATTTGTTTACGGCATTCGAAGCGATCCATGCCTTCGTATTTACCTGCGTTCTCGTTCATCGTTCCGTCTTCATTCATGACGAGGACACGTGGTAACTCGTGACGGTTACCGACTTCGAAGTCGTTCGGATCGTGGGCTGGTGTAATTTTCACGACGCCTGTACCGAACTCCATGTCGACATAATCATCAGCAACAATCGGAATCTCGCGACCAACGATTGGTAACGTGATCGTTTTTCCGACAAGGTGAGCATAACGCTCATCTTTCGGGTTAACGGCAATTGCTGTATCACCAAGCATCGTCTCTGGACGTGTCGTCGCCAGTTCCACGTGACCTGAACCGTCCGTTAGTGGATAGCTGAAGTGATAGAAGGCACCTTCGATGTCTTTATAGATAACTTCGATATCTGAGATTGCTGTTTTCGTTGCTGGGTCCCAGTTGACGATATATTCGCCGCGGTAGATTAAGCCTTTTTCGTAAAGTTTAACGAAGACTTCTTGAACCGCTTCTGACAATCCTTCATCAAGCGTGAAGCGTTCCCGCGAGTAATCGAGTCCAAGACCAAGTTTTGCCCATTGTGCACGGATTGTTGAGGCGTACTCTTCTTTCCATGCCCACGATTGCTCGAGGAATTTCTCACGACCCATTTCAAGACGTGATTGCCCTTCTGCCCGTAATTTTTGTTCGACTTTTGCTTGAGTCGCGATACCAGCATGGTCCATTCCTGGTAAGTAAAGGACGTCGAACCCTTGCATCCGTTTCATCCGTGTCAACATGTCTTGTAACGTCGTATCCCAAGCATGACCGAGATGTAATTTCCCTGTGACGTTCGGTGGTGGAATGACGATCGTGTATGGCTCTTTCTCTGGATCCTGATCAGCTTTGAAATAGTCACCTTTCACCCAAAAGTCGTACCATTTTTCTTCCGTTGCCTGCGGATCATACTTCGTTGGCATTGATAATTCCTGCATCCTGATCGCTCCCTTTTTGTCCATAATAAAAACGGCTTCTCTCGTCCTATGCTAAGGACGAAAGAAAGCCGTTGCTTTTTTCCGCGGTACCACCTTAGTTCATCCAAAATCGAATGCCCTCGAGCCACGTAACGTGTGGAGGACGGATATCGCTCGTAAGACTCACGATACCAGCTCGTGGGGTGACCTTCCTCCTGTTCGTCCGTCACATCTTTCAGCCAAGGATGTGTTCTCTATACCGGTACGAATACAGGACTACTCTTCCCGTCATCGCTGTTGCCATTTTCTTCTTTACTTATTTTAGCCGAGACTTCAAGTAATCGTCAAGAACTGCTTAACGACCGAATTCGATTTGGAGTTCCTTGAACGTCAATTCGACAGCTTCGATCGTCCGCTCGATGTCTTCATCCGTGTGGGCAATCGACAGGAACAGACCTTCGAATTGTGACGGTGGCAAGAAGACTCCACGTGCCGCCATTTTTTGATAATACGAACGGAACATCTCAAGGTTCGATGATTTCGCTTTTTCGAAGTTCGTGACGCGCTCATCTGTGAAGAAGACACCAAACATCGCGCCCGCCCGATTCGTCGTCAACGGAATGTTATATTTCGTTGCAGCATTCAGATAGCCTTCTGACAGACGACCTGCTTTCCGGTCGAACTCTTCGTAGTGCTCTGGTTTCAGCTGTGTCAATGTCGCTAGACCAGCTGCCATCGCAAGTGGATTTCCGGATAACGTACCCGCTTGATAGATTGGACCTTGTGGTGCGATCTGCTCCATGATGTCACGACGTCCGCCGTAAGCACCGACCGGCATTCCGCCACCGATGACTTTTCCGAGACATGTGATATCTGGTGTGACACCGAAGTATCCTTGGGCACAGTGGAAGCCGACACGGAAACCAGTCATGACTTCGTCAAAGATCAGCAATGTACCGTTTTCTGATGTGATTTCCCGTAAGCCTTCGAGGAATCCTGGTTCTGGTGGGACGAAGCCCATGTTCCCAGCAGCCGGTTCGACGATGACACCAGCGATATCGTCGCCGTGTTTTTCGAACGCAATCCGGACAGCGTCTAAATCGTTGTACGGAACTGTCAACGTCATGCTAGCGATTTGTGCTGGAACCCCTGGTGAATCCGGTAGTCCGAGTGTCGCGACACCTGAACCTGCTTTGATTAAGAGCGAGTCACCATGACCATGGTAACAACCTTCGAACTTGAGAATTTTCGTCCGACCTGTATATCCACGTGCAAGACGAAGTGCTGCCATCGTTGCTTCCGTACCTGAGTTGACCATCCGGACGACTTCAACCGATGGTACACGGCTAATGACGACTTCCGCCATCGCTGATTCGATTTCTGTTGGTGTCCCGTAACTCCACCCACGTGTCGCTTGTTCTTGGATTGCCGACGTGACGATTGGATCGGCGTGACCAAGGATCATCGGCCCCCATGACAAGACGTAATCGATGTACTCTTTCCCATCGATATCATAGAGCTTCGAACCTTTTGCGTGATCTGCAAAGATCGGTGTCATCCCAACTGATTTATAAGCACGAACCGGACTGTTAACGCCACCCGGCATGAGCGGGAGTGCCCGCTCGAATGCTGCTTTTGATTTTGAGTTCTGGTTAATTAAGCTCATTTCGACCCCTCCAGGTAACGACAAATGTCTTTTGCAAAATAGGTGATGATTAAATCAGCGCCTGCTCGTTTAAAGCCAAGCATCGTCTCAAGGACGATTCGTTCTTCATCGATCCAACCGTTTAAGGCTGCTGCTTTCACCATGGCATACTCACCTGATACGTTATAGGCGACAATCGGTAAATCGATTCGTTCGCGCACATCACGAATGATGTCCATGAACGCAAGCGCTGGTTTGACGATCATGAAGTCCGCTCCTTGATCAACGTCCGCTGTTGCTTCGCGGAACGCTTCACGACGGTTTGCTGGATCCATTTGATAACCTTTTCGGTCGCCTTCTCCTGGTGCCGAGTTCGCCGCGTCACGGAATGGACCATAATAAGCAGATGCATATTTAACGCCATAGCTCATGACCGGAATATGGCTGAAGCCGTTCTCGTCCAACCCTTGGCGAATCGCTGCGACGAATCCGTCCATCATCGATGATGGAGCGATGACGTCAGCACCCGCGCGCGCTTGTGAGATCGCTGTTTTGACGTGGAGCGGTAATGATGCATCATTATCGACCGTACCGTCCGCGACGACACCACAGTGACCCGTTGACGTATACTCACATAAGCATGTGTCGGCAATGACCGTTAGCTGCGGTGCAACCTTTTTAACGAGACGTGTCGCTTCTTGAACGATCCCATGATCGTGAAACGCGCCTGATCCTTGCTCGTCTTTTAAGTGGTCGTGCGGAACACCGAATAAGATGACGGATTCGATTCCAAGTGCGACGACTTCTTCAATCTCAGCCGTCAGATGATCGAGTGATAAGTTAAAGACGCCAGGCATCGAGCTGACTTCGCGTTTGATATCTTCGCCTTCAGCGACGAAGATCGGATAAATCAAATCCGATTTATGCAATTGGTTCTCACGGACGAGTGACCGGAGTGATGCGGTATGACGTAAACGACGGTGACGTGCGTATTCTAATGTGTTCATGCTGATTCCTCCTCAATGATACGATCAATCATGCCATCAACCGTGAATTCACGGGCGACATGGATCGGTTGAAGTCCGGCTGCTTTTGCTGCTTGCTCCGTGATCGTCCCGATGACGATGAATATCGTCTGTGGGACTAACGGCGCAATCGCTTCGACAGCAGAAGGACTCTGCAGTCCAATATAGGTAGCAGTTCTGACAAGTGCTTCAGGTAGTCGACGTGTGACGGTTTCATAGGTGATGATATCTTCAATCGTGAATCGATTCAGTTTCCGTAACTGATCGACTGGCGCTTGACGCGACCGATTTCCGCGCGCAAACACGATGTGATCATCGTCAGATAAGTGTGGCACAAGTTCTTCGACGAGCGCATCTCCTGTAAAAGTCGAAGGTATGAAATCAGCTTGTCGTCCGTACTTTAAAAGCACGTCTGCCGTCTTTCGACCGACGACCGCGATCTTGGTCTGTGTTAATTCAGACAACGCGTCAGCAATCCGGTGGACACCATTCGGACTCGTCACGACGAGCCAATCAATTCCCTGAGGCAACGTAAACGAAACGGGTCGCGTTTCAATGACCGGATAGTGTACACTCTCAATCGCAAATGCGCGTAGTCGAGCCACCTGCTCGTTCGTCGGTGGCCGACTCCCTGTAAACAGAACCTGCTTATAAGTCATCCGGAAGTGTCGCGAGAATCTCACGACCACCCGAAGCAAGCAAACGTTCGGCCACATCTTGACCGAGTTGCATCGGATCAAGACCTGATTCGCGCTCGAGTAAGATTTGCTCTCCATCAACAGATCCAATGAATCCGACAAGTGTCGTTGACATGTCTTCGTTGATCGTTGCGAATCCACCAACAGGAACATGGCAGCTACCTTCGATCGCTGCTAGGAAAGCACGCTCTGCGTAAGCCACTTTTTCTGTCATCTGATCATGGATCAGGTGCAAGAGATCACGTACTTCTTGGTCATGTTCCCGACATTCGATACCGAGGATCCCTTGACCGACGGCTGGAATCATGTCTTCTGTTGAAAGATATTCCGAAACGACGTCTTCAGACCAACCCATCCGTTGTAGACCAGCTGCTGCAAGCAGAATCCCGTCAAACGGACCATTTTTTAATTTATCGAGTCGTGTATCAATGTTTCCACGAATCGATTCGATTTTTAAATCAGGGCGGAGTTTTAGCAATTGCGATCCGCGACGTAAGCTACTCGTACCAACGATCGCACCTTCCGGCAAGGAAGCAAGACCTTCTCCTGTTTTCGTGATCAAGGCATCACGGGCATCAACACGTGCCGGTGTTGCACCGATGATAAGACCGTCTGGCAATTCAGAAGGTAAATCCTTCATGCTATGAACGGCAAAATCGATTTCTTCATCAATCATCTGCTGTTCGATCTCTTTTACGAATAATCCTTTTCCGCCGACTTTCGAGAGCGTCACATCCAAAATGCGGTCCCCTTTTGTGATGATGTTCTTGATTTCGAACTCATACGGTGCGCCGGCTTGTTTCAACTGGTCAATGACCCATTTCGTCTGTGTCATCGCTAGCTTCGAGCTTCGCGATCCAACAATGATTTTTCGCATGCTAAAATCCCCCTGTACAATGATAAAGGGGCGGCACAAGTCCGCCCCATGCATTTTCTATTGTAACACAAATCGTGCTTTGTTCATCGATTCACAGCTTTTGCTGAAGGTGTTGTCTCTTCTGAAGTCATAACGTCTTCTTCAAGACCTTCGAACAAGTCTTCGTTTAATGCAAACGTATCCATGAACTGTGCAATCCGCTCATCCGCATCTGGTTTCGCTGCCGCATCTTTGATATAAGACAACGGTTCACGTAACAACTGGTTGATGATTGATTTCATGTGTTTGCCGATGACAGTTTTTTCGCGTTTTGACATCTCCGGTAATTTCCGTTCCAAGCTCTGCATCGTTTCTTGTTGAATCCGTAATGCTTGATCTCGGAGTTCCGTGATGATTGGTACGACACCAAGTGTCGTCATCCATCCTTCAAACTCGGCAATCGCTGCTTCGATCCGTTGTTCAATCTTCGCGGCTTCTTTCATCCGTTCCGCCATGTTTTGTTGAACGATCGATGTAAGATCATCCACGTCGTATAAATGAACGCCTGGCAAATCGCCAACAGTCGGTTCGATGTCGCGTGGAACGGCGATGTCGATCAATAGGAATGGGCGATTGTGCCGGAACAGCTGTGCTGCCGCGATGTCTTCTCGTTTAATGATGGCACGTTTTGCACCCGTTGAAGAGATGACGATGTCTGCCCGAAGCAAACCGCACTGCATCTCATTAATCGAATGTGCCGATCCTTCGAACCGATTCGCGACCTCTTCTGCTTTTGCTAACGTCCGGTTAAAGACCGTGATGTCACGTGCACCAGCTTCATATAAGTTGAGCGTCGTAAGTTCGCCGGTTTCTCCCGCACCAATGACGACGATTGATTTATCTTCAAGCGATCCGAGTAACTGTTCGGCAAGCGTGACGGCAGCAGCACTGACAGAAACGGCATTTTCACCGATTCCAGTTTCTGCGTGAGCCCGTTTGGCGAGCGTGACCGCTTCTTTAAAGAGTTTGTTAAAGACCGTTCCTGTTGTTTCAAGCTTTTGTGCCATGAAGAAGCTCGTCTTGACTTGACCTAAGATTTGCGTCTCACCGACGATCATGGAATCAAGTCCACTTGTTACGCGGAACAGGTGTTTCATCGCATCGAATCCTTCGTGAATGAAGAGATACGGTTCGAGTTCTTCCATCGTCAAACCGAACCAGTTCGCGAGGAAACGTTTTGTATAATAACGTCCTGTATGTGGTTGATCCGTTACGACATATAATTCGGTCCGGTTACATGTCGAGACGATAACACTCTCAAAAATACTTTTTTCATCGCGCAATGCGACGACCGCTCCCTTCATCTCATGCTCCCCGAATGAGACTTGTTCGCGTATTGATACTGGCGCTGTTTTGTTATTCAAGCCGACCACTACGATATGCATGCGCTCTACCCCTTACGTCCAAAGATTTCGTTCCGATCTATCTTTTCGTTCTCTATCCTACATTATAACCATTATAAAAAAGATTCCAATCAATTTATAAACTAAAATGAGTCGAAGTTGTGAAATCTTCTTCATTTTTTCTCTTCTTCTACCTTATCCCTCTCTCGTAAAAATCACAAACCCCCTGCTCCTAAAAAGAGCAGAGGGTTACACTTACTTCAATGATTCGGGTGAAACCGTCACGTCTGGTACGTCGAGACGTTGTTGACGCAAACGGTAGATCCGGGCGATGTTCTGAACGACAACTTTTGAAACTGCATATGTCGGAACCGCTAAGATAACACCGATGATGCCACCAATTTTTCCGGCAACGAGTAAGACGATGATGATCGTTAACGGGTGAACCTTGAGCGTTTTCCCTTGAACATAAGGCGAGATCAAGTTTGATTCGATTTGCTGTGCTACGACGATCGTAATGATCGCATAGACCGCCTTAATCGGATCATCGATGAAGCCAACAATGACTGCTGGAACAGCACCGATGTAAGGTCCGAGGTACGGAATGATATTCGTGACCGTACAGAATAAGGCAAGCAGTAACGCATATTGAATGTCAGCGATGAAGAAACCGATCAATGACATCACACCAACACAGATCGAGACGATGACCTGTCCGTTGACGTAGTGTTTTACTGTCACATGCATGTCGTGCAAGATTTTACGTGTTTCCGTCTCATAGCTTTTCGGCAACAGTTTCACGACGGAGTCTGGAAATTTATAACCATCGAGCAGCATGTAGACTAAGATGAACGGCACTAAGACAATGATTAAGACGGTCGAAGAGATGACACCGAAAATCGTTCCAACTGACGTCGAGACGGACTTAAAGACCGTACCGATATACGATGTTGCTTCATTCGTCCACTTGTCAAATAAGTCCGTATTCTCGTGTACCCATGTCGAGATGAAACGATTGTTCATCAATTGATCGCGTAAATTTAAAGTTTGATCACGCAATTCGACGACGAGCGTCGGAATACTCGTTGCAAAATCTGTCACCTGCTCGACTAAAATCGGTCCAATCGACGCAACGGCAATCGTCAGAATCGTAATGAAACCAAGCAAGACGATCAGCACGGCAAGTCCACGTTTTTTGACCCGCTTTTGTAACGCATCAACGATACCGAGCGTAAAGTAATAGAAGATCCCCGCGATGATCAGTGGCGGGAAGATTAATGCCAACATGACACGAATCGGCTGGAATAAAAATGAGATCTTCGTTCCAACCCAGATGACGAGAAAAATCACTAAGATCCAGATTAATACTTTAAACCATTTGTTTCGAAGCAAATCCAAACTGTTCACTCTCCTTTTTATTAGATAACTATAGTTATTTTCACACACTATATTACGAAATAATAGTTTTTTCATAAAACATATCATATGTAAAATACATAAAAAAAACCTACGAAATCTTACTGATTTCATAGGGTAAAAATAAATTTATAGCAAGCGATAAATCGCTTCCCATGCTTCATCGACGCCTTCTCCTGTTTCAGATGAGAAGGGAATCAAGGTATCTTGACCGTCAAATTGCAACTTACGTTTGATTGCCGCGATATGTTTATCACGTTGACTCTTTTTGATTTTATCGAGTTTTGTCGCAACAACGATGACCGGTAGATCGTAATACTTCAAGAAATCATACATCGTTACATCATCCGCAGAAGGATCGTGACGAATATCGACGAGTTGGACAACACCTTTGAGAATTTCGCGTTGTGTGAAGTACTTCTCCATCATCTTGCCCCACGCTTCGCGTTCCGTCTTCGATACTTTTGCATACCCGTAACCGGGTACGTCGACGAACATGACTTCATCATTGATGTTAAAGAAGTTCAATGTTTGTGTTTTACCTGGTTTTGAAGACGTCCGCGCGAGCGCTTTACGTTGGACCAATTTGTTGATGAAAGAGGACTTTCCGACATTCGATCGTCCTGCGAGTGCCACTTCTGGCAACAATGGCTCCGGATAATGTTCCGGATTGACGCCACTCGTAATAAAATCAGCTTTATAAATTTTCATGTTACTCTCCTTTTAATGCATGTTCGAGCACTTGCTCCATCGTCGCGACCGGAATAAATTCCATTCCTGCGCGGACGCTTTCCGGGATATCATCGATGTCCCGCGTATTATCTTGTGGTAGAAGAACAGTCGTCAAACCAGCACGATGCGCTGCGAGCGACTTCTCTTTTAATCCACCAATTGGTAAGACACGTCCACGTAACGTGATTTCACCTGTCATCCCGACGTCACGGCGTACCGGACGCTTCGTCAAGGCGGAAATCAATGCCGTCGCGAGTGTGATTCCAGCAGATGGACCGTCTTTTGGTACGGCACCTTCAGGAACGTGAATGTGAATATCCTGCGTTTCGTAGAAGTTCGGTTCGATGCCAAGTGAAGTCGCGTTCGCTCGGACGAAGCTGTACGCGGTCTGAGCCGACTCTTGCATGACGTCTCCGAGTTTCCCAGTTAACTGCAACTTCCCTTTACCCGGAGCAAGGCTGACTTCGATCGTCAACGTATCGCCCCCAAAAGCAGTATACGCTAAACCAGTCACTGCGCCAATCATATCTTCGAGCTCACCTTGACCATAACGGTAGATCGGCTTACCTAAGAAATCATCTAGATTACGCTTCGTCACCGTCACACGCTTCTTCTCACCCATCGCGATTTGTTTCGCCGCTTTCCGACAAAGTGATCCGAGAACGCGTTCGAGATTCCGAACACCTGCTTCTCGTGTATAACGCCGGACGACTTCTTCTAGGGCATCTGCTTTGACCGTCAATTGACTCTTTTTCAAGCCGTGCTCAGCAAGTTGTTTTGACAACAAGTGACGAACAGCAATTTCCGTCTTCTCTTGTTCCGTATAGCCACCGATTTGAATCAGTTCCATCCGGTCAAGCAACGGTCCTGGAATATTCGAGACATCGTTCGCTGTCGCGATGAAGAGGACATTCGATAAATCGAACGGTTCTTCGATATAGTGATCCGAGAAGCTGTTGTTTTGTTCCGGGTCAAGGACTTCAAGCATTGCGGACGACGGATCGCCACGGAAGTCGTTTGACATCTTATCGATTTCATCGAGTAAGAAGACTGGGTTGTTCGTTCCTGCTTGTTTTAAGCCCCGAATGATTCGCCCTGGCATTGCACCGATATATGTCCGGCGATGTCCCCGAATCTCTGCTTCGTCACGTACACCACCAAGTGAGACACGAACGAATTTCCGCTCGAGTGCTGTTGCGATGGATCGTGCGAGTGACGTTTTCCCGACTCCTGGAGGTCCAGACAGACAAAGAATCGGACCGCGTAGCGAATCCGTCAACTGACGAACAGCAAGATACTCAAGAATCCGTTCTTTGACCTTCTCTAAACCATAATGGTCCTCGTCGAGCTGTTCCGAAGCTGCTGAGACGTTCAAGAAATCGTCCGTTGCTTCGTTCCACGGTAACGAGAAGAACCATTCGAGGTAGTTGCGAATGACACCATGTTCCGGACTCGTCGCTGGTACGACGGCTAAACGACTGATTTCCTTCTCGACGTTCGCAACCGTCGTTTCTGGTAAATCAAGCATCGCTAACTGCTCCCGGTATTTCGTTGCATCACTTTCAACAGAAGCGGACTCGCCGCCGAGTTCTTGTTGAATCGTCTTCAATTGTTCCCGCAAGTAATACTCGCGTTGTGATTGTTCAATCGTCTTCTTCGTCCGCTCACGCATCTCACGTTCGAGTTCGACGACTTCATATTCATGTTTCATGACGTCAAGCAACATCAATCCTCGCTCGACAGGATCTTGTTGTTCAAGGAACTCCTGTTTCTTCGAGATATCGATCGGTAATTTCGACGTGATATAGTCCGTCAGTGAATCGAGGCGTTCATAGGTCTCAAAGCGACGACGCTCATCCGTTCCGATGCCTTTGATGCGGGAAACGAGCTGACCAAACTGTTCTTTGATGAGACGGACGAGCGCTTCTTGTTTTGCCCCTTTGATGTCCATCTTCTCGATTGGTTCGATGACGGCTTGGTAGCCTTCGTCTGTCTCTTCGACATTTTCAATCCGGACGCGTTCCTTCCCGATGACACGGACACGAACCGTATCATTACCCAGTTCGCTCATCTTCGCGATTTGGACGAGTGTACCGACTTGATGTAATCCGTCAACAGACGGCTCTGCTTCCGGGTCACGTTGCGTGACGACGACGAGATCAATCTCGTGTTCCTTTGATGCTAATAATGCTTTTAAAGACACGGGACGCCCTACATCAATCGTCAACCCGATTAACGGATACGCGACGACACCGCGTAAAGGTAAAAGTGGATATTGTTTTTTCTTCATTCGAATTCCTCCTAAACAAAAAGACTCGGAAAGGCGTACAAGTAGCCTCCGAGCCGATTTGTCACGGTGTTACGCCGTTTCTTTTTCTTTCCCATGTTCAATTGTACCATCTTTCAACTCAAGCGTTGGACCACGTTTACCAGTCAACGTTTCTGCTGTAATGATGACTTTCGCGATGTCTTCACGCGATGGGATTTCGAACATGATATCTAGCATAGTTTCTTCGATGATCGAACGAAGACCACGCGCACCTGTTTTACGTTGGATCGCAAGTTTCGCAATCTCAAGAAGTGCATCTTCCGTGAAGTCGAGTTCGACATCATCAAGTTGAAGCATTTTCTTATATTGTTTAACGAGGGCGTTTTTCGGTTTCGTCAAGATTTGAACAAGTGCCTCTTCATCCAGTGGCTCGAGTGTCGCCATGACTGGCAAACGACCGATGAACTCAGGAATCAAACCAAACTTTTGAAGATCTTCTGGCAATGCAGCTGCTAGAATTTCTTTTTGTGTGAGGTTACGGTTCTCTGAATCGTTTCCGAAGCCGATGACTTTTTTACCGAGACGACGTTTGATGGACTGATCGATACCATCGAATGCTCCACCAACGATGAACAAGATGTTCGTCGTATCGATTTGGATGAATTCTTGATGCGGATGTTTCCGGCCACCTTGTGGCGGTACACTTGCAACCGTTCCTTCCAAAATCTTCAGCAAGGCTTGTTGAACACCCTCACCGGAAACGTCACGTGTGATTGATGGATTTTCTGATTTACGAGCAATCTTATCGATCTCATCAATGTAAATGATTCCTTTTTCAGCCTTCTCGACATCGTAATCCGCTGCTTGGATGAGTTTCAACAGGATGTTCTCGACGTCTTCACCGACATAACCTGCTTCCGTCAAACTTGTTGCATCTGCAATCGCAAACGGTACGTTCAAGATACGTGCCATCGTTTGGGCAAGAAGTGTTTTACCGCTACCTGTTGGCCCGATCATGACGATATTCGATTTTGAGAGCTCGACATCATCCGCGCGACCACCAGCATTGATTCGTTTGTAGTGATTATACATCGCTACAGATAACGATTTTTTCGCTTTCTCTTGACCGATGACATAATCGTCAAGTGTCGTACGAATTTCATGCGGTTTCGGAACATTCTTTAGCTCGACTTCTTCTTCTGTACCGAGTTCTTCCTCTACGATTTCATTGCAGAGTTCGATACACTCGTCGCAAATGTAAACGCCAGGTCCAGCAACAAGTTTGCGTACTTGTTCTTGTGTCTTTCCACAGAAAGAACATTTTAGCTGACCTTTTTCTTCGTTGAATTTAAACATAAAGGTCCACCCCTTTAACGTGGAAATTGTATGGACGCCTGTAGCATCCCGTCTCACGTTTTACTATTTATGATTGTAGCATGAACAAGGAAAGTCTTTCAAATCCTGGACGAACGATTTACAGTTTGATGTCCTGAACCAAGGATTGTTTGTCCTTGTTTGACCTATCGTACAAAAAAATCGACTCCAAGACCAGAAATTGGGCTTGAAGTCGATCGAAAACCATGAAATGGCTTATTTTGCTTTTGCGTTGTCGACGAGAACATCGATAGCTTTACGGAATTGAAGATCGCCTTTAAGCGTTTCAAGTCCACCTTGTGGTGCAAGCATCGTTTCAAGTTGATCTGCAGGGATGTTGTAGAGTTCTGACATTGATTGAAGTTCAGTTTGTGTTTCTTCGTCTGTTACTTCGATTTTTTCGTCAGCAACGATTTGCTTGAGGACGAGACGTGCTTTAACGCGCTCTTCCGCTTGCTCTTTCATTTCAGAACGCATTGCCTCTTCTGTCGTTCCAGTCAACTGGAAGTACATGTTGAGGTCGATACCTTGTGATTGAATACGTTGTGTGAACTCTTGGACCATACGCTCAACTTCGTTTTCGACCATGACTTCTGGAAGATCAACTGTTGCGTTTTTCGTAGCCGCTTCGACTAACTCATCGCGCATTGAAGCATCAGCTTCTTGTTTGCGTGTGTTTTCGAGACGTGTACGGATTTTTGTTTTCAACTCGTCGAGTGAAGAAACTTCTTCATCCATCTCTTTAGCGAACTCATCTGTCAATTCAGGGAGCTCTTGAGCTTTGACTTCATGGATTGTTACTTTGAATGTAACTGGTTTTCCAGCGAGTGATGCTTCGTGGTATTCCTCAGGGAATGTCACTTCAAGATCTTTTTGCTCGCCAGTTTTTAAACCGACCATCTGCTCTTCGAATCCAGGAATGAAGTTTCCAGAACCGATGACGAGTGAGTAGTTCTCAGCAGTTCCGCCGTCGAATTGGTTTTCCCCATCGAAACCTGCGAAGTCGAATACGACTGTATCGCCATTCTCGATGACGCCATCTTCTTTAACGACGAGTTCTGCACCGCGTTCTTGTAATGTTTTGAGTTCAGCGTCGACGTCTTCGTCAGTAACGTTCGTTTCAACTGCTGTGTACTCAAGACCTTTGTACTCACCGAGTGTAGCTTCAGGCTCGATGACGAACGTGATTTTGAATTCTACTGGCTTGCCTTTTTCGAGTGTTTCAACGTCGATGTTTTCAAGCGCGATTGGCTCGATTCCTGATTCGACGACTGCACCTTCGATTGTGTCCTTATAAAGGATATCGAGTGCATCTTGGTACAGTGCTTCTTCACCGTACATTTTGTTGAACATTGCGCGTGGCATTTTTCCTTTACGGAAACCTGGTGTGTTCAAAGTCTTAACGACTTTCTTGAACGCTTGGTCTACCGCTTTATCAAATGCTTCAGCAGGCGCTTCATACGTGAGGACGCCGAGGCTACCTGATTGTTTTTCCCATTTTGCAGTCATGCTGAGTCCCTCCAAAATTGTCAATTAGCGTACATGTGTGTACAACAAGTCACATTATAGCACAATCGTTCTGACGATTACCACTGTTGAACGAATCGTTTCCAGATGTCTCAATCGAAGTAAATTTGCTCGAATGCGATGACTTCCGGATAAAGAATATGTGACGCTCGATATAACTGCTGTGCTAGCGGACTTAAGACACGTCCCGCGTCTTCGGTTTCAAATGTTAGACCTGCGAGTTCTTCGCACGCCGAGAACCAATTCTCCATATCTGATCCGATGAGCTCTCGTTCTTCAAGATGAACCAATTGATCCGACCTTAAGACGAGCAATGCTCGAAACGGATCCATTCGTTGTAACATGTGAATCGATTCCAGTAACGCTTGTTGCTCCTGTTGATGGGCAAGCAACACTTCTTCTAAATCTTGGCGTGATGAAATCGTCCAGTCTACATCTAAGTGTGGCACCTGAATCATTGTCGGATATGTCAAATGATCAAGCACGCTTCCTAATAATTGATCGATGACGAGTAGACTTTGATGCGCTG